>NZ_NFZS01000007.1 GCF_003264855.1 Dyella jiangningensis | reverse complement strand
TTTTCAACCACTGGAAGGAGCGCTTTCGCGCGGGGTGGACCGGCAAGTCTAGCAGCACGAGCCCTCCTTCATGGCATGGATATCCACATGGATATCCACAGGAAGCGAACAGGCTTCTGTCAACCTTTTTGGCGAAGGATTTGACAGGGCCTGCCGTAACCCCGCATAATTTCCAACCTTTTTATCACTTTAACTTCGGACAGAGCCATGTCGAAGCGTACCTTCCAACCCAGCAAGCTCAAGCGCGCCCGTACCCACGGTTTCCGCGCCCGCATGGCGACCGCCGATGGCCGCAAGGTCCTGAACGCACGTCGCGCCAAGGGCCGCAAGCGCCTGATCCCGTAAGCGGCGCGCTCACCATGCGTGCCGCCGGCCTGCCGCGCGAGGCGCGGCTTCGCCGCGCCGGTGATTTCGCTGCTCTGCGTCATGCCAGCGGCCGCTTCGGCGGCCGCTGTTTTTCTGTGCGCTATCGTCCGAATGATCTGGACCACCCGCGCCTGGGGCTGGCCATTTCCAAGCGCGTGTCCAAGCGCGCGGTCGATCGCAACCGCATCAAGCGCCTGGTGCGCGAATCCTTCCGGCGCCACCGCCTTGAGCTTCCGCCCATCGACCTCATGGTGATGGCGCGCGAGCAGGCCGTGAGCCTGCCGGGCCCGGAGCTGCTCGACGAACTGCACCTGCTCTGGAAGAAGCTGCGCTCCGTGAGGCTCGAGGCCACATTGAAGCCGGGCGATGCGGCCGGCACAATCGTGCGTTGACCTTTATCCACCCTCTTCCGCGGCCCGTTGTCGCGGCATGCATCGGATCTGCTCCGCGATGAATCAAACGCGCACGTTCCTCATCTTCGCCCTGCTGGCCGTGGCCTACCTGCTGTTCATGGCCTGGGAGAAGGATTACAGCCCGCAGCCGCAAGCGGCCGCCGCGACGACAGCCACCTCGTCGACCGCAGCGGCACCGGCCGACGGCAGCGTGCCGGGTGCAACTTCCTCTAGCGCGCCGGCGGCCGTGCCGGGCACCACGACCGAAGCGTCCACACAGCTCATCACCATCAGCACCGACGTGCTGCGCCTCACGGTGGACACCCGCGGCGGCACCGTGGTGCGTTCGGAGCTGCTCCACTACCCGGCCGTGCCGCGCACCAAGAAGGATCCGGACCCCGCACCGGTCCGCCTGCTCGATGACGAACGCTCGCAGTACTTCGTCGCGCAGAGCGGCCTGGTCAGCAATCAGGGTACAGCGCCGGATCACCGCGCCGTGTTCCAGGCCGCGCAAACCCGTTATGCACTGGCGCAGGGCCAGGACGAACTCAAGGTCGACCTGACCTGGTCCGATGCCTCGGGCCTGAAGGTCACCAAGTCCTACGCGCTCAAGCGCGGCAGCTACGTCGTCACCCTCGATCAGAAGATCGAGAACGGTGGCAGCACGGCGTGGCAGGGCAATGCCTACGAGCAGCTGCAGCGCGTGGCGCCGGCACAGCAGAAGAGCTGGTGGCAGAACTTCAGTGACCCGTCCTCGCACAGCTTCTATGGCGCGGCGTGGTACAGCCCCGAAGAGAAGATGACCACCCTGCCCTTCGCCGATTTCGCCAAGAAGCCGCTGAATCATCCGATCACCGGTGGCTGGGCGTCGATGCTGCAGCATTACTTCTTCGTCGCCTGGATTCCCGCGGCGCAGGACGCCAACACCTATAGCACCAGCGTGATCAATGCGGACACGGCCCAGCCGGTGTATCTGATCCGCGCCGTCGGCCCTGCGCTGAGCGTGGCACCGGGCCAGAGCATCGCCACCGCCTCGCGCCTCTACGTGGGCCCAAAGCTGCAGGGCACGCTCGACACCGTGGCGCCGGGCCTCGATCTCACCACCAACTACGGCTGGCTGACGGTCGTGGCGCAGCCGCTGCACTGGCTGCTGTCGCAGCTGCACGCCATCAGCGGCAACTGGGGCGTTGCCATCATCCTGCTGGTGCTGCTGCTGAAGGCCGCGCTGTGGAAGCTGACCGCCGCGCAGTTCCGCTCCGGCGCCAAGATGCGCAAGCTGCAGCCGCGCGTGACCGCTCTCAAGGAGCGTTACGGCGACGACAAGATGAAGATGCAGCAGGCCATGATGGAGCTGTACAAGAAGGAGAAGGTCAACCCGATGTCGGGCTGCCTGCCGGTGCTCATCACGATGCCGGTGTTCTTCGGTCTGTACCGCGTGTTGATGGAGAGCGTGGAGCTGCGCCACTCGCCGTTCTTCGGCTGGATCCACGATCTTTCCGCGCCCGATCCGTTCTTCGTGCTACCGGTGATCTACATCCTGGTGATGCTGGCCACGCAGTGGCTGTCGCCGTCGGCCGCGGGCATGGATCCGGCGCAGCAGAAGATGATGAAGGTGATGCCGGTGGTGTTCGGCTTCATGTTCCTGTTCTTCCCGGCCGGCCTGGTGCTGTACTGGGTGGTCAACGGCATCACCAGCCTGGCGCAGCAGTGGCTGATCACGCGCAGCGTGGAGCGCGCGGACGAGAAGGCCAAGGCGGCCTGATCGTTGCAAAGGGTTCGGAGAAAAAGGCCGCTGAAGCGGCCTTTTTTTCGTATGGTTTCCGCTCACGGCGACGCTCGCCTTCTGTGTAGGAGCGCACCCTGTGCGCGACAGCCTTTCGCCGTGGGCTGCACTTTTATCGGTCTTGTGAGAGCGGGTGTTGCCTTCGGTTGCCATGCCGCCGCTAGGTTGCCGCTTGCGACCGAAGGGAGTCCCTGTGGGGCGACGCGCAGCTAGTCCCCGTGGGAAGCTCGAGCCACTTTTCTTTTGCTGGCCCACGCACGCGCCTTTTGCGTGCGAACGGCGAAGCCGGCCCGCACGCGGGGAGGCGCCATGGATGGCGCCAGCTTTGAGGAGCGAGGAAGGGCGGAGGGCATCAGCCCGGAGTCAAAATCCCACGGGATTAGCTTCGCGTCAAAAGTAACCCAAAGTAGTGGCCTTGAGAGCCAAGGCTCTTAGCAGTACGTGGGATAGAAGCGTCGGTCGACCGAGTCCAGCCGGGATGCGCTCGTTACTACCTCGAACGTAGCGGCCACGCCGCAACGCGCCATGGCGAAGAGGACTTAAAGCGCGGCGAGAAAGCGTCGAGGAAGCACGGTTGCCGCGCCTTATCTCCCTCTCCCTTTTGGGGAGAGGGCTGGGGTGAGGGGCGGGTGCTCGCGGCAAGACTGCCTACCGCAGCAGTATCAACGCCTTGTGCCTTTACCGTTGTCTCTCGTTTCTTCGATGGAATCATCGGTACCCACGTTCCGCATTCCTCCCTGTGTACCCGCCCTGCATAATTCCCCCATGACCACCACCGACACCATCGCCGCCATCGCCAGCGCTCCCGGTGCCGCTGGTGTCGGCGTGCTTCGCGTTTCCGGGCCTGCGGTGCCGGGCATCGCGGCAGAACTGCTCGGTCGCGATCCCGAACCGCGCCGCGCGCACTTCACCGCTTTTCGCGAGCGCGACGGTGACTTGATCGATCGCGGTCTGTTGCTCTACTTCCCTGCGCCGGCGTCGTACACGGGTGAACATGTGCTGGAACTGCAGGGACACGGCAGCCCTGTACTGCTCGACGCACTGCTGCGCCGTGTCTGTGCGATGGGCGCGCGACTGGCTCGGCCGGGTGAGTTCACCGAACGCGCATTCTTGAACGGCAAGCTCGACCTCGCGCAGGCCGAAGCCGTCGCCGATCTGATCGCTGCACGTTCGCAAGCCGGCGCCCGCGCGGCGTTGCGTTCGATGGAAGGCGTGTTCTCCCGCAAGGTGCACGACCTGCTGGCATCGTTGATCGGCCTGCGCGTGCACATCGAAGCGGCCATCGATTTCCCGGAGGAGGAAATCGATTTCCTCGCCGATCCGGCGATCATGCACAAGCTCGATGCGCTGCGTGCGCAGTTGGCCGGGCTGCTTCGCGAAGCGCAGCGTGGCGTGCGGCTCAACGATGGTCTGCGGGTTGCCATCATCGGACGTCCAAACGCGGGCAAGTCCAGTTTGCTTAACGCGCTGTCCGGCAGCGACCGCGCCATCGTCACCGACATCGCCGGCACCACTCGCGATGTCCTGCGCGAGCACCTCAGCCTCGACGGCATCGCGCTCGAACTGGCTGACACCGCGGGCCTGCGCGAAACCGATGACCCGGTGGAGCAGGAAGGCGTGCGTCGAGCACAGGGGGAACTTGCACGTGCCGATGTCGCGCTGCTGGTCACCGACATGCAGCATGCCGAACACGATCTATCGCTGCTGGCCGACCTGCCTTCCAGCGTGGAGCGGCTCGTATTGATCAACAAGATCGACATCGACCATACCGACGCCCGTTACGAGGAACGCGACGATGCCATCTGGGTGTGGGCTTCGGCGAAAACGGGCGAAGGCCTCGACGCTTTGCGCGAACACCTCAAGCGGCTGGCCGGTGCCGGCAGCGGCGAAGGCGCTTTCAGCGCGCGCCGCCGCCATGTGCTGGCGCTGGAACAGGTGGAATATCGCCTCGACCGCGCCGACGAAGTCCTGCGCGTGACCCAGGCGGGTGAACTGGTCGCCGAGGAGCTACGCCAGGCCCAGCACGCTTTGGGCGAAGTCACCGGTACCTACACGAGCGACGACCTGTTGGGAGCGATCTTCAGTTCGTTCTGCATCGGCAAGTAGGGCGAGGCCGGGCCTGGCGCGGCGCACCGTCCGAAGCTTCCCCAGCGGCCGGAAATCCTCCAAGCTGGTACCGCCCGCGCCGGCTCGTGATCGAGCTCCCCCGGCAAGGCATATCCGTATAGCCGTCGATTTACATCAGCAAGGCTGGCCGGGTTTTCCTGGTCGGTGGATTTCTCACATGGGATGGAGTGTCCACGATGTATTTCAGCTCTCGCCTTTTCATGCTTTGTGCCTGCCTGTCACTTTCAGCATGCGCCGGGAAACCGACTGTCCTGGACCAGGACAAGCTGCAATCGTTGTCGCTCTACGATGCGGACAACCATGCTCGCTTCACCGTCTATGTTTCCTGTGAAGCTGCGGACGATCTCTCCGATTCGATCTGCCTGAGGACGCAATACGCCTTTTCCGATTGGGCCAGCGACCGAAAGATTGTCCTAAGCCCGGTGGATACGAAGGACGCGCTGTTTACCAAGGACGAGTTGGAAGCGCGGCGATTGCCGGCGCCATCCACGGCCAAGCCTTATGTGATGGCCATCTATTTCAACCCCGAGGTGACGCCGAGCTTCGGCGCCATGTTCGATGGCGCGGGGGCCGTTTCGGTCGCGTCGAACTCGAGGTCGGCCCGCATTGGCTACAAGGCAAGTATTCGCATTTTCGATACCGCGAGCGGAAAGCTCATCGAGCAGATTCCCTCCCATGAAACCATCAACGTGAAGCCACAGACCAATGGTGCGCCGTACGTACGCGCCGTCGTGGCCGACTTGGTGGCCAACCTGGATCCCTCCTATGACGCGGACCGCCCGAAGATACCGAGGCGCTGACGTCCGGGTCGCGCACCGGCATCGGTGGAATCTTGACCGCGATGACAAAGAAAGCGGCCAAAAAGCAAGCCTTCAGGCAGCGCATACAGCCGCTTACAGAACAATCTGCTGACTCAAGTGACCACTCGGCGCTAACATGCTGAGTTTGCACGCGGCGGCATCGAACACTCAGGCATGCTCTCCTTTCTTTTCGGCGGCTTCGGGCTGTCCACCCTCTGGCTGATTCCCCTGTTCTGGCGTGTCGGCGCTTCGCTGTCGAAGCGCCGCAAGTTATCCACACCTGGTGGGCAGGGAACGATCCGGTTCTGGCTGGGTGCGGTGCTGGTGTTGCTGGCGAGCGCGACGCTGGAAGGGCTGGTGGTCGACCAGTACACCGATGATCCACAGCTCGGCGGCGCGGTGTGCCGGGCGCTTTCGCACGGCATCGGCGGTACGTTCGGTGGATGGTTGACCGTGCTCGTCATGCTGGGCGTCATGGCCACTGCGCTGCCCTGGTACCTCGGGGTGGGCTGGCGCGCGATATTCCAGCGCTTGTCCTCGTGTGTCGATGTGCTGGCTGCCCTGCTCCAACGCGGCGTCGATACCTTGGCGACCCGCCGTGGAAACACGACGGGCGTTCGCCGTGCGGGCGGCGCGGTGCGTCGCAAGGAAAGGCAATCGGCTAAGCCGCGTCGCCCGCGTGCCGTCGAGCAACGCCGAACCCAGGCGCCAGCGCCATCGCTGCCGCAGCGGTCATCGGCGACCATTGAACCGCCCCAGCCCATCGTCGCCGCAGCACCCACCCGTGTGCGTCATGCGGCGCGGCAGGAAAAGATCATCCGCGAACCCTGGCTGATGCCCAAGCATGGACTGGCCTCTTCGGTGCCGGCGCCGCTCTCGCGCCGCCCCGCCGCCCCGGCCATGGCGAGCGCATCGCAGGCGAGCACGTCCACCATCGTGTCGCGAGCGACGCAAGCCACCATGCGCGTTGCGGAACCGTCCGGTGTCGTCGCCGCTGTGGCGCCTGCCGAGCATGCCATCGCCGCGCCGGCGGCGACCGCGCCAGTGCAGGACGTCGGATCGGAGCCGGTGCTGCCATTGGCGGAAGAACCATTCGAGCTGGATACCGCATCGGTCGCGCCGGCAGCGGCATCGACGCCCGTGCGGGGACGAAGCATCGCCGCCAACGACGATGATCTCGTCGCGCCGCCGGCCAGCATCGCGCCGTTGCGTGCCGGCGCGCCGCCGCGCCAGCGTCCCAACGCGATGCTGCCTCCGCTTTCCCTGCTGGCTGCGCCGCGTGCCGAACTCGCCGCGATCGACGATGCACAGTTGGCGGAGACGGGAGAGTTGATCGAGCAGCGGCTGCGCGAGTTCAAGGTACCGGTGTCCGTCGTCGGTGCGTCTGCCGGCCCGGTGATCACGCGTTTCGAAGTGGAGCCGGCGGTAGGTGTGCGCGGCAACCAGATCGTCGCGTTGATGAAGGATCTGGCGCGCGGTCTTGGACGGACGTCCATCCGCGTGGTCGAGACGATTCCCGGCAAGACCTGCATGGGCCTGGAACTGCCGAACGAGCAGCGCCAGATGATCGCGCTCGCGGAGATCCTGGACTCGCGCGAGTACCGCGGTTCGGACTCGCTGCTCACGCTTGCCATGGGCAAGGGCATCACCGGCGAGCCGGTGGTGGCCGATCTCGCCAAGGCGCCGCACATGCTGGTGGCGGGCACGACGGGTTCGGGCAAGTCGGTCGCGATCAACGCGATGATCCTGTCGCTGCTGTACAAGGCCACGCCCGACGACGTGCGCCTGATCATGATCGACCCGAAGATGCTCGAGCTTTCGGTGTACGAAGGCATCCCGCATCTGCTCGCTCCGGTGGTCACCGACATGAAGCTCGCGGCGAACGCGTTGGCCTGGTGCGTGGGCGAGATGGAGAACCGCTATCGCCTGATGTCGGATCTGCGCGTGCGCAACCTCGCCGGCTACAACCAGAAGGTGAAGGAAGCAAAGGCGTCTGGACGTCCATTGCTCAACCCGTTCCCCGCGCATCCGGAAGTGCCCGGGACCCTCGACACCTTGCCGATGATCGTGGTGGTGATCGACGAGCTGGCCGACCTGATGATGGTGGCCGGCAAGAAGATCGAGGAGCTGATCGCGCGTCTCGCGCAGAAGGCGCGCGCGGCCGGCATCCATCTGATCCTCGCGACGCAGCGTCCTTCGGTCGACGTGATCACCGGACTGATCAAGGCGAACATTCCCACGCGCGTCGCGTTCCAGGTATCGTGCAAGATCGACTCGCGCACGATCCTCGACCAGATGGGCGCCGAATCGCTGCTCGGCCAGGGCGACATGCTGTTCCTGCCGCCGGGCACGGGTTATCCGCAGCGCGTGCACGGTGCCTTCGTCGCGGACGAGGAAGTGCATCGCATCGTGGCGCACCTGAAGCTGTACGGCGAGCCGGATTACAAGGACGAGATCCTCGCGGGTCCGCCGGGCGAAGGCTCGGGCGAGTTGTTCACCGAGGAAGGCGGTGATGCCGAACTCGATCCGCTGTACGACGAGGCGGCCGCCTTCGTGCTGCGCTCGCGGCGTGCGTCGATCTCCTTCGTGCAGCGGCAGTTCCGCATCGGCTACAACCGCGCGGCACGACTGGTCGAGGCGATGGAAGCGGCCGGCCTGGTGTCGTCGATGGGCATCAACGGTCAGCGCGAAGTGCTGGCACCGGGGCCGTCGGACTAAGCGGTCGCAACCGCGGCTCTTTGTAGGAGCGCACCCAGTGCGCGAAAAGCCTACGGAGCGTTGAGCCAAACCACGACGACCGTCGTGCGAGATACATCAACGCGTCGCGGTCGCGCACTGGGTGCGCTCCTACAGGCGGATGGGGTGCGCCGCCAGGAAGGCGTCGAGTTCGCCACGCGTTGGCATGCCGCCCTGCGCGCCCAGTCGCGTGACCGATAGAGCGGCAGCGGCGCAGGCCTTGCGCACGGCGGAGGCCAATCCTTCGTGGAGGAATACGGCCAGCGCCGCATTGAAGGTATCACCCGCGCCGGTGGTGTCGATCACGTCGACCTTGAAGCCCGATTGATGCACCGGTTCGTCTTCTTCGCGGAACCATGCCCCGTCGCCGCCACGCGTCAGCACGAGCGGTGCCGGTGAACGATGCATCAATGAACGGAAGTCTTCATGAGCATCGGCGCCGAGCAGGATAGCCAGTTCGTGCTGGTTGGGCGTGAGGTAGCGCGCGAGCTTCAGCCACTCGATAGGCAGCGGCTGGGCGGGTGCCGGGTTGAGGATCACCGGTTTGCCGACGCGCTGTCCCAGCCGCAGCGTGGCTTCCACGCTTTCGAGCGGAATCTCCATCTGCACCAGGATGGCATCGGCCTTCTCGAAGGCTCGTTGCGCGGCTTCGATCTGCGTCGGCGTCACCTGCGCGTTCGCGCCCGGCACCACCACGATGTGGTTGTCGCCTTCGGCCACGGTGATGGACGCCGTGCCGCTGCTGCAGTTAGCGATGCGGGCCACGTGCTCCAGCTGCACGTTCTCGCGTGCGAGCCCGTCGCGCAGCTGCTCGCCGAACGCATCGTCGCCCACCGCACCCACCAGCGTGACTTCAGCGCCCAGTCGCGCCGCGGCCACGGCCTGGTTCGCGCCCTTGCCGCCGTGCACGGTGAGGAAGCGCTCGCCGAGGATGGTCTCGCCGGGTGCGGGAAAGCGCGGCGCCAGCGTCACCAGGTCCATGTTGATGCTGCCGACCACGACGACGCGTGCCATAGGGTGCTCCATCACGATAGTGCGGAAAGCGCAGAAGCATACGTGATGGCGGATGGCGAGGCATCGTCGTTGGCGTGGCGACGGTGCCTCGCGGGGATCAAGGATGCCCGCCGCTGCTGCTGGACGACGCTGGCATGTGCTGCCCGCGCCGCTCCTCCATGCGCTCCATGGCCTTTTCGCGCATCGCCTGGGCCTTGGTGCGCTGCGGCTCCGTCAGCAATGCATCCACCTGCTGATCGCTCGACTGCACGATGGACATGGCCTTGGCGCGCCGGTCGGCTGGCTTCAGGCCGCTGTCGCTGCGCAGCGCCTGCAACTGCTGGTCGCGCTGCTGCAGGATGGGAAGGATCTTGGCCTGCTGGTCAGGCGTCAGCTGCAGATGCTTGGTGAGACGTTCGATCTGCTGCTGTGGATCGATGGCATGGAGATGTTTGGCGGTAGGCGCCGTGGGTGGCGTGCCCTGCTGCGCCCAGGCCGCGCCGGCGACAGCGAGGCCAAGCGAAAGCAGGACGAGGTGAAGCGGACGTTGCATGGTCGTTCTCCTGTCGGATGCGCCACTGCGGGAACGCGTGCGGACAGGTCGCGTTGACGGGCCGCAGCTGTTGCCATGTTGAATCCCAGCCTATCGCCCCGACCATCAAGGGTTCGTACGCACTCTAGGTCACCGCCCATGATCGAGCTCCACTACTGGCCCACGCCCAATGGCCACAAGATCACCCTGTTCCTGGAAGAGTCCGGCCTGCCCTACACCATCAAGCCGGTGAACATCGGCAAGGGCGAGCAGTTCCAGCCGGCGTTTCTCGCCATTTCGCCCAACAACCGCATGCCGGCCATCATCGATACCGCACCGGCCGATGGCGGCGACCCGATCAGTGTGTTCGAGTCGGGCGCCATCCTGCAGTACCTCGCCGAAAAGAGCGGCCGGTTTTTGCCCACCGACCTGCGCGAGAAATACACGGTGCTGGAATGGTTGTACTGGCAGGTGGGCGGGCTCGGGCCCATGCTCGGCCAGAACCATCATTTCAACCGCTATGCGCCGGAGAAGATCCCCTACGCGATCGATCGCTACGTCAACGAAACGCGCCGCCTCTATGGCGTGTTGAACAAGCGCCTGGAAGGCCGCGCCTTCATCGCCGGCAAGGACTACTCCATCGCCGATATGGCCGCCTATCCGTGGACGGTGGGATACGAAAACCAGGGCATGGCGCTGGAGGATTTCCCGCACCTGAAGCGATGGTTCGAGGCGATTCGCGCGCGACCCGCCACACAGCGTGCCTATGCGCGGGGTGAGCAGATCAAGGACCGGTTTGACCTCACCACGGACGAGGAAGCGCGAAAGATCCTGTTCGGCCAGGGCGCCAAGGCCTGAGCCTTGCGCGACGCATCGCTGCCGATGCGCCGCTTTCCCCGGAAAATTGCTGGCTTCCACGGGCGTGACGCGTTCTAATCGCCGCTTGTTCTTACGTACGACGCGTCGCCCAAGGAAGTACCCATGCGCGCCCTTCTTTTTGCCGCCCTGACGATGGTGGCCCTGCCGACCATGGCCGAAAAACTCAACATCGAACGCATCTTCGACGGCGGCAACCTTGCCGGCGCCGCGCCGCGTGGCCTGCAGATCTCGCCCGACGGCAGCCGCGTCACCTTCCTTCGCGCCAAGCCCGATGACCAGTTCCAGCTGGATCTGTGGGAATACCAGCTCAAGGACAACAAGACCCGCCTGCTGGTCGACTCGAAGAAGCTCGAGCCCAACGGCGACCAGCTGTCCGATGCGGAGAAGGCGCGCCGTGAGCGCGAACGCACCGCGGGCCTGCATGGCATCGTCAGCTACCAATGGTCGCCGGATGGCAGGCAGCTGCTGTTTCCCGTCGGCGGCAAGCTCTATGTCTATTCGCTCGCCACGCCCGATGCCGCACCCAGGGCGCTGGATACCGGCGACAACGTGATCGATCCGAAGATCTCGCCCAAGGGCCGCTATGTGTCCTACGTGCGTGACCAGAACCTGTGGGTGATCGATCTCGGTACCGGCGAGGCGAAGCAGCTCACCCACGATGGCGGTGGCACCGTGCACAACGCCGAGGCCGAGTTCGTGGCGCAGGAGGAAATGGATCGCAGCGAAGGCTACTGGTGGGCGCCGGACGATTCCTCCATTGCGTTCGAACGCTACGACGAAGCGCGCGTACAGGTCACCAAGCGCACCGAACTGTATGCCGACCACACCGACGTGATCGACCAGCGCTACCCCGCCGCCGGTACGCCCAACGTGCTGGTGAAGCTGGGGCTGGTCGCGCCGACCGGTGGCCAGCCGCGCTGGATCGACCTGGGCAAGGACAGCGACATCTACCTCACCCGCGTGAAGTGGCTGCCGGACGGCAAGCACGTCACCTACCAGCGCATGCCGCGCAACCAGCAACGGCTGGATTTGCGGATCGTCGATGCGAAGACGCTTTCGCAGCGCACCTTGCTCACTGAAACCAGCAACGACTGGATCAATCTCAACGATGACCTGAGCTTCCTCAAGGATGGCAAGTCCTTCCTGTGGGGCAGCGAGCGCAGCGGCTATCACCATCTCTACCTCTACGGCATCGACGGCAAGCTCAGGCACGCGGTGAGTGAAGGCGAGTGGCCGATCGATGGTCTGCTGGCGGTGAACGAACGCAACGGTGTCGTTTACGTCAGCTCGAACAAGGACGCGGTGCCGGAGCGGCAGGTCTATGCGCTGAAGCTCGACGGCAGCAATGCGAAGACGCCCGTGCGCATCAGCCAGGGCGCCGGCACGCACCTGGCCGAGTTCGCCCATGACGCCAGCTTTTACGTGGATAACTTCTCCAGCATCGACACGCCGCCGCAGGTGAGCGTGCACAAGCCGGATGGGGCTCTGCTGACCTGGATCGAGCCGAACAAGCTCGATGAGAAGCATCCGTTCTGGCCGTATCGCGACAGCCTGATCAAACCCGAGTTCGGCACACTCACGGCCGCCGACGGCCAGACGCTGTATTACCGCGTCTACAAGCCCGCCGGTTTCGATCCGACCAAAAAGTACCCGGTGTTCGACACCTATTACGGTGGCCCGCACGCGCAGGTGGTCGCCAATACGTGGGGCGACTATTTCAACCAGTACATGGCTCAGCAGGGCTTCGTGGTGTTCAGCCTGGACAATCGCGGCATGGCCCGTCGTGGCCACGTGTTCGAAGCGCCGATCTACCAGCAGCTGGGCGCCGTCGAGGTGGATGACCAGCTGGTGGGTATCCAATGGCTGAAATCGCAGCCATGGGTGGATGGCCGCCGCATCGGCGTGTTCGGCTGGAGCTACGGCGGCTTCATGACCACGATGATGCTGGCCAAGGCCTCCGACCAGCTCGCCGGCGGCGTGGCCGTGGCGCCGGTGACCAACTGGCGCCTCTACGACACCTTCTATACCGAGCGTTACCTCGGCCGTCCGCAGGACAACGATGCCGGCTATACGCGCAGCTCACCGATGGCGTGGCTCGATGGCCTCACCGCCAGGCTGTACCTGGTGCATGGCATGGCGGACGACAACGTGCTGTTCCTCAACTCCACCGAGCTGATGGCGGAGCTGCAGAAGCGCGGCACGCAGTTCCAGTTCATGGCCTACCCGGGCGCCAAGCACGGCCTCAACCTGCCGGGCCAGCGCACGCACGTGTACCACCTGATCGAGAATTTCTTCCAGCAGCAGGTGAAGGGCATGGCGCCGGCTACGCGCGCCGTGAAGGCGCCCATGCCGGATCCGATGCCGGCGCCGGCGACGACGAGGTAGCAGTAGCGCCACTGTAGGAGCGCACCCAGTGCGCGACCGCCAGGCTTCGTCGTATCTCATGGCGCGGTTATCGCGAACCGGGGCTGACCGCATCAGCGCTGCGTAGGCTTTTCGCGCACTGGGTGCGCTCCTACAGAAGGTCTCTGCACCAAGAAAAAGGCCGGCTTTTCAGCCGGCCTTTTGCTTTCGATTACTGCACGTGCCCCACGCCCGAATCGCCCTGCTCCAGCGGCGGCGGGCTGCCGGCCACGGCCAGCAGCGACATGGCGTAGCCATCCTCGATGCTGACGGTCGAGACCTCGTCCCATGAGAAGAACGACGGCTCGCGCAGCCATTCCGCGTCGGGCGAGATTTCCTGCATGTTGAAGCCGTCTTCCTCGACGCCGACCAGGCGACCGATGTAGCAGACCTCGGACTCGTCCTCGCTGTCCACGTGCACGCCGATCACCGGCGCCTGCGCGGCCGCGGCCTGGATTACGCTGCGGATGTCGTCCAGCGGAAAGCCCCGCGGCGTGCGCGGCATCAGGTGCTTGAGGACCAGCGCCTTTTCCATGAAGGGCGCGTGTTTGTCCGGCGCCTCCAGTTCGGATACGTCGCGATGACGCATCACATACATGCCGTCGTAGGTGATGCCGTCGCCGACCACCCACAACAGGAAGAATTCACGGCCCACGCCGCCCACGTAGCCGCAGAAGCTGCCGTGTTCGAGTTCACCGCGCCATAACCGGACCAGCTGATGCTTCTGCTGCGCTTCGCGCAACTGGGCACGCTGGCCGGTCGTCTTGAGTTCAATCACATTTCCCATGGGGCAATTTTAACAGGCGGGGGACTTCCCCTTGTTTACAGGATGTAACGGCTCAGATCCTCGTCCTTGACGAGCGTTCCGAGGTTTTTATCGACATATTCGTCGTCGATCACGTAATTTTCACCGGATTTGTCGGCAGCTTCGTAAGAAATCTTCTCCAGCAGCCGCTCCATGACGGTGTGAAGACGGCGGGCGCCGATGTTCTCGGTCCGTTCGTTCACCTGGAAGGCGACCTCGGCCAGGCGGTCGACGCCGGTCTCGGTGAACTGCACCGTGACGCCCTCGGTGCCCAGCAGCGCGATGTACTGCTTGGTCAAGGCGTTATGCGGCTCGCGCAGGATGCGCTTGAAGTCATCGACCGACAGCGCGGACAGCTCCACGCGGATCGGCAGGCGGCCCTGCAGCTCCGGAATCAGGTCCGAGGGCTTGGCCAGCGAGAACGCGCCCGAGGCGATGAACAGCATGTGGTCGGTCTTGATCGGGCCATACTTGGTCGACACCGTCGAGCCTTCCACCAGCGGCAGCAGGTCGCGCTGCACGCCTTCGCGGCTGACGCCGGCACCGCCCCACTCGGAGCGCTGGGCGACCTTGTCGATCTCGTCGATGAAGACGATGCCGTTCTGCTCGGCGGCCTGCATGGCCTGCGTGCGCACTTCTTCCTCGTTAAGCAGCTTGGCCGCCTCTTCTTCCACCAGCAGCGGACGCGCTGCCTTGATGGCCAGCTTGCGCTGCTGGGTCTTGGCGCCGCCGATGTTCTGGAACATCTGGCGCAGCTGCTGGCCCATCTCCTCCATGCCCGGCGGCGACATGATCTCCACGCCGACATTCATGGCGAAGTCGAGTTCGATCTCGCGCTCATCCAGCGCGCCTTCGCGCAGCTGCTTGCGCAGCTTCTGGCGCGTGTCGTTCTGGGCGTCGTTGGCCGGCGCCGGGTCGTGGCTCCAGTCGGTGGGCTGCTGGCGGCGTGGCAGCAGCGCGTCGAGGATGCGGTCCTCGGCGCGGTCCTCGGCCACCGAGCGCACGCGCTTCATGGCCTGCTCGCGGGTGAGCTTGTAGGCCACGTCGGCAAGGTCGCGCACGATGGATTCGACGTCCTTGCCGACATAGCCCACCTCGGTGAACTTGGTGGCTTCGACCTTCACGAACGGCGCGTTGGCCAACGTGGCCAGGCGGCGCGCGATCTCGGTCTTGCCCACGCCGGTGGGGCCGATCATCAGGATGTTCTTGGGCGTGACTTCGTCGCGCAGGCCCGGTTCCAGCTGCATGCGGCGCCAGCGGTTGCGCAGCGCGATGGCCACGGCGCGCTTGGCGTCGTGCTGGCCGATGATGTAGCGGTCGAGTTCGTTGACGATTTCGCGGGGAGTGAGTTCGGACATGGGGTCACCGGAAAAGTGTGGTTTTCGCCCGTCATTCCGGCGCGGGCCGGAATCCAGTATCGCCAGTCATTTGAAGGCGCTGGTTCCCTGCCAGGCAGCCTTCGGCTGATGAAGGCGCCGTGCGGGTATGACGGTGGAAAGACTGTCGCGCCTTGCGCTTACAGCTCTTCGATCGTGGTGTTGTGGTTGGTGTAGATGCAGATGTCGCCGGCGATCTTGAGCGCACGCTCGACAATGGCGCGTGCATCCAGGTCGGTGTTCTCCATCAGCGCCAGCGCGGCGGATTGCGCGTAGGGGCCGCCGGAGCCGATGGCGATCAAGCCGTGCTCGGGTTCCAGCACATCGCCGTTGCCGGAAATCAGCAGCGAGGCGTCCTTGTCGGCGACCGCCAGCATGGCTTCGAGGCGGCCCAGGCGGCGGTCGGTACGCCATTCCTTGGCCAGTTCCACCGCCGAACGGGTGAGGTTGCCGCCGTGCTTGTCCAGTTTCTGCTCGAACAGCTCGAACAAGGTGAACGCGTCCGCCGTGGCGCCGGCAAAGCCGGCCAGCACGTCGCCCTTGCCCAGGCGGCGGATCTTGCGCGCATTGGCCTTCATCACCGTGTTGCCGAGGGTGACCTGGCCGTCGCCGCCGATCACGATGCGGCCGTTACGGCGCACCGAGACAATGGTGGTGGCGTGAAAGGATTCCATGGGAGCTCCGCAGAGTACGAATTCGCCAGAAGTGGGGCTCCCGAAGGGCAAATCCAAGCCGCCGACCTCCCTGTAGGAGCGCACCCGGTGCGCGATAAGCCTACGGAGCAGAGATGCCGTGCCGCTGTTCCACGCGATTTCGACTGGCATAACCCGTCGCGACAACCGTCAGTCGAGGGGCCTTTCGCGTGGCGGTCGCGCACTGGGTGCGCTCCTACAAGGGAGCGGTATGGCGCGCCTACTTCCGCTTGGCCCGAGGATGCGCGGCGTCGTACACCTTGGCCAGGTGCTGGAAATCCAGATGGGTGTAGATCTGCGTGGTGGCGATGTCGGCGTGACCGAGCAGTTCCTGCACGGCGCGCAGGTCGCCGGAGGATTCCAGCATGTGGCTGGCGAAGGTGTGGCGCAGCAGGTGCGGATGCACGCGCTTGGGCATGCCCTGCACCAGGGCGATCTGCTTGAGGCGCAGTTGCACCGTGCGCGGGTTGATCGGCTCACCGCCACGCCCCTTGAACACGGGCTGCTCGGGCACCACGCCCTCGGCCTCGCCCAACGCACGCAAGGCCGTCACGGCATGCCGCCCCACGGGCACGATGCGCGTCTTGCTGCCCTTGCCGAGCACGCGCACTTCGCCCGCCTGCAGGTCCAGGTCGATCCAGCGCAGCCCGGTCAGCTCGGACAGGCGCAGGCCCGAGGAATAGAACAGTTCCATCATCGCCCGGTCGCGCAGGTTCAGCGCGCCTTCGGCCTGCGCCTCCACCAGCAGGGTGGCTTCGTCCACGTCCAGCACTTCGGGCAGCTTGCGGTGCACCTTGGGGCCGCGCACGCCGGCCAGCGGGTCATGGCCGAGCGACCCTTCGCGGGTCAGGTGGCGGAACAGGCTGCGGCACGAAGACAGCAGTCGTTGGAGGCTCTTGGGCGAGAGGCCGCCGCGATGCTCGCCGGCGACGAAGCCCCGCATGCGGTTGGGTTCGAGGCGATCGAAGCTGTCGATGCCCTGCGCATCCATCCAGCGCAACAGCTTGGACAGGTCGCGCCGGTAGCCATCTACCGTGTGTATCGACGCCTTGCGCTCGTTGCCCAGACGGGCGAGCCAGGCGTCGACCTGTTCCTGCGGCTTCATCGCCGGGTTACACGCCTTCCTGCGAGCGCCGCAGCGCCGCCGAGACGGTGGCTGCGATCATCTTGAGGAACAGCGTGCCCATGCCGGGCTGGAAGTGGTCCGCGTCGCCGCTGCCGATGGCGAGGATGCCGAACTCGCCCAGCGGCATGATCGCGCTGGAGCGGATGTCCGGCGCGCGATCACCGAACAGGCGATACAGGCGCTCGGCCGAGAGGCGGCCGGCAACCGGTTCGTGGTTGGCGAGGAAATCGGCAAACTCCGGCATCGATGCACGGCCGCCGGGCACATGGACCAGCCAGTCCGCCGGCGGCAAGCCGATGTTGCCGAACAGCACCAGGCGCACGTGGTCGGTCTGGAAATCCTCGCCCAGGCGCGTTACCACGCTGCGCGCGGCCACGGCGGGCGTGCTGGCGCGCAGCACGGCCACGTTGAGGTCGTGGATGCGCTGCATCAGGCGCTCGTTGTCGGCGGCGATGCTGATCAGGCTGGCGAGCTGGCGTTCCAGCTCGGCGTTCTTCTCGCGCAGGCTCTGTAGCTGGTAGGCCGCGAGCGAGGCGACCGAGCCCTGTTCGCGTGGCAGCGTGAGCTGGGCGGCGAGGTCGGGAAAGTCGGTGAGGAACTCCGGGTGCCGGCGCAGGTAGGCCGCCACGTCGCTGGCGCTCATGGTTTCGGCGAGTGCGGAGTCGGACATCGGTATTTCCTCGAGCGGATCGATACGTCGCGGCCCCGAGTGTGCGATGTCCGGGTGTCCGCTTTCAATGAGTGGGAGCGTTGCCCAGCCATTCACCCTCGAACACGAAGGTGGCCGGACCGGTCATCCACAGCGTATGCCCGGGCCCTTCCCATTCGATGGTCAGCGTGCCGCCGGGCAGTTCCACGTGCACGCGTTCATCCACTTCGCCGCGCAGGCGCATCACCGCCATGGCGGCGCAGGCGCCGGTGCCACAGGCCATGGTCCAGCCGCTGCCGCGCTCGTGCACGCGCAGGCGCAGGAGCTCGCGCCCCATGACCTGGACGAAGCCCGTGTTGGCGCCTTGGGGAAAACGCTCGTGCGTGGTGAGCAAAGGACCGAGGCGGAATAGCGACGGCGCATGCAGATCAGGCACCACCACTACCGCGTGCGGATTGCCCATCGAGAGCGCGCCGATCTCCAGCACCTCGTCGCCGACGTCGATGCCGTAGCGATCCGCTTCGGCGTTCGCGATGAAGGGAATGGTCGCCGGATCGAACGAAGGCACGCCCATGTCCACGGTCACCTCGTTGGGACCGTTGAGACGCACCGTCACCGGCCCGGAGGGACTTTCCACCTTCACCATGTCGCCGATGGCCAGCTCGCCCGCGCGGTGCAGCCATGCGGCCACGCAGCGCACGCCGTTGCCGCACTGGCCCGAGGGCGAGCCGTCGGCATTCCAGATGCCGTAGTAGAACGCGCACGACGGATCGCGCGGCGGCTCGATGCTGATCAGCTGGTCGAAGCCCACGCCGGTGTGGCGATCGGCGATGTCGCGGATCTGCGCCTCGCTCAACGCGAACGGCTGCTGGCGGCAATCGACCATGACGAAGTCGTTGCCGATGCCGTGCATCTTGGAGAACGGCAGCTTCATCACATGAACTTGCCGCCGGAGATGCGACCGTCCTTGTCGAGCTCGGCGAAATAGCGGCTGTTGTTGGTGCGGAACTCGCGCGTGGCGACCGTGCCCGGCAGTACCAGCAGCACGTCCGGATAGTTCGCGCGGAACTGGTCAGGCGTCGGATGCGTGGCGATGAAAGCGTCGAACGCCGTCATGTCGGTCACGAAACCGCGCACGGCATTGGGTGCCGGCGTGACCGGCTTCGGCGCGGGGGCCACCGGCGCTGCGGCGGGTGCTGGCGTGGGCTTGGGCATGTACAGCGGCCCCTTGTTGCCGCAGCCGGCCAGCAGGGCCAGCGTGGAGCACAGCGGAAGCAGCAGGTGAAGTCGACGCATCGCAGGGTTTCCGTAGGGAACGGACGGAGTATAGGGAAGCCTCAAAATCGTGGCGAGCAAGACGCTATAAGGCGCATTCACGCCACGTTTCCCCCCGGGCTGCCGTTATCATGACCCCGTCGCCGCCCCGCGCGGTACGGAAGTCCGAAGTAACGACGATGGATTGGACCGCGCTGCTGCGCCTGCCCACGACGATCCTGCTGATCCTTGCAGCGATCGCGCTGCTGTTCACCCTGGTGCAACTCGTGATCCTGCGTCACCGCCTGGACCACCGTCACCGGTGGGCGGCCGCGGGACGCACCGTGCTGGTGCTGGTCGGCATGGCCTTCACCCTGGTGCTGACGGGCCTGGGCCTCACCCTGCGCGGCTATCGCCTGTTGACGGACGAGACGCCGGTGGTCGAGATCGACGCCCGCATCCTCTCGCCGCAGCGCTGGGAACTCATCCTGCACTGGCCCGACGGCACGATTCGCCAGATACCGGTGGCGGGCGATGCGTGGCGCGTGGAGGCGGTGGTGCTGAAGTGGAAGCTGCCCGCCATGCTGTCAGGCCTGCCGCCGCTGTACCGCCTCGACCGTGTGTCCGGTCGTTATGACGACCCCAACGAAGAGGCCCATGCGCCGCGCACCGTGACGGACTTCCGCGAGGCGGGCGCGTTCGATCTGCTCGACCTGCACAAGCAGTATCCGCGCTGGGTGCCGGACGTCGACGTGCTGTTCGGCAGCGGTGCGTATCTGCCGCTGGTGGACCAGGGGCATTACACGGTGAGTCTGATGCGCACGGGGGCACTGGTGGCGCGGCCGGATGAGGCGACGGAGCAGCGCATCGCGCAGCCGTTCTGAGGTTCCGGCGCGACCGATCCGCTCGGTATTCCTCTGTAGGAGCGCACCCAGTGCGCGACAGCCTTTCGCGCCGGTCTGCATGTTTGGTTTTTGCTAGAGCGAGCGCGGCCTTCGGTAGCCACGCTACCGCAAGCATGCCGCTTACGCAGCGGGCGTTTCGACGTCCTGCCGGCCGCCGAGTCACTTTTCTTTTGCTGGCCCAAAAGAAAAGTAACCCAAAGAAAATGGCCTTCAGAGCCAAGGCTCATAGCAGTACGTGGGATAGAAGCGTCGGACGACCGAGGCTAGCCTTGGTGCGCTCGTTAATACCTCGAACCGAGCGGCTACACCGCAACGCGCCATAGCGAAGAGGACTTAAAGCAACTTTGTTGGGCGGTGCGGAGGTCTGTAGGTCGCCACCACCTCTCTCCCTCTCCCCTCCGGGGAGAGGGCTGGGGTGAGGGGTCACCCCACCTTCTTCTCATACCGCCACGCATCCGCTCCATCGCCGTAGTACCGCGCATAACGCCCGATGCGGTCGTAGCCCAGTCGCTCGTAGAGTCGGATCGCCACGGCATTGTCCGTACGCACCTCCAGCCGCAACACTTTGCACCCGCGTCGCTTGGCCAGTTGCTCGGAGGCTTCCAGCAGCGCCGAGCCCACGCCCTTGCCACGGGCCTCCGCATGGGTGGCGATGGAATACAGCCGCGCCACCTTCGAGCCCTTGCGGAAGAACACCACGGCGGTGCCCAGGAAACGGCGGTGGTTGGCGCTGGCGACCAGTACCTGGGCGGTTTCGCTGTCGAGATGCCGCCGATACTGCTCGCGGCTCAGGCGGTCGGTGGCGAAGCTGCTCTCTTCCAGCGCCACCAGGTCATCGAGATCGGAGAGTTCGGCACGGCGCACGCGTACGGCGGCGGTCGCGGGCATGGGGGTCATCAGGGGCGGATCCCGTCGAGCGCAGAGTGGACCAAGCGGCGCACTCTAGTCCTCGGGGGCGCATGCGGCAATCGTGACCTTCGGCGCATTTAGGGCGGCTTCATAGCCACGCCCGTTCCTGTGCCACACTGCGGCCCTTGCGCCGTGCCGCCTCGTTCCCCACGCGACGACACTTCCAACCGCCTGAGGTGTCATGACTCGTCTCGTCATCGTCGTCGAGAAAGCTTCCGACTGGAGTTCCTACTACCCCTCCGTCGACGTCGTCACCGCCATGGACTACCTGCGCGAGCCGGTGGGCGCCGATGAAGAGCGCACGCACGTCATCAACCTGTGCCGTAGCTACAAGTACCTGGGCACGGGCTACTACGTCTCACTGTTGGCGGAGGCGCGTGGACATCGCGTGATGCCCACCGTGCGCACGGTGAACGATCTGCGCCGTCGATCGCTGTACGGCCTGGACATCGAGGACCTGAGCACCAAGCTCACGCATTTCCTGCCGGCCGGCGGACGCGACACCACCGACTTCGGCATCCTGGTCTACTTCGGCCAGACCGCGTATCCCGCGCTGCAGGATCTTGCGCGTCAGGTCTTCGAAATGTTCCCGTGCCCGCTGCTGCGCATCGAGTTCGAGCGCGACCGCGTATGGCAGGTGAGCGCGATCAAGCCGGTGGGCCTGCACACGCTGGTGGACCAGCAGGAAGACGCCTTCGCCGAAGAACTCGACCGCTTCAGCAAGAAGCTGTGGCGCAAGCCCAAGGCGCGCAAGCAATTCCGCTACGACATCGCGATGCTGGTCGATCCGGCCGAGGCGATGCCGCCGTCGAACAAAAAGGCGCTGAAGGCCTTCATCACGGCGGGCAAGGAGATGGGGATCGAAGTCGACCCCATCAACAAGAACGACTACCAGCGCCTGGCCGAATACGATGGGCTCTTCATCCGCGAGACCACGGCCAGCGACAACCACACCTATCGCTTCGCGCATCGCGCCGAGCGCGAAGGCATGGTGGTGATCGACGATCCGGCGTCGATCCTCCGCTGCACCAACAAGATCTTCCTCAACGACCTGATGATCTCGCGCAAGCTTGCGGTGCCGCGTACGGAGATCCTCTATCGCGATGACACCAAAGGTCTGAAGGACGTCGCCAGCCGCCTTGGCTATCCGCTGGTGCTGAAGATTCCCGACGGCTCGTTTTCGCGCGGCGTGGTGAAGGTGGAAAACGAGCAGGCGCTGGGCAAGGCCACCGCCGAACTGTTCCAGCACAGCGCGCTGCTGCTGGCGCAGGAATTCGTCTATACCGAATTCGACTGGCGCATCGGCGTGCTCAACAACGAAGCGCTGTACGCCTGCAAGTACTACATGTCGCGCGGCCACTGGCAGATCTACAACCACGGCGCGAAAGGCACCGCGAAATCAGGCGGTTTCGAGACCATTCCCGTGCGCGAGGCGCCGGCCGAAGTGGTGAAGCTCGCGCTCAAGGCCACGCAGGCCGTGGGCGACGGCCTCTACGGCGTGGACCTCAAGCAGGTCGGCGACAAGCCGGTGGTGATCGAAGTGAACGACAACCCGTCGATCGATGCCGGCGTGGAAGACGCGTATCTCGGCGAAGAGCTGTACGGTCGCATCATGCAGGACTTCCTGCGGCGCATGGAGCGCAAGCGCCTGGGCATCGTCGACTAGCGACGAGACGCCTTCACGGTAGGAGCGCACCCCGTGCGCGACCGCGGCGTTGCGCTGGTGCCTCTTCATTCGGTTGTCGCGTCATCGCCCTGTAGGCTTTTCGCGCACTGGGTGCGCTCCTACAGAAAGCGATGGCGCGTTCTCGCGAGAGAGTGCTAAGTCAGCCCGGGACTGCCGGTGCGCCATCACTGCGAAGGTGCCGCCATCCGTCTATCGCAAGACGTCCACATCGCCACATGGTTGCCTCCCTTGTAGGAGCAGTGCTGGCGTTCCGGCAAGAATGCGGTGAGTGGGGGTTATTCCGGCAGCCCTTCCCTGGACTGCCGTCATGCGGCGCATTCCGTTGCGCCGTTCCTGCGAAGGTGCCCGCTATCCCAAGCCATCGCCGGACGTCCCACGTCGCGGTGCTCCGCACCGCGGCATCCACTGCCAGGTGAATTCAGTTCCAGATCAACGACGCGTTGCGGCGGCGGCGCGGGCGCAGGGCGCGCAGCAGTTGCCGCGGCAAGGCCGGTTCGAGCGCCAGCAGCAGCGCCAGGGGCGCGCCCATCAGCCAGAAGGCCGGCGTCCAGCCCAGGTCATCGGTGTGCGCCGGCGCCAACGTGGTAACCAGCAGCACGGTGCCGGCCAGCAGCCACAGCAGGGCCGCGCCGAGCAGGCGTTCGTGACGGGTGGTGGAAGCATTCGGGCGCATGGTCTTCGGTCCGTGGTGTCGATGGGCGAAGCCTGCACGGTGCTCATCTCAAAACCTGCGATGGCAACCGCGACCCCTATCCGCAGGCACCGAGACAGGCTGGTGTCGCTAAAATGGGCGACCCTTCCGCCGCCGGAAGGGCATCGAAGCCATCAGGAGTTCGCATGAGTGCAGGACAGTTCGCGGTGTTTGGCCACCCCATCAGCCATTCGCTGTCGCCGCAGATCCACCAGGCCTTCGCGCGCCAGTTCGGCCTGGAACTGGAATACCGCACCATCGACGCCGCGCCCGCGGACTTTGCTTCCGCCGTTCGCCAGTTCTTCCAGGCAGGCGGCCGCGGCGCCAACGTCACGCTTCCGCACAAAGCCGCTGCCTTCGAACTGGCGGACGAACGCAGCGCAGCCGCACAGCGCGCCGGAAGTGCCAACGTGTTGACCTTGCTGCCTGAAGGCCGCCTTGCGGCCCACAACACCGACGGCGACGGCATGGTGCGCGACATCACCGAGCGCCATCAGGTGGATCTGCGCGGCCACACGGCCCTTCTGTTGGGTGCGGGCGGTGCCGCTCACGGCGCGGCCTGGGCGCTGCTCGATGCCGGTGTGGAAACACTCACCATCGTCAATCGCACGCCGGAAACGGCCGATGCGCTGGCCGACGCCATCGGCGATCCGGCCCGTGCGCACACGCGCTATTGGGAAGACCTGGCCGACCTCGGCGCCTTCGACCTGATCGTCAACGCGACTTCCGCGGGCGTGCTGGGGAAGTCGCTCGACCTGCCCTTCGCCATCGTCGGCAATCGTGCCCTGTGCTACGACCTGTCCTATGGCAAGGCCGCGACCGACTTCCTCGCCTGGGCGCGCACGGCCGACGCGCGCTATGCGTTCGACGGCCTCGGCATGCTGGTGGAAACGGCTGCCGATGCCTTCGAGCTGTGGCACGGCAAGCGACCTGACACCGATCCGGTCTACCTCGAACTGCGTCAGCGCTACGGCTGATCTGAGCGCCGGGGATGGCGTCGAGCCGCTCTACAGATGTAGCGTGGCCGACAGCAGCATGGGCTGGTCGGCGTGTCCGTTCGGCGAGCGGAACTCATAGATCCATCGACACTGGAACTCGATGCCGCTGCCCAGCCAGCGGCTGCTCCAGCTGACCTGCGGGCCCACGCCCATGGCGAGTCCCGTATTCACGTCGGTTCCGGGAGGCTTTCCCGCCGCCGGGTTGAAGTCCATGTAGGGCTGCTCGATCAACGCGGCCACGCCACCGTAGCCCCAGCCGCTGGCGTTGCGGCGCATCACGAGCGCCTCGATGCGGCCGACCGCGACGTTCTGGTAACCGGCCACCGCCGTTCGCGAAAAACTGCCCAAGGCAACCACGGTCGACGCGTCCGCTTCGGACGCCGGCATGACCTTGGTGTAGGCGACCTTGGGCGTCAGCGTCCAGATGTTCGCGCTGGCAGCGATCAGGCGCGCGCTGCGCGAAGGCTGATTGCGCATGCTCATCTGCATCGACACCGCGACACGATCGGTCGCGCTGATGCGATAGCTCGCCGCGAATGGCGTGAAGTCGACGACCGTCGGATCGTCGACGTCCGACCAGCGTGGCATGTTCCACGCGGCAGGCATTCCCGTGGTAGCCGCCAGTGGAGCGGTATCCGGAACAGCGACCGCGGACGCGAATGTCCATCGCCCGAGTGTCCTGGACGACACCTGCAGGTAACCCGCGTTCGGAAACATGCGTGCATCCGCCACGCCCATGGCAACCAGGGTCGGCTGGGCGGATGCACTCGTCGACGACAGGGATGCCGGCGCGTAGGTCACGGTGCTGGCGCTGCCCAGAGGCGCGCGTAAAGACAGGGTGCTCGCATAGGGCAAAACCGACCCGGCCGTGCCGGGTCCGTCGGCATCCTGATCGGCGGCCAGCGCAGGCATCGCCGTGGCCAGGGCCAGCAACGACACTGCGACCGCCCCAAGTACGTTCGATGACATGGTGTTGCCCCCGATAGGAGCGATCGTCAACCAACGTATTCGCGGTAACCGCCGCGCGATCTTCAGTCGTCGGCAGCCACGACGAACCCGACAAGACCCGATACCGGATTTGCCTCACTTGCGGGGCGAAACAGTCAGAGCCTTGTCATTTAGGCATGAGACCCGTCAATCCAACGTGCATGGCGCGTGCCAGCGCCTTGAACAGTCATCGATGCGCCTGACGGTATGTCCATCGAGCGCAACCAAAGGTTGCGATGCGTCAAGCTGACGATTCCTTCACGCGACCGTGCCTCGCCTTCGAAACCTCGTCGACAGGGACGTCTGGACGTCCGATCGCAGATAAAAAAAGGCCCCGGTCCGTCTCCGGACCGGGGCCAATACTGCGGGATGGATGTAGCTTCCGACCTCAGTGCGCCGTGTAGCTGGCGAGCACCTGCACGTTGGCGAAATCCTTCACGCCAACCACCAGCACATACCAGGAGCCGGCTGCCACGGTCGTCTGCACGATCGATTCGCTGTTGCCCGGCTTCACTGATTTGAAGTCCGCGTTGCCACCATCGCTGGACGGCGGGTTGGCGCGCTTGGCAAACAACGACACGTCGCCCGTGCCGCCCATCGTGCGGATGGTGAGGTTGGTGGCGCCACCCGGTACGTCGATGCGGTAGAGGATCGCGTCACCGGCCTTGCCGCTGGCGGTGACGGCAACACCCGAGGTCAACGGGATGGATGGCGCCACCGAGTTGTAGTTCACCGCGGCGGCGATGGCGGAGTTGGCGTCGACGATACCTGCGCCGATCGGGTGGTCCGGCGTATTGGGGAAGTTGCGTGCCGAGTTCATCAGCGCCAGGCGGATCTGGTCCGGCGTGAGCGTGGCGTGGCCCGCCTCTTTCACCGCCTCGATCATCAGCGCGACGATGCCGCTCACGTGGGGCGTGGCCTGCGACGTGCCGGCCATGCCGCCGATCACGGGATTGCCCTGGCTCTCGGTAGTCGCGCTCGAGTTCACCGTGGACCACACGAAGCCCGCGTCCACCTGTGCACCGGTGTTGGCGTCGTTGGCATAGATGCCGCCGCCTGGCGCCGCAATGGTGACCGTGCTGCCGTAGTTGGAATAGAACGCGCGCTTGCCGGTGATGCCGACCGAAGCCACCGTGACCACGCCCGGGCAGCTGGCCGGCGTGTGGTTGGCAGCATCCTGGCTGTCGTTGCCCGCCGCCACGACCACCGTGGCGCCGCGTGCGATGGCACCGGCGATCGCCGTACCGCTGACGTCGCTCGCCGCGCAGGTGCCATCACCACCCAGGCTCATGCTGATGACCTGCGCGGGATTCGGGTTGTCGGGAATGCCATCCACGTGTCCACCGGACGCCCAGGTGATGGAGTCGGCGATATCGGAGGTGTAGCCGCCGCAATGGCCCAGCGCGCGGATCGGGATGACCTTGGCGTTGGTGGCGATGCCGTCCACGCCGGTGCCGTTGTTGTTGATCGCGGCGATGTTGCCGAACACGTGGCTGCCATGCCAGCTGCTGGCTTCGCCCGCGCTGGCGTTGCCGTCGAGGCACTGGGTGATGTACGGCTCGGCGTTGGTCCAGTCGCCCAGATCCCAGCCGCCGGGCGCGCGCCCGTCGGTGGTGCGGCCCGAGACGAGCGCGTCGTTGATCATGTCGTAACCGGCGCCGGCATAACCCTCGTTGAGGTCGCCGTGATGGATGACGCCGGTATCGATGATCGCCACCGTCACGCCGCTGCCATCGTAGTTGGGCCACGCCGACGAGGCGCCGCTGCCGCCCCAGTTGGCATAGGACGTCGTATCGCGGCCGACCTTCTCGACGGTGCCGTTGCCCGGGCGCATATGCCACTGCAGCGGGAAATAGGTGTCGTTCGGTGCGCTGCCACCCGGGCTGGCGCCTGCGGGGGCGACATAGTCCTTCACCGCATGCAGCATCACGTCCGGTTCGACGCCTGCCACCGCCGGATCGGAGGCAATCTGCTGCATCAGCGCCATCGCCTCGTTGCGGTCGAGCTTGCGGCTGGTGCGCACGAGGTCCGAGCCGATGGCGAGCTTGCGCTTCCAGGTGATGCCGAGCGCGGCGCCGGTGATTGCGTTGGCCGAGGCGTGCAGCTGGGCGCGCGATGCCGCCGCGGTAACGTTCTGTGTGGCCGCCGATGCGCTGCTGCGCTCGGCGCTGCCATTGCGGTAGGTAATGATGAAGCGATCGAAGTGCGTGGTCTTCTGCATCGTCCGCGTGTTGATCTTGGCGGCGATGTCTGCGGAAACCGTGGTGTCGGCGGCTTGAGCCGACGCAAAGCCGATGGCCGCGGCCAGCGCGGTCAGGCAGAGAAAGTTGCGTTTCATGGATATCCCCGAGTTGTTGTTCGCATGAAGCGAGGAGCGCCCGTGCAGGGCGCTCCTGCCTGCCTTACCAGCTGAAGCCGCCACCTACGCCGAACGAGCTCTCCGAGCCCGCCATCGACGCACCCACCGAAATGCTGGCGCGGTTGTTGTTGAACGCGCGCTGGTAGCCCACCGACAGCGCCTGCTGCCCGCTGTACGAACCGGCGCCCACGCCGACCCGGTTTTCGCCCGAGAGGCCGGACGTGTTGGCGGTCATCTGGGCCATCGCGGCACCCATCGCACCGACGCGGTCCACGCGACGATTGACCTTGTTGAACTGGTCGTTGACCTGGTTCTTGAAATTGCCCAGATCCGAGTTGGCGATGGCCTGGTCGGTGTACGCCTTGGCGGCATCGAGCGTCTTCTGGTCGCCGGCGTCGGCATAGGTCTTGGCCGTCGCCAGGGCTTCGTTCACCTGCCCCACGTTTGCCGCATCGGTGACGGCGGTGCCGGCAGCGACATGGGTCACGCGGCGCTGCGTCGTGGTGTTGCCCACCGATACCGTATCCGCCTCGTTGGCCACCGAGTCTGCGCCCAGCGCCACGGCGTTGCTGGCATTCGCCGTCACCTGCGCGCCCTGGCCGATGGCCGTGCCGGAAGCGGCGGCCACGCTGGTGTCCGCGCCCACGGCAACCGCATTCGTCGCCGCGGCGGAAATGGTGGCGTTGTTGCCCAGCGCCGTGCTGCCGTCCGCACCGATGGTGGCGCCCTTGCCAATCGCCGTATCGCGGCCATCCGTCGCCACGCTGCCACTGCCGATGGCCATGCCGTTGCCGCTGCCGGTCGGAACCGTCGACTGCAACGCATTGATGCGGCTACCAAGCAGGGTGAGGCTGCCATCCACGGCGGCGAACGCGTCACCTACCGAGTTATAGGCATTGCCCTGGACAAGATAGGTAGGCAGCACGAAGCCATTCCGCAAATCCATGACCGCGTTGCCGCCAAGGGCTGCGGCGAACGAACTTCCAAGGTGATCGACGCTAGCCTCAGCATTGACGCTCGCATCGGTCAGCGCTTGAGCGAGCTGTTGCACGTTGACGCCATCGGTGGCCGCAATGCCGGCGGCCATATTCGTCAGCCGCCGTTGGCTGATTGCGTTGCCGATCGATACGGTGTCCGCCTGGTCCGCGATAGAACCTGCACCCAACGCGACGGCATTTTGCCCCGTCACCTGCGAACCATTGCCGATCGATGTACCGGACGCGGCAGAGACGACGCTATTTGCGCCCAACGCGACAGCGTTCGTTGCGACGGCACCAATGATCGCTTGGTTACCGATGGCGGAGCCTCCGTCGGCACCTACGGAGGCACCGTCACCCAAGGCCGTGTCGTGCGCATCGGTTGCTACACTGCCATGGCCGATGGCCAGGCCATTTCCTGTCCCCAGAGGCATGCTCGACTGGACGGCGTTCACCTGCGAACTCAACTGGGTGAGACCTGAGCCCAGCGATGTCACGCTGCTGTCGAGCACCGTAAGCGCATCGCCAACCGAGTGATAGCTGCTTCCTTGGATCGCGTAGGTGGGCACCTGCAATCCCGTCGCCGTCATGGCGGCGCCGCCTCCGAGCGCGCTGGCTGTGCTTGTGCCGAGACCCGAAACGGCCTGGTCCATCTGCAGCTTGTTGACTGCATCGGTATCGGCCGTGCCCGCCGCAACGTGGACGATCTGGCGCTCTGCGCCTTCGCTGCCAACCGATACGGCATTGTCGCGATCGGCCATGGAGAACGCACCCAGCGCAACGGCATTGTCCGCCATGACCAAGCTGCCATAGCCAAGCGCTGTTCCGAAGTCGTTGAGGGCGACGGCACCGTTACCAAAGGCGGACGCTCCCATGCCGAGCGCGGCGCTGCCGGAACCGATGGTGGTCGAGTAATCGCCTTCGGCATCCGCACCAAAACCGCTCGACACCGACTGCTCGCCCGCGGCGATGGCGTTGATGCCCACGGCCAGGGACTGGTTGCGGCTTGCCGACGCGGCGGCACCAATGGCGATGGCGTCGCTGACGTTCTGTGAGGTGTCGGTCACGTCGGCGTTGGGGTTGCCCGCGATGGCGCCGTTGCCGATCGCCATGTTGCGCGTACCCATGCCGCCGCCGGCCCAGGCGTTGCTGCCGAGCGACATGTCGTTGGTGTAGGCGGCGATCGCGTTGTGGCCGAGCGCGACGCTGTCCTGTCCATAGGCGACGGCGCTGTTGCCCACGGCCGTGGCGTTGTCGTACTGCGTCAGGCTGTTGCGGCCTACGGCGACGGTGCCGTCGCCCGCAGCACGGGACTTGTAGCCGACCGCGACGGAGCCGCCCAGCGTGTCCGTGCCATCGGTGACCTGGCTGCCGCCCGCATACGAGAGCGTGCCCAGCGCCGTGCCGAAGTCGCCGAAGGAGACGGATGCCCCGCCGAAGGCGCTCGAACCGCGGCCGTAGGCCCAGGTCTTCTCGCCACCCGGCGAGGAGCTGCGCGGAATCACGCCATCGTTGTTGGCGTCGTACCAGCCGCCCACCGCCGTGGAACCGGAGCCGATGGCATAGGAACCCGTGCCCACGGCCACCGCGCCCGAACCGTAGCCGACCGCCTGCCGACCGATGGCGACTGCGTTGAGGCTGTTCTGCGCCAGGCCGGCCTGGTAGCCGATGGCCACGCCGTACTGAGCGTTGGAGTAGGCGATGGCGCCACCGCCGATCACCACGCTGTAGACCGAACCGCTCAGCACGCCGGACCTGTTGACGCCGTCGGTGGCCTCGGCGCCGTAGCCGATGACGATGGCACCGGTGGACAGCGAGTCCGCATAACCGCCGGTGCCGACCACGACGCCGTAATTGCCCTTTGCCTGGCTGCCGGTGCCCAGCACCATCGAGCCGTTGCCCGCCGCGGTACTGCCGTCGCCAAGCACGATGGCATTGGTGCCCGAGGCCGTGCTGCTGGCGCCGACCACCAGTGCGGAAGCGCCGGAGGCGTTGGCCTTGTAGCCCATGGCCAGGCCGTAGTCGGTGGCGGCGGTCGCGCCCGAACCCAGGGCCACGGCGTAGCTGCCGGCCGTGTTGGCGCCGGAACCGATGGCGACATCGTCATAGCCGCCCAGCGTGGCATTGACGGGACCGCTGGCGCTCGAGCCCGAGATCAACACGTAGGGCGTGGTGTCGGGAACGGCCGTGTTGGTGCCGGTCGTGACGCTGTCGGCGCTGACCAAGTTGCCTTGCGTCGCCGCGAGCGACGCGCAGGTCAGCGCATCGTTCGTCGCCCCCAGGCCGCTGCCGGGCCAGCCGAGGCCCGCGCAGGCCTGAGCCATCGGGCTCAGCGCGACACCGGCAAGCAGTACTGCGGAAGCGACCGCGCGGGATCCCGCGCCGCGGCCCTTGCCCATCCGGCTGGCCAGCTCGGACGCCACCACCATGGCGCCACGCGCGTGGCTCCAGACTTTGCTGTAGATCGTGTTCACCAGTTGTCTCCCCAGGGCCGCCTGCAGGCGCTCGTCACACGCTGGCTGCGATGCAGGAACTCCCCTCATGCATCACGGCCCGCGCCGGTCACGCGGCAATCCAAATGAAGGAAGGCGCGAGGCGCCTTCCGCTATGAAGCCGAGCGAGATTCCGCGAGCATCCCAGGCAAGTCACGCACCGATCTGCACCGCGCACACAGGCCTTCCGATGCTCACGAACTTCACGATTGCTCACCGCTCAAAAGCACGGAAAAATGGGCCGGCAAGCTGTCGCAACCGAGGCCAGATCCAGTGACCATTCCGGGACTACGCGCGGTGCGGGAATGGCTCGCCAAGGCACCGGCCAGCGATCCCGTTGATCGCCTCAATGCCCCTTTCATGCAGGTGCTGCTCATCGCCGTGGGCCTGGCCATCGTGCTGGTGCGCCTGTACGCCGCCGCGGTGGAACCGCAACTCGCCTTGCTTGCCATGGAAGACCTGCGGCAGGCGCTGGATCTGGGGACGGATGTGGTGATTGCGGTGTCGGCATGGGTCGGCGTCGTGCTGATCCGCCGCGGGCGTTTCCGCCTGGGCATCCGTCAATTCCTGGCGATCGTGCTGCTGTCGGCCGCGGCCGCCTATGCGGCCACCGGTTACAGCCATTCACCGCCTGATCCCACGCCCGTGTTGTTGATGGCGGTAGGCGGCATCGTGCTGGGACGGCGGACGCTGTGGAACATCTACGCGAGCCTGATGGGCGTGTTCGCACTGGGCCAACTTGCCGACAACCTGTGGCTGGGCGAGCGGCGCCCCTTGGGTTGGGACGCGTACCACACGTTGCCGATGCTGATGCTCGCCTACCTGCTGGTGGCGTTGATCCTCGACCAGACCATCGCCGCGTTGCGCAACACGCTGGCGCAGTCCATCCAGCGCGGCGAAGCGCTCGAGCTGGCCAACCGGCGGATCGCGCAGGAGATCGAAGAACGCGAGCGCACGCGCAACCAGCTGATCCATTCGCAGAAGATGGATGCCGTGGGCCGCGCGGCGAGCGGCGTGGCGCATGATTTCGGCAACGTGCTGAACGTGGTGCTGGGCTATGCCACGCAGCGCGAACAGCTGGCCGATCTGGGCACGCCCGCCTTGATCAACGCGCTGGAAGGCGTGGAGCTGGCAGCGCTGCGTGGATTGGCCATCAGTCGCAAACTGCTCAACTTCAGCCGGCAGGACGTGGACGGCACGCAGGTGTTCGATGCGGCGCGCGCCCTGGCGGAACTGGAGCCGATGCTGCGCCAGCTGCTGGGCCGCTATATCCAGCTCGAATGCGATGCCTGTGCGCAGCCCTTGCCGGTACTGCTGGACCGGGGCCAGTTCGAGTTGATGGTGCTCAACATCGCCGCCAATGCGCGCGACGCCATGCCCGATGGTGGTCGTTTTTCCGTCGCGTTGGCGCCGGGCGCATCACCGGCATGCCTGGAACTCATCCTGGCCGATACCGGTACCGGCATGAGCGCGGACGTGCAGGCGAAGGTGTTCGAGCCGTTCTATACCACCAAACCGTTCGGTCGCGGCACGGGGCTGGGTCTGTCAGTCGTCGCCAGTCTCGTGCATGCCGCGGGCGGAACGATCGAGGTCGTCAGCCAACCCGACCAGGGGACGCGGTTCCGCATCCAACTCCCGCTTCATCACGATGAGCCATCGGCGCCGCAGCTGGCGCCCGCGGCTCTTCAGGCATCGCCGGCGAACAGATAGCCCTGGCCACGCGAGGTGAGCAGCGGCAGGGGTTGGCCGGCCGAGTCCTGCGCCTTGCGGCGCAGGCGATGGACCATCATCTCCAGCCGGTGCGGGTCGAAGTCGTAGACGTCCGTCGCCAATGCCGCGATCAGGGTTTCGCGCGGTACCGGCTCGCCGCGCGATGCCACCAGCTGGCGCATCAGGCAGCGCTCCGGCGCCGTGAGTGGCAGCGCCTGGCCGGCGGGCGTGACCAGGCACCAGTCATCCGTGTCCAGGCGCCAGCGGCCTGTGCCTGCTTGCGCCTGCGTACCGCCGAGTCGTCGAGCGACGCTGTGCAGCGTCGCGGCCAGTACTTCGATGTTCACCGGCTTGTTGAGGAAAGCATCGGCGCCGCGCGTGAGTGCCTGGATGTGGTCGTCGCTGCCGGTGTTGGCAGTGAGCATGACGATGCCGAGATTGGAAATCTCCCGCAGGTGCTTCACCACGCTCAGTCCGTCTTCGTCGGGAAGGCCGATGTCCAGCACGACCATGTCGAAACTCTGGCGCAACATGTGACGGTAGAGCTCGGCAGCCGTGCCCGCGCCCGTTACTTCGAAACCGAAGTAGCGAAGACCTGGAAGAATGATGCCTTCACGCAGCTGCGCATCATCCTCGAGTACGCCAAGGCGCCATGCGCGCGCTGGTGTCGGCGGTTGGGTCGGTGCGGTTCGCTCGGTCATGCGGTGTTGCCGTGCTGCGATGGTCGAAAGGCGCACACTCTCGTTTCTCTTCTCCGCCCGCGTCAAGCAACGTGCCGAAATTAAGCCCGTTGCAAGCGTGATCGGCACGCCACCACGGCAATTTCACGACTTTTCTCACGATTTCTCACCGGGATTCCCCTTCTTTCATTTGGACGTCCGTAACCATCACGCCGCCCATACGCCGCTGTGCTAGCGTGCGCGCGGCAGGGGGCACGTCGTGGGGAGAACGTCATGGTGCCTTGGGGGTTTGTCCGCCGTCGTTTCGCGATGGCCGCGTTGCTGGTCTTGCTGGGTGGGGTGTCGGCGCAGAGCAGCGCGGATCCGGTGATCGGCTCGAACAATGTCGCAGTCGCCGATCCATCGGTGCCACGGCCACCGGGACAGCCGTGCGTGGTGACGCTGTTCACCGACGTAAGTTTCGACGATTTCAGCGCAAGGCCTTACAGCTATGCCCCGCCCACCGCATGCAGCGGCGCGTGGTCCAAGGTGGTGCTCGAAGCGGATTTCTCGGTGACCGCGGGTCGCCAGTACGACCGCACGGCGACGCTCTGGCTGGCGGGCGTGAACCTCTATTTCGGCACGACGCAGGAGCCGTCGGCGACGGTGTCGCCGGCATGGCACGTGGAACGCGATCTCACCGACTACTCGGCGCTGCTGCGCAACGCCGGCCAGGGACAGGCCGTGATCGGCAACCTGGTCAACAGCACCTATACCGGCGTGATCCATGGCAGTGCGCGCCTGCTGTTCTATCCGGCCACGCCGGTGGCGCGCGCGGCCGACACGCCGGATGCGGTCTATCCGCTCGGTGCCGATCCGGTCGGGAGCACCGCCACGTTGAACATGCCGAGCGACAAGCTGGCGCGGACGCTCACCTTGCCGACCAACGTGGAGCGCGCCTATCTCGACGTGTTCACGCAGAGCCAGAGCGGCGATGAGTTCTGGTACACCTGCGTGCCCGATCAGTACGCCGCGCAGGCGGAAGAATGCGGCGGCGGCAACTTCCGCGAAGCGGAGATCAGCATCGATGGCCAGCCGGCCGGCGTGGCGCCGGTGTATCCGTGGGTCTATACCGGCGGCATCGACCCTTACCTGTGGCGGCCGACACCGGGCGTGCAGGCGCTGAACTTCATGCCGTACAGGGTGGACCTCACGCCCTTCGCCGGCCAGCTCAGCGATGGCAACCCGCATGAAGTGGCGTTGCAGGTCGCCGGTGCGCACGGTTACTTCTCCGCCACCGCCACGTTGCTGATCTACCGCGATGCGCACGCGCAGCAGGTCACCGGCAGGATCACGCGCAACACGCTGGTCGGCCAGGCACCCACGCCGACCATCGGCAGCACGTTGGCCACTGACAGCAGCGGCAATACCGCCGGCGACATCACCACGGCACTGGACCGTCACTTCGTGATCGAGGGCTACGCGAACACGTCGCATGGTCGCGTGACCAGCACGGTGACGCAGCAGGTGGGCTTCGACGATCGCCAGACGTTCACCATCAACGCCACCACATATCGCCAGCAGACCTGGCAGAGCACGTGGTCCGACAGCGTGAGCGAGAGCCGCCTCGGCAAGCTGTTGACGGCGCAGCACAGCCAGCACGTCAGTTATCCCTTCACGCTCGACTACAACCAGCAGACCGGCAGCGACGGCAGCATCAGCGCGGCGTCGACGGTGCACCAGGGATACCTGCAGCACGTCGCCAAGCGGCTGCTCGGCATCAAGCTCTACGATGCGAAGATGCAGAACACCGTCGACAGCGCCGACACCCTGGTCTTCGACGCCAGCGGCGCCCTGGCCAGCCACAGCGGACAGCAGAGCGCGCAGACGTTCGACTTCCGCGATTCGCTGGGCGGCTGCTATCGCACCTCGCTGACCACCAAGGCGGGTGCACTGGCCAGCTATGACGAAGGAAAGGGCTGCATGGGCGGGCATAACCACGTGTCGTGGTTCGCCCACCCCGATGGCTCGCCGGACAGCAGCCTGCTGCCGGGCCATTGAGCGGCGGCGGCGCGCACGCGGCATCCGTCGCGTGTGCGCCGCGTCACAGCGGGCGAAGACAGGCAACATCTTCGCAACATGACCTCACTAGAGTGGCGCGCCCGTCGGCGTGCTGGTGCGCCGGTGTCCCCGTTCCCCACTGCGTGCCGCCATGTCCTTCGTTTCGTCGCACCGTCGTCACCATGGCGTCGTCCGCCATGGGCTATTGATCGTCATCGTCCTCATCGTTGCCGCGGCCGCGGTGATCTTCTGGGAACTGAAGTACCGCGCCAACGCCGATGAACCGGCGCAACAGGTGACGGCCGCGACAGGCCCGATCGTGCGTGAAGGCGCCGGCATCGACGAACTGCTGCAGCACGCGCGCCAGGCGATGGCCGAGCAGCGCCTGCTGGCGCCGGCCGGCAGCAACGCCTTCGAGCTGTACCTGGCCGTGCTCAGGCGCGAGCCCGGCAATCGCGTGGCGCAGGATGCCTTGCGCGAAATCTTCCCGTTCGCCTCGCGCGCCGCCGAGCAGACCATCGATGAAGGCAACCTCGACGAAGCGCAGCGGCAGATCTCCCTGCTTGCCAAGGCCGACCCGCAGAACTACACGCTGACCCTGCTGCAATCGAAGCTGCAGGCGCGTCGCGACGCCGCCGCACAGGAAGCGCAGCAGGTGGCCCAGCAACAAGCCAGACGCGAGGTGCAGGCAAGCAACGTCGCCACCGCCAGCAAGAGCGTGATGCCCGCGCCCGCCGTGCCCGTACCCGGCCCGCCAGCCGCTTCCGCGACCAAGCCGTCGACCGCGCCCACGCCGGCCGAGCAGGCCTTGGCCCAGCTGCACGTCGAATCGACCGCGGTCGAAGCCGCGCCGCGCCAGGTAGTGCGCGCACGCACCGCGCCTGGCGATGCGGCAGGCACGGTGGCGCCAGCGCTCACGCGCCGTGTCGAGCCGGTGTATCCGGCCGAAGCCCGCCGCACGCGCCGGCAAGGCTGGGTCGACGTGGTGTTCACCGTGCAGCCGGACGGCTCGGTCACCGGTGCCTCCGTCGCCGACGCCGATCCGCGCTACGTGTTCGATCGCGCCGCGCTCACCGCCGTGGGGCGCTGGCAGTTCACGCCAGGAACGCAGGACGGCAAGGCAGTGGCTTCGCAGGTGCGCCAGCGCATCGAGTTCCGTCTGTGAGCGGCCACGGCGCATAATCGGTGCAGGCCCGTCACGGAGACACGCCATGCGTCGTTCGCTGATCATCGCCGCCATCATCGCGGCCTGCGCCCTGGGTGGTTGTCACGACATGGCGCAACCTGCGCCGGTCGTCGTGCACGGCTACGTGACCGACATGAAGGCCTTCGACGCGTTCATCGCGACGCGCCCGACACCGGAGCAGTTCCGCGCGCGCTATCCCGACGTGCAACTGCTGTTGCCGGGCAGCATCTCCACCATGGAGATGCGCTACAACAATAGCCGCTACTACCCCGAGCTGGACAAGGACGGCCGCATCACCGGCGGCCACTTCAGCTGACCGCGGCGCGTTTGGACGTCCAGACGAGTCACACCGCTGACATGTGGCGTCGCTAATGTGACAGTTCCGCCGGGGAACTGAGGACCAGTCGACCCTGTGTGCGGGACTCCACTGCAGCGGTGTCATGTCCAGTACTGTGTCTTCGGCGCCCAACCGGCGCGTGCTTGTCGTTGCTTCTCTCGTCGCGGCGATCGCCGTGGTGGGCGGCGTGTTCTGGTGGCTGCATGGAGGCAAGGCGACCGCATCCGCCGCGGTGGGCAGCCAGGCGGACAGCAAGGACGACAGCGGCGTATCCATCCTGTTGGACCTGGCGCAGACCGCGGTGAAGGAAAAGCGCCTGGTCGCGCCGGCGGGCAGCAACGCCTACGAGTTCTATCTCTCGGTGCTGCAGCTCGATCCGCAGAACAAGGCGGCGCAGGAACAGCTGCACGAATCGTTCCCGGCCGCATCGGCCGACGTCGAGCGTTCCATCAACGACAACAGCCTGGACGAAGCGCAACGCGAGCTTTCGCTGCTGCGCGAATTCGACAGCACCAATTACATCCTCTCGCTACTGGGCGGCAAGCTCGACGCGCAGCGGCAGATCCAGATCCGACAGGATGAAGCCCGTGCCGCCGTCATCCAGGCGCAGCAGTCCGCGGGCGGTCCGGCGCAGTAGGCGCGCTCAGCGCAGCAGCGGCCCGGCCTTGCGCAGCAGCAGCTCGACCAGTTCGGGCTGCATGTAGGTGTAGCGGTCGGGGATATCCAGGCACACCACGCGCTTGTCGCGCAGGTGCGCGCCATGGCGCGACTGCAGGCGTCGGCGGTGCGCGCTTTCCATCACCACGATGAGTTCGGCCCAGTCCAGCTGATCGGACGACAGCACCGTTTCCGCATCGTCGGCCAGCCCGGCGGAGTCCACCTCGATACCGGGCCAGTCCGCGAAGACCGCGGCGGCCGTGGGGCTGCGCAGCCGATGACGGCTGCACAGGAACAACACGCGGCGTGGCGTCATTGCGCGGCGAGGTATTCGTCTTTCAGCCGCACGTAGTGGTCGGCCGAATAATGCAGCTGCTCGATCTGCGTGTCGGTGAGCATGCGCACGCGCTTGGCCGGGTTGCCCAACCACAGCTCGCCCTCGCCCACCACCTTGCCCGGCGGGATGACGCTACCGGCGCCGACGAAACCGTGCTTCTTCACCACCGCGCCGTCGAGCACGACGGCGTGCATGCCGATCAGGCAGTAGTCCTCGATGGTGCAGGCATGCAGCACGGCGGCGTGGCCCACGGTCACGCCTTCGCCAACGATGGTCGGCATGCCGCCCGGCGTGTACGGACCATCGTGCGTGACGTGCACGATGGCGCCGTCCTGGATGCTGGTGCGCGCGCCGATGCGGATGAAGTTGACGTCGCCGCGCAGCACGGCGCCGGGCCAGATCGACACGTCATCGGCGAGTTCGACATCGCCTATCACGCTGGCCATCGGGTCGACGTACACGCGCTGGTGCAGGGTGGGCCATATGCCCTTGTATTTGCGTAGAGGGTCCATGCGCCTATGGTAACCCCGTCGCCGCATCACGCCGCTATTTGTAGGAGCGCACCCAGTGCGCGATCAGCCGACGAAGCGACGTCATCGTGAGGGCCATGTCGCGACAACCTGAAACTGTGGTGACGACACCGCGCCGCGGTCGGCACTGGGTGCGCTCCTACGGTTTTTCGAGCACTTTCATGGTGTGCTCGTAACCCGCATCGATCGCGCGCTGCCAATCCTTCCAGTCGAGCATGCCGATGTGCTCCAGCGGCGGCGTGATCAGCAGGTCGGCGCGTTCGCGGCGGTGCTCGCTCGGACCTTCGCTGTTGACCATGGCGGCGCGCACCAAGGTCGACACCAGGCCCGGTCGTCGCACGTCCTGGTTGCGCCACAGCAGCTGCCACCAGGGCGGCGTGGCGAATTCCTCGGCCGTGGTTAGCAGCGAGATCTCCGCGCGGATGTCGATGGCCGTGACGTGTGCGATGCCGTCGTCGGCCATCACGTCGGTGGGCAGGTTGTTGACCAGCGCACCATCGACGTAGACGCGCCCCTGGTTCAATACCGGCGGCAGCACGCCGGGAATCGCGCTCGATGCACGCAGCCACAGCCATAGCGGCCCGCGCCGATGCACCACCATGCCTTCGCCCGACAGGCAGGTGGACACGCAGAAGAACGGCAGCGACAGATCCTCGATCGCCAGCGCGCCGAACGAGCGCCGCAACATGCCGGCGGCACGGCGGCCACGGGTCAGCGCCACCACCGGCACGGTCCAGTCCGACAGCGGCCGGCCTTCGACGAAGTGGCGACGGAAGTCTTCCACCATCTCGTCCAGCTCCCAGCCGGCCGCCACGCCCGCGCCGATGATGGCGCCGATGCTGGTGCCGCCCACGGCATCGAACGTGTGTCCGGCTTCGCGCAGGGCACGCAACGCGCCGAAGTGCGCGACGCCGCGCGCACCGCCACCGGCGAGCACCAGCCCGCGTGCGTGGCCGCTGACCCATCGCGCCAGCCGCGCGATATCGCCGCGGCCTCCGACATGGTGGTGCTGCAGCTCGCCGCTGAACTGGCTGCGCCAGCGCTGCGCCGCGCCCAGGCTGGGCTGGCGCCCGGCATGGAGCAGGATCAGGTGGCGCGCACGATGGCCGGCCAGGGCAGGATCGCGCGGCATGGCTTCCGGCCACGGCTGTTCGGGTTGCGCGGCCATGGCGGGAAGCAGCAGCACGTCAGCCTGGCGCAGGCACCGCTGCCGCCAGTGGCTGTCACCGGTGCTGTCCAGATAGATCAGGAAGCGTACCTGCGATTCCTTCTCGGCGAACCAGTCGCTGCCTCGTCCCGCGCCGTGCTCGGCGTCGATCACGAGGCAGCTGCCCCACTGCTCCAGCTCCATCGCCAGCTGCATGGCCAGCGAGCGCGCTGGCACATCGGCACTGGCGGGAAGCAGGGCAAAGGTGCGAGGCGCATCGGGAGGCTGGTCGCCGCGCATGCGTTCCTGCAGTCGCGTGATGGCCATGCGTGCGACGCCCAGCATGGCATGCGGGTGTTCGCGCACGAGGGCTTCGAAGGCGTCGCGGTCCAGCCGCAGCAGCTCGGTATCGCGCAATGCACGTGCGGTGTGCTGGCGGCCTTCACCGGTGATCAGCCCGACCTCGCCCACGCTGTCGCCAGCTGCCACCAGGCGGACCCGTTCGGTGGGCCCGTCGAACACGCCCAGGCTGCCGCGTACCACCAGGTACAAGGCATCGGCAGGGTCGTCCCGGTGGAACAGCGTGCGGCCACCGGGCAGTGAAAACCATTGGAGTTCAGGGGCCAGCGCGGCGAGCGCCTCCTCCCCCAGGTGCCCGAACACGTCGCTTCGACGCAGCAGGGCGGAGAAATCAGGCATGGGCATGCAGGTAGCGTAGGCAGGGGATGTGACAAATCGTGAGCGCGGGCTGGCTGGGCGCCGGAGGTGCGCTTGATTTCACCAGGACGGGTCGCCACGCTGGCGTGACTGGAGGAATTCATGGAACAACACAATCCGCTGCTGGCCGACGACACGTTGCCGGCGTTTTCGCAGATCCGTCCCGAGCACGTCACGCCGGCGATCGACACCATCCTGGCCGACTACCGCGCAGGCATTGATGCGTTGACCGCTCCTGGCGCGCCGCACGACTTCGCCAGCGTGATGCTCACGCAAGAGCGCCTCGAGCAGCGGCTCGCCCGCGCCTGGTCGCCGGTGAGCCACCTGCATTCGGTGGCCGACAGCGAGGCGTTGCGCGAGGTCTACGGACCCGCGGAAGAAAAACTCACCGAACATTCGATCGAGCTCGGCCAGAACCGCGCGCTCTATCAAGCCGTGCAGGCCTTGGCCGATGCACCGGATTTCGCCGGCCTGCCGCGCCCCGAGCGCGCGCTGGTGGAACATGCGCTGCGCGATTTCCGCCTGTCCGGCGTGGCGCTGGAGGAACCGGCGCGCACGCGCTTCCGCGAGATCGGCGTGGAGCTGAGCCGGCTTTCCACCGAATTTTCCAATGCCGTGCTCGACGCCACCGACGCGTGGCACGAGCACATCACCGATGAGCGCGACCTCGCCGGCATTCCCGAATCCGGCCGCGCGGTGCTGCGCCAGTACGCCAAGGAGCAGAAGCTCGAGGGTTACCTCGTCACGCTCAAGCAGCCCAGCGTGCAGGCCGTGCTCACCTATGCCGACAACCGCGGCCTGCGCGAGCGCGTGTACTGGGCCTATCAGACGCGTGCCTCCGATCAGGGCCCGCATGCCGGCAAGTTCGACAACAGCGCGCGCATCGATCGCATCATGGCCTTGCGCTACGAGGCGGCCCAACTGCTCGGCTTCGCCAACGCGGCGGAGGAATCGCTGGCCACCAAGATGGCCGCCTCGCCCGCGCAGGTGATGGAGTTCCTGCACGATCTCGCCGAACGCGCCAAGCCGGTGGCGCGCGCCGAACTCACCAAGCTGCGCGAGTTCGCCACCACCGAACTGAAACTCGACAACCTCGAGTCCTGGGATGTGGGCTACGCCTCGGAGAAGCTGCGCCAGCAGCAGTACGACCTCGACGAGGAACAGCTCAAGCCCTACTTCCCGCTGCCGGCGGTGATCGACGGCCTGTTCGGCCTTACCCAGCGCCTCTATGGCATGTCGCTGAGCGTGCGCGAGGACGTCGACACCTGGCATCCGGATGTCCGCTACTACGACGTGCGCGATGCCGACGGTCGCGTGTTCGCCGGCGCCTACGTGGATCTCTATGCGCGCAACGGCAAGCGCGGCGGCGCATGGATGGACGTATGCCGCGCCCGCTTCCGCGATGGCGACGAAGAACAGTTGCCGGTGGCCTTCCTCACCTGCAACTTCGCGCCGCCGACCGAGGGCAAGCCGGCGCTGCTCACGCACGACGACGTGCTCACGCTGTTCCACGAATTCGGCCACGGCCTGCACCACCTGCTCACCGAGATCGCGCTGCCGTCCATCGGCGGCATCGACGGCGTGGAATGGGACGCGGTGGAACTGCCCAGCCAGTTCATGGAGAACTTCGGCTGGAACCGCGAGGCGCTGGACCTGTTCGCGCGCCACTACGAAACCGGCGAGCCCCTGCCCGACGAACTGTTCCAGCGCATGCTGGCGGCGCGGCATTTCCATGCCGGCCTGTTCCTGGTGCGACAGCTGGAATTCGCCATGTTCGATTTCCTGCTGCACCTGGAATACGACCCGGCCAAGGGCGCGCGCGCGATGGAAGTGCTGGAGGAAGTACGCCACGACGTGGCCGTGCTGCATCCCCCGGCATGGCAGCGCTTTCCGCATGCGTTCTCGCACATCTTCGCGGGCGGCTACGCGGCCGGCTACTACAGCTACCTGTGGGCCGAGCTGCTGAGCGCCGACGCCTTCGGCGAGTTCGAGGAGCACGGCGTGATTGATCGCGCCACCGGTGACCGCTTCCGCCGCGAGATCCTCTCCGTCGGCGCCAGCCGCCCCGCCATGGAAAGCTTCGTCGCCTTCCGCGGCCGCGCACCGGAGCCCGAGGCGCTGCTCAGGAGCCACGGCCTGGCGTGATCGCCGCCGCCCTCCGCCAGGGAAGGCGGAGCAGGCGCGAGCATCGCTTACAATGCGCGGATGAAAATCGCCTCGTGGAACGTGAACTCGCTGAAGGTGCGCCTGCCGCACCTCACCCAGTGGCTGGCCGAAGCGCAGCCCGACGTGGTGGCCCTGCAGGAAACCAAGCTGGAAGACGCGAAGTTTCCGGTCGATGAACTGGCCGCTGCGGGTTACCGCGCGGTGTTCTCCGGCCAGAAGACCTACAACGGCGTGGCGCTGCTCGCCCGCGCCGGCATCGACGGCGGCTTCGAAGATGTCGTCACCGACATCCCGCAGCTGCAGGATCCGCAGCGGCGCATCCTCGCCGCCACCATCGGCGGCGTGCGCGTGGTGGACCTGTACGTGGTCAACGGCAAGGCAGTGGGCGATGAAAAATATGCCTACAAGCTCGATTGGCTGGCCAAGATGCGCGAGTTCCTCGCGGGCGAACTGGAACGTCATCCGAAGCTGGTCGTGCTGGGCGATTTCAACATCGCGCCTGACGACCGCGACGTATACGACCCGGCGACGTGGGGCGAAGACATCCTGTGCTCGCCACCCGAACGCGACGCGCTCAAGCGCATCACCGACCTGGGCTTGCACGACAGTTTCCGGCTGTTCGAACCGGCGGGTGAACACTTCAGCTGGTGGGACTATCGTCAGGCGGCGTTCCGGCGCAACATGGGTTTGCGCATCGACCTGATCCTGATCGCAGACGCCCTGAAATCCGCCGCGAAGGCCGCCACGATCGATCGCACGCCGCGGACCTGGGAGCGACCCTCCGATCACACGCCGGTAACGGTTGATCTGGATATCTAGCAGGAAACACACGGGTAGCTGATGAACACACCCAAGACCGAGTGGCCTAGTTCGCTGGACGACAACGAGCTTGAGGAACTGGACCAATACCTGCGCGCCCATGTCGGCGAAGGCGACCTGCTGCTCGACGGCGTGCACGGGTTGCTGTCGGCGCTGGCGGTAGGTCCGCTGCAGGTGCTGCCCGAAGAGTGGCTGCCTGAAGTGCTGCACGAGCCGTTCGCGGACGAGAGCGAAGGCAATCGCGTGCTCGCCTTGCTGGCCAAGCTCAACGATTCCATCAACGCCGAACTCGACGTCGATGCGTACGAACCCATCCTCGGCGAAGTGGAGACCGAAACCGGTCCCGTGCTGTCCGCCGCCGGCTGGTGCGAAGGCTTCAGCCGCGGCATCGACCTGCGCGCGGGCCTGTGGGAAAAGCGCCTGGCCGACGACCCGCAATTGATGGACATGCTTGGCCCCGTGATGGCGCTGGCCGTGGACGAAGGCATCCTCAACGCCGACGCCGAGTTCGAAAAGCTCAGCGACGAGGAATACGACGAATGCCTGTCGCAGGTGCCGACCGTGCTGGGTTCGGTGAACCGGTACTGGCAGGCCCATCCCGTCACCGAGGCGGAAGTCGAGGCCGCCGTGCGCACCGCCGAGCAGGAACCGCACACGCCGCCGCCGCGCCAGCGCAGCGGCCACTGGGTGCACTGAGGCGCCGCACGCCGGTGGTCGTCGCGTGGACCTGAAGACCTACTTCCGTCGCCTGGCCGACTACCACGCGTGGGCCACACGGCGCCTGCTCGACGCTCACCTGGCCGGCCTGAGCGACGAGCAGTGGCGCCGCGATGCCGGCCTGTTCTTCCGATCGGTGCACGGCACGCTCAACCACCTGCTGGTGGCTGAGCACATCTGGTACGGACGCTTCGCGGAGCAGCGTTCGCTGCAGTTGCCGCTCGATACCGAACTGCATGCCGATCGCGGCGAATTGTGCGAAGCCCTGCTCGCCGCCGTCGATCGCTGGGGTCGCTGGATCGATACGCTCGCGCCGGCACGCTTCGACGGCGCGTTGGCGTACACGCGCAACCAGGGCATCCCGGTCGAGGTGCCATTCGCACCCACGCTGGGCCACGTGTTCAACCATGGCACCCATCATCGTGGCCAGCTCAGCGCGGCGCTGACCAGCATGGGTTTCGCGGCGCCGGAGCTGGACTGGGTCTACCAATTGCGCGAAGCGACCGCTGCACGCTGATTGTTTCCGTCGTTGCCGCGAACAATCCGTTCCCGTTTCAGGTCTTGGGTGCGCGCGTACGCAGCATCATCATGGTGGGCAGTCCAAACCTTTGGAGACCAGCCATGACCGAACGCAGCATTGTTCGCCGCATCCGCGGCATCGACACGTCCGATGGTGCGGGCGTGAAGCTCAAGCGCGTGATCGGCCAGCCAGGCCTGGACATGCTCGATCCGTTCCTGTTGCTGGACGAGTTCCGTTCCGACCAGGCGGGCGATTACATCGCCGGTTTTCCCGAGCACCCGCATCGCGGCTTCGAGACCGTGACCTACATGCTCGCGGGTCACATGAAGCACCACGACAACCACGGCAACAGCGGCGACCTCGTGCCCGGCAGCGTGCAGTGGATGACCGCGGGCCGCGGCATCCTGCATTCGGAAATGCCAGAGCAGGAAGACGGCCTGATGTGGGGCTTCCAGCTGTGGGTGAACCTGCCGGCGAAGGACAAGATGATCGCGCCGCGCTACCAGGACATCGGTCCGGAGCGCATTCCGGTCGCGCGTCCGTCCGAAGGCATCGAAGTGAAGGTGATCGCCGGCGAGTTCGACGGCGTGACCGGCCCGGTGGCGGAAATCGTCACGCAGCCGATCTACCTCGACATCGCGTTGCAGCCGGGCGCGTCGGTCACCATTCCGCTGCCGGAAGGCCACGCAGGCTTCGCCTATGTGTTCGACGGCAAGGACGCGGACGTGGCCGGCGAGCCGCTGGCCCGCAGCGAACTGGCCGTGCTCTCGCGCAGCGGCGAGCTGCACATCGCGGGTCGCGACACCGCGACGCGCGTGCTGCTGGTGGCCGGTCATCCGCTCAACGAGGCCGTCACCCGCTATGGGCCGTTCGTGATGAATACGCCCGAGGAGATCCACCAGGCGATCGCGGACTTCCGCGCGGGCAAGTTCTGATCCGCCCGTAGTGGCCCGCTGAGGCCGCTTCGATCGACGGGTGGCTTGAAGCCGCCCCGGTCCGCCGGGGCGGCTTTTCTTTGCGCCCCGGCTTAACACTCAAGCGGTCTTTTGCCTGGCCGTTAACCTTTCGTAGGCCGAAGTTGGCGAAAAAAACGCCACTTGGCCCGGTCGATGCATACCCTTCCCGCCTGCCACTTGGTTCACAAAATCAGGCACATAGACCAAAAGTGCTGTTGTTATAAGGCCTTAGGTTGTCGTTAAATTGAGATTAATCCAAGGGGACGCAATTGGCTGTAGTATCAATCTACAGTTTTTGCGGAAGATCAACATATAACTCGTTGTTTTTGCTACTGCCATGAATGCACTCATTACTCTCGTTGTCCTGGCCTTGATCGCGATGTTCGCCACCGCGATCAAGCGTGTGCCGGCCGACCAGGTGCACAGTCTTTATCGGCGCGGCAAGCCTTTTCGACTGCTTCAGCCCGGCGTGCACATGACGTTGCCGCTGGTCGACCACGTGGAGCACCACATCAACCTCAGTGGCCAGGTGCTGCGTTTCCAGGAGCCGCTGCCCAACGCGCATGACGTGCGCGGTACGGTCTACTGGCAGGTGCTGGAGCCCGAGCGGGCCGATTCGGTGATCGAGCAGGCCGACCAGCTGATCCGTGGCGGCGCGCTGGCTGCCCTGCGCGACGAGCCCGAGGCGTTCAGCGCCGATCGCCGTGACCTGGGTTCGCGTCTCAAGCAGGTGATGAATAGCGCCCTGCGCGAGCGCGGCATGATGGTGACCCGCGTGGAACTGGAATTCGCCTGACCGGACAGCAAGCCGGCAGGCCAACGGCGAGGCAGCCCAAGAGCGACCCGCCCAGGGGAGACCCTTCAGAACCCGCTTCGGCGGGTTTTTCTTTGCCCGCGCTGGCGTCAGGGGCGGCGCGCCCGGATACTTGCGACCCCGTTTCTCCAAGGTGCGCCAGCATGACCACCCGACACGACCTGCAAACCCGGCTGGAACGCGGCATCGCCGCGCTGGGCCTGCAGCTGCCGGCCGGCGCGGTGGAGCGTCTGCTCGACTATCAGGCGCTGTTGGCGCGCTGGAACGCCACCTACAATCTCACCGCGATCCGCGATCCGGGCGAGATGGTGAGCCGGCATCTGGTCGATTCATTGGCCATCCTGCCTTACGTGCAGGGCGCCACGCTGGCGGACCTTGGCACCGGCCCCGGCCTGCCCGGTATTCCCATCGCCATCGCCACGCCCGAGCGCGAGGTGCTGCTGGTCGATTCCAACGGCAAGAAGGTCCGCTTCCTGCGCGAGGCGATCCGTTCGCTGAAACTGGAGAACGTGCGCGCCGTGCAGTCCCGCGTGGAAGAGGTGGAAGGCCAGTTCGACTGCGTCACCGCGCGCGCCTTCGCCAGCCTCGCCGACATGCTGGCCTGGGGTGGTCATCTTTTGACCAAGAGCGGCATCTGGCTGGCCATGAAGGGCAAGCATCCCGAGGACGAACTGGCTGGCGTGCCGGATGGTTACGAGGTTCGCGCCATCCACGAACTCCACGTGCCCGATGTCGGCGGCGAGCGGCATCTCGTCGTGCTTGGCCGAACAGGCTGCTAATCTAGCCCCCTTTTCCATCGTCCACGGTAACGACGACACATGGCTCGGATCATCGCTGTCGCCAACCAGAAGGGCGGCGTGGGCAAGACCACCACCGCCGTCAATCTCGCCGCTGCGCTGGCTGCCGCCAAGCGCAAGGTGCTGCTGGTCGATCTCGACCCGCAGGGCAACGCGACGATGGCGTCCGGCGTGGACAAGCACGAAGCCAAGCCCAACGGCTGCGAAGTGCTGCTGGATGAAGCATCGATCGACCAGGCCATCGTTCGCACCGAGGCGAATTACGACCTGCTTCCCGGCAATGGCGACCTCACCGCCGCCGAGTTGAAGCTGATGGACGCGATCGCGCGCGAGAGCCGGCTCAAGGAGCAGCTCGAGAAGATCGCCGACCGCTACGACACCATCCTCATCGACTGCCCGCCCTCGCTGCACCTGCTGACGCTCAACGCGCTGGCGGCGGCGAACGGCCTGCTGATTCCGGTGCAGTGCGAATACTTCGCGCTGGAAGGCCTTTCCAGCCTGCTCGACACGGTGAAGGCCGTGCGCCAGCGGCTGAACCCCTCGCTGGAAATCGACGGCCTGTTGCGCACCATGTACGACGTGCGCAACAACCTCGGCAACGAAGTGTCGGCGCAGCTCACCCAGCATTTCGGCGACAAGGTGCTGCGCTCGATCATCCCGCGCAACGTGCGTCTTGCCGAGGCGCCCAGCCACGGCCAGCCGATCCACCTGTACGACCGCAGCTCGCGCGGGGCCATCGCCTACATCGGCCTTGCCGGCGAGATGATCCGTCGCGAGCGCGGGCTCAACGCCGCGGCTGACGCGAGCGAGGTGGTGACGCCGATGCTGCACGATGACTCAGACGCGACGCTCGACGACGTCGTCGACATCCATCAGGAGTAAGCATGTCCGCTGCGAAAAAACGGGGCCTGGGGCGCGGGCTCGACGTCCTGCTGGGTGCCACCGAAGAACCCGGCAAGCCCTCCGTGCTGGAACAGGAAGGCGAGCTGCGCACGCTGCCGATCCAGCAGATCCAGCCCGGCAAGTACCAGCCGCGCCGTCATTGGAACGATGAAGCGCTGGACGAACTGGCCGCTTCGATTCGCGCGCAGGGCCTGATCCAGCCGGTCGTCGTGCGTGCGATCGGCAAGAACCAGTACGAACTGATCGCCGGCGAACGCCGCTGGCGCGCCGCCCAGCGCGCGCAGCTGCATGAGCTGCCGGTGCTGGTGAAGGACGTGCCGGAAGTGGCCGTGCCGGCGATGGCGCTGATCGAGAACATCCAGCGCCAGGACCTTACCCCGCTGGAAGAAGCCGACGCGCTCAAGCGCCTGATCGACGACTTCGATCTCACGCATCAACAGGCCGCCGACGCGGTCGGCCGTTCGCGCGCTTCGGTTTCCAACCTGCTTCGCCTGACCGAACTGCCGGTTTCGATCAAGCGCCTGCTCGATGAAGGCAAGCTGGAAATGGGCCACGCCCGCTGCCTGATCACGCTGCCCGAAGGCATGGCCGAAGGCCTCGCCCTCGAAGCCTCGCGCCATGGCTGGAGCGTGCGCGAACTCGAAGAAGCCGCACGCCGCGCGCAGACCGAGCCCAAGGGCAAGGCCAAGACTGCACCTGCCCGCGATCCCAACATCGACGCGCTCGAGCGCGAACTGGCCGAACGCTTCGCCACCCGCGTCGAAGTGGCCCACGGCCGCGGCGGCAAGGGCAAGCTGGTGATCCACTATCACAGCAATGACGAGCTGGATGGGATTCTGGGGAAGATCCGCTGAGGGATGGGTGGCGCTGAGGTTTTTCTTTTGAAGTGGGTGTGAGGAAGCCGCCTTCCCGCATATGGCCCGATCCCTGTAGGAGCGCACCCAGTGCGCGATGGCCTTTTGCCCCGGTCTTCATCTTGCTCGTCATCCCGGCGTAGGCCGGGATCCAGAGCCTCGGTCTTCGGTTGTCGCCTCACGCGAGCTGGCTCGCCTGCGGCGGGCTTCCGAGCCGCTGCCGCGGCCCGGTCACTTTTCTTTGCGTGCTCAAAAGAAAAATAACCAAAAGAAAGAGCACCCCTCACCGCCCCACAGGGGCCCCGGTGACGGCTCGTGCCGCTGCGCGGCACATCGCATTGCTCGTCGTTGTGGGGGCGCACTGGGTGCGCTCCTACAAAAGGGGCGATAGGTGATCTTGCCGCGAGCACCCGCCCCTCACTTCGGCCCTCTCCCCACAGCGGAGAGGGAGAAGTGGAGGAATGAGGCGAAGAACGAAGTGGCCTTAAGCCCTCTTGGCTATGGCGCGTTGCGGGGTGGCGGCGCCGCGCGAGGTAGAACTTCCGTCATTCGGCTTGCGCCAGTCATCCGGCGTTTGTATCCCACGCCCTGCTAAGAGCCTTGGCTCTCAAGGCCATTTTCTTTGGGTTACTTTTGACGCGAAGCTAATCCCGTGGGACTTTGACTCCGGGCTGACGCCCTCCGCCCTTCCTCGCTCCTCAGAGCCGGCGCCATCCATGGCGCCTCCCCGCGTGCGGGCCGGCTTCGCCGTTCGCACGCAAAGACCGCGTGCGTGGGTCAGCAAAAGAAAAGTGACTCAAGCGTCCCACAGGGACTAGCTGCGCGTCGTCGGCAGACGATCGAAACGCCCGCTGCGTCCCACGGGGACTAGCTTTGCGTCGTAAGCGGCAAGCTCGCGATATCGCAAAACCGGAGACTGACGAAACTGGGTTCCGGCCTGCGCCGGAACGACGAGCGATGAAGACCGAGGCGAAAGGCCTCGCGCATAGGGTGCGCCCCTACAACGGAGGACATCGCCAGGGCTCACTCCCAATGCCCAAAACCCCGCCCCCTGACGCCAAGCCTTCCACCCACTAGAATGGCGCCCTGGCGCCCAGCGCCCCCAAATTTCAGACAAGGCCTTCCCCATGCCCCAGCTGTCCGTCGTCGTGCCGGTGTTCAACGAGCGCGACAACATCCCGCCGCTGCTCGCCGAGATCGCTGCTGCCCTGCGCGGCAAGGCCGATTTCGAGATCGTGTACGTGGATGACGATTCCAGCGACGACAGCGTGGCGGTGCTGGCAGCCGAGAAGGCGAAGTATCCCGAGCTGCGCATCGTGCGCCACCTCACCCGCAGCGGTCAGAGCACGGCCGTGTGGAATGGGGTGCGTGCGGCGCGTTCGCCGTGGATCGCCACGCTGGACGGCGACGGCCAGAACGATCCGGCCGACATCCCCAAGCTGCTCGCCGAGCGCGACAAGGCACAGGCCAACGTGCGCCTGTTCGCCGGCTGGCGTACCACGCGCCGCGACAGCTTCAACAAGCGCATTTCGTCGAAGATCGCCAACGCGGTGCGTTCGCGCATGCTCAAGGATTCCACGCCCGATACCGGGTGCGGCCTGAAGCTGTTCGATCGCGAGGTGTTCCTGCGCCTGCCCTACTTCGACCACATGCATCGCTATCTGCCAGCTCTCGTGAAGCGCGCGGGTTTCCAGAGCACCAGCGTGCCGGTCGGCCATCGTCCGCGCACGGCGGGCACGTCCAAGTACGGCATGCTCGATCGCCTGTGGGTCGGCATCGCCGATCTGCGTGGCGTGGCGTGGCTGATGCGCCGTGGCAAGGTCACCCAGGTCGAAGAGATCTGATGCGATGGACCCGCGCTCCTTTGCGGGAGCGCGCGTAGTGCGCGATCAAGAACGCGGCGCCGCTCGCTGCCGGTCCGTCGCGCGGGGCGCGCCTTGCCGGCGAACGCTCCCGCCTGCTGCAGCCGCCGAGTATCGGCGCATTTTTCATGGGCGTATGCTGAAGATCTTCCCTTTGGGAGACCGTCCGCCCATGAGTATTGCCGTCAAGCGCGTCTATGAGCCCGCCGCCAAGAGCGACGGTTATCGTGTGCTGGTCGATCGGCTGTGGCCACGAGGGCTCAAGAAGGAAGACGCCGCGCTGGATGCGTGGAGCAAGGAACTGGCGCCCTCTCCCTCATTGCGCAAATGGTTCGGGCACGATCCGGCGCGTTGGGAAGGCTTCCGCCATCGCTACGCCTCAGAGCTGGACCATGCCGCGGAATACTGGCAGCCGCTGGCCAGCAAGGCCTCGCGGCGGCGCATCACGCTGCTGTACGGCGCCCGCGACGAAGACCACAACAATGCGGTCGCGCTGAAGAGCTACCTCGACGCCTGGCTCAAGGCACACGGGCCCCATTGATGCGGCGATTCGGTTGCCAGGCCTCCAGCGCCGTGCGCGCTTGCCGCCGACCCTGCTCGATCAGTTCGCGGGCGCGGTAGAACTCGTAGACGTTCGCGACGTTGCGCGGCAGGCGGATCAGCAGGTCCGGCTCGTAGGCGGCCAGGCGCAGCCGCGAAAGATTGGCCTGCATCAGGTCCATCGACTGCGTGAGCAGTTCCAGCATGCCAGGCTCGCGTGGCCTGTCGCTGGTCGGCATCAGTTTGCCGATGAAATCGCTGATGCGTGATCGATAGCTTTCCGCGGCCTCGCTGGGCGTCGCCGGCATCTCCTCCGGCGAGACGACATCGGGCGGACCGTCGACGCTGACGGCAAACAGGTAATCGGCCGTCTCGCGGATCAAGGGTGTCACCGGCACCGGATTGAGCAGGCCGCCATCGACCAGGCGACGCTCCGACAGCGTATGCGGGCGGAATACCGTGGGAATGGCGATGGAAGCGCGGATCGCATCGAACAACGGGCCGCGCGTGAGCCACACTTCGCGCTCGCGGTCGAGGTCGGTGGCCACGGCGGTGAAGGCGAGCGGCAATTCTTCGATGCGCGCATCGCCGATCAGCTCGCGCAGTGTCTCGATGATGCGCTCGCCCTTGATCAGGCCGCCGCCGGAGAAGGTCCAGTCGACCAGCTTGAGCACGTCCATCTTGGCCAGCGCCGACACCCAGTCGCGATAGACGTCCAGCTTGCCCATCGCGTAGATGCCGCCGATCAGCGCACCCATCGAGGTGCCGGCGATGGCGACGATGTCGTAGCCCTGCGCCACGATCTCCTCGATCGCGCCGATATGCGCCAAGCCTTTCGCGCCACCGGAACCAAGTGCCAGCGCGACGGTCGGTTTTCGGATGGCAGCGTTGTCGGGCGGAAGAGCTGAGGATTCGGCGATGTCGGTGGGCTTCATGAAACGCGCGGCGTGGCGGCGGTCGATGCCGCTAGCCTCACGCGGCCGTGGCGCGATGGCAAGTGTTCGCGCGCGCCGCGAAGCGCACGGGAGCATGGGACATCGTCGTGGCCTGCCTGCGGGCGACTGCGCGCCTCGCCGCCGTGGCGTGGATTCAGCGTGGCGCCTGCTGGTAACCGGTCAGCGCCAGCTGCAACTGGATCTTCATTTCCTCGCGCAGCGAGAGCGGTGCCACCACTTCCGCATCCGGACCGTACTTGAGCACGTCCATCAGCAGTTCCTTGGAATTGGAATACGGCACCTGCAGTTCGTAGCGTCCGTCGGACAGCCATTCGCCCTTCTGCTGCGAGTGCCAGTGCTCGTCGGCGACCCAACGCGCGGCATGCTGCGAGAAGCGGATGGTGGCCCACGCCTTCGGCTTGCCGGCGAAGATGCCGTAGCTCGAAGCCAGCGCGTCGTTGAGCTCCTGCTCGGCCACGTCGCGTGCGGGTTCTTCCAGTGCCTGCGGATCGGCGATGCGATCCACGGCGAAGCTGCGCAAGGCTTCGCGGTCGTGGTCCCACACGTCCAGGTACCAGTTGTCGCGATAGTGGGTCAGGCGCTGCGGCGAGACGTGGCGGTGGCTGTCGGCATTGGTGGTGCGCGCACGATAGCGGAAACGCAGTTGCTTACGCTCGAGCACGGCGCCGGCGACGATGCGGAACACCTGCTGGTCGAGCTTGCGCTCGCCCCACGCGATGACGCGGATGCGCTCGATCGGCAGCGCCTTGCCGCTGCCCTGGTCGGACAGCAGGTGTTCGATGCGCGCCTTGAATGGCGCGAGCGCACCCGCAAGTACACCAGGACCACTGCGGCCGATCAGCTCGTTCAATGCGAGCAGCGCGGCCAGTTCGTCGGAGGTCAGCCACAGGCCCGGCAGTTCGAAGCGCTCGCCTTCGCCCACGGCATAGCGGAACGCGGCATGTTCGCCACCCGCGCTTTCGATGGGCGCGCCGAGCGCGTCGCGCAGGAACGCCACGTCGCGATACAGCGTGGCCCGCGAGCATTCCAGCTCGTCCATCAGGCGCGGCAGCGGCACCGGGTAGTGCGCCGATTTGAGCAATCGGTGCAGGGTGAGAATGCGCTCGTAACGATCCATGAAATGATTTTCGCCGGCAGTCTCCGCGTAGCATGCGCACCGTTGGCGACTGCCGCAAGTACATCGAACGGCGGAAGGGGATGGCATCACGCCGTGGTGATGCATCCATGATCCGCCCTTCACGCACAAAAGACACAAAACTCATGAAGCAGCGCCGCGCGATCAGCCAGCACGCCGTCTTCGACTCACGCGAAGGCTCGCCACTCGTCCGACCTCGTCGGCTGGGCAGCACGTTGCTGGTGGTGTCCGGCCATGATGGCTTCGGCCTGTGGCTGTTGATCGGCCTCGCGCTGGCGGTCGGCATGTTTCCCGACGGACGCGGCGATGCGCTGGTGGCGCTGGGCGTGGGCGGACTGCTGGCCGCGACGGGCCTGGTCGCCGCCGGCCTGCATTCGCCCTGGATGCCCAGCTGGCACGGCTGGACCATCAGCCGCGGCAGCTGGCCCACCAGCGATGCGCTGATCGCACTGGCGACGCTGCTGCCGGTGATGGCCGTGGCCGGCCTGGTGCGCGGCGACAACGCCTTCTGGGCGACGCGCCTGGCCGGCGTGGCGCTGGCCCTGTGCAGCCTGGCGAGCATCATCATCACCGCGCGCGGCGATGCGCGGCGCCACGCGCCGGGGCTCGACGAACGGCTCGCCACGCAATTGCCGCTGAGCCGCGTGGTGTCGGCCACGTATGGCGGCGGCCTGTGGCTGTGGGCCTGCGTCGCAGGGCAGCAAGGCGCGGACGTGAACCGTCATCCGATGGCGTGGATCATCGGCCTGCTGCTGCTCGCCCTGCTGCGGGGGCTGATCGAGAACCTGCGCTGGCAGGCCGTGCTGCCGCGAATGCCCGGGCCGCGTACGCGTTTCGAATTGCAGCCGCGGCGGTACCTGGCCGCCCTGCTGGCCTACGCCGTTCCCTGCCTGGGCCTGGTGCTGGCCACGTTCGGCCGGGGGCTCATGCCGATCACCCTCGTGGCGGCCATGAGTTGCATGGTCGGTATGGCGACCGAGCTGAGTTTGTATGATGGGGCCCTGGCGGCCCTCCCCGATAGCCGCTGACTGGCTCTGTGGCGCCGTTTCCGCCCCGCGAGAGGCGCCCGATTCACTGGCAGTTCAATCCGCTCCGCTAAGGTGGCGGCCTGCTTTGTTTTAACGAAAATGGAACGAATACCATGAAGAACACCCTGATGGCGGGCGCCTTGCTCGCAGCGCTGGTCAGTTTTGGCGCGCAGGCCGACGATGCGCCGGCCACCAACCCCGCCGACAACGGCGGCTGGACGGGCTCGGGCGAATTCGGTTTCGCCTCCGCCCACGGCAATTCCCGCTCCGAGAACGCCAATGCCAAGCTTGGCCTCAGCCAGGAAAACGACCTGTGGAAGAACAACTTCTTCCTCAACGGCCTGCGCTCGAAGGGCGAGGTGGAAGTGCAGGACGCCAACGGCAACACCGTGGACCGCCTCACCACCACCGCCAACCGCTACGACGCCGGCGCATCGGTGGGCTACAAGCTCGATCCGCGCAGCTACATCGTGACTGCCGCGCGTTATGAGCACGACGATTTCGGCGCCAACCTGTGGCAGGGCATCATCTCGGTGGGCTACGGCTACATCGCGCTGAAGACCGACCGCACCGAGCTGTCGTTCGAAGCCGGCCCCGGTTACAAGCGCTATCGCCCCGCCGATACCGAGGAGACGGTGAACGGTGAAAACGTGAAGGTGAAGCAGGATTCGCAGAGCGAAGTGGTCGGCCGCGGACTGGTCAACTACAAGTACCGCCTCACCGACAACACCGCGCTCGAAGACACGCTGCTGCTCGAAGCGGGTTCGAAGAACAAGTACTACCAGAACGACATCGGCCTGTCGGTGAGCATGACGCGCAAGATGGCGCTCAAGCTCGGCTACCAGGTGCGCTACAACAGCGACGTGCAGCCGGGCACCGAGAACACCGATACGCTGCTGACCACGAACCTGGTCTACAACTTCTAAATCGCACCGTGCCGATCCGCCCTGTGGGAGCGCACCTTGTGCGCGACCGCAGCGCGGTGGCGTGATCGCAGCGCTGGGTTGTCGCGCGAGCCGTTTGCTTCTCGCTTCGTGGGTTTGTCGCGCACAGGGTGCGCTCCCACAGACGACTGGCACACCCGAGTGGTGTGCTGGCGTCGTGTTCGCACACGGCGCCGGCCTGATCATCCAGCGGCCAGTAAGCCACAGAGACGCTCCACTTGTAGGAGCACACCCAGTGCGCGACCGCGGCGCCTCGGGTTCACCGCTCCGTAGGCTTTTCGCGCACTGGGTGCGCTCCTACAGAGAACTTTTCTAGGCGTTGAGCAGTGCGCCGGCGCCCTGTTCGAACAAGGCCTCCGCCACGCGCTTGCCCAGTGCTTCGGCCTGATCGCCTTCGGCTTGCGCTTCGGCCAGCAGCAGTCGTCCGCTGCTCACGTCGCCCACCATGCCGCGCAGGTGCAGGCCACGTTCGGTGACGGTGCACCAGGCGCCGACCGGTACCGTGCAACTGCCGCCCAGGGCATGGTTCATCGAGCGCTCGGCGGTGACGGCCAGGCGCGTCTGCGCATCGTCCAGCGCCGACAGCAGTTCGAGCACGGCCGGCTGGTCGCTGCGCGCTTCGATGGCGATGGCCGCCTGTCCCGGCGCCGGCAGCCAGTCCGGTGCGCTGAGGCGGCTGCGGATGCGGGAAGACAAGCTCAATCGCTCCAGCCCCGCGCAGGCGAGCAGGATGGCGTCGTAGTGGCCCGCGTCCAGCTTGGACAGGCGCGTGCCCACGTTGCCGCGCAGGTCGAGCAGGGTCAGGTCCGGCCGTGCCGCGCGCAGCTGCGCCTGGCGGCGCAGTGAGGAGGTGCCCACGCGCGCGCCCAGTGGCAGCGCGGCGAGGTCGGCGTAATCATTGCTCACGAAGGCATCGGCCGCGTCCGCACGCGGCAGGATAGCGGGCAGGGCGAAGCCCGGTTCCAGTTCGGCCGGCACGTCCTTGAGCGAGTGCACGGCGAGGTCCGCGCGGCCTTCCAGCATCGCCACTTCCAGCTCCTTGAGGAACAGGCCCTTGCCGCCGATGGTGGCGAGCGGTTTGTCCAGGATCTCGTCGCCCCGCGTGGTCATCGGCGCCAGTTCGACCACCAGGCCGGGATGGATCGCGCGCAGCTCGGCGGCAACGTGCTCGGCCTGCCATAGCGCTAGCGCGCTCTTGCGGGTGGCGATGCGCAGGATGGATGGCGTCATGGGGCTCTCGGTGGAGGCGGCGCGATGCGTCGTCGGGGACCGGCATTGTCGCGTAATTGCCGTCAAGGCGCAGGTAGTGGACGCGACGCGTGTCGTCGCAGGCCGGGCCATGCGGAAGGCATCCGCCGAGCTGCGGTGCCGGACGACTCGTCGCCTCAACCCATGCGCAGCAGCTTGCGCAGCGTGGGCAGGTTGCGGCGGCTCACCTCGGGCGTGAATTCCGTGCCGCTCAGGCGGGCCAGCACGCGGCCATCGGCAAGCGTCTTCAGGCCCACCAGCCGCTGCGATGGCACCAGGCAGTTGCGATGCAGGCGGATCAGCTGTTGCGGATAAGCCTCCTCCAGCTGCCGCAGCGATTCCTCCAGCAGCAGCTGGCCACCGCGATGCTGCACCACCACGTATTTTTCTTCGGCCACGAGGCTGACCACGTCGTTCAGCGCCACGCGCACCTGCTCGCCGCGCAGCCGTCCATGCAGGTAGCTGACCGTCTCGCGTGGCATCTGCTGCAGCCGCTGGCCCGCGCGCTGCAGGGCTTCGTTCAATCGTTCGAGGCGCACCGGCTTGAGCAGGTAGTCGACCGCGCCGAGATCGAACGCGTGCAGCGCATGGTTCTCGTAGGCCGTGCAGAACACCACCAGCGGACGCTTGCGTCCGGCCAGGCGCTGCGCGAGCGCGGTGCCGGTGAGGCCGGGCATGTTGATGTCCAGCAGCAGCACGTCGGGCTGCAGGTCGCCGAGCGCTGCCATCGCCGCGTCGCCATCGCCGACGCTGCCGACCACCTCGACGTCGCTGCATTCGGCGAGCAGCGAGGCCAGCCGCGCGCGGGCCAGCGGTTCGTCGTCAACGATCAGTACGCGCATGGGAAGCTTGTCCGGGAAGTTGCAGCCGCACCACGAAGCGGCCATCGACGGGCCCAGCCTGCACGCGCGCCCGCGCGCCATAACGATAGGCGACGCGTTGGCGCACGTTGTCCAGGCCATGGCCGTGCCCGCCGGGCGTCGGCGTGCCCGCGAGCGGGTTGTCGATTTCGATCAGGATGCCCTCGCCTTCGCGGTGGCCGCGCAGGATGATCTCGCCGCCTTCGCGCAGCGGCTGGATGCCGTGGCGCACGGCGTTTTCCACCAGCGGTTGCAGCAGCAGGCGTGGCAGCGGGTAGTCCGCGGGCAGGTCAAGCAGCTCGCGGCGCACGCGCAGGCGCTCGCCCAGGCGCAACTGCTCGATGTCGAGATAGCGCTCGACCAGCCCCAGCTCCTCGCCCAGCGTGCCGTCGCGCGTGCTGTGTTCGCCCAGTGCCGCGCGGAACAGTTCGGACAGGTCTTCCACCGTGCGTTCCGCCGCCGCCGGATCGACGCGTACGAGGGCCGCCACGGTATTCATGCTGTTGAACAGGAAATGCGGACGAATGCGTGCCTGCAGCGCCGCGACCTGTGCCTGCGTCACCGCGGCCAGGCGCGTCTGCCACTGCGCCTGCAGGTAGAAATAGCGCAGCATCGCCGCGCCGAGCAGCGCGGTGATGGCGGTGTTGTTCTGCACGAAATCGCCGGTGGTGTCGGTGAGCAGCTGCATCTGCATCGCGCCGTCCATCCAGTGCACGGCGGCGCTGCCGCAGGCGACGATCGCGACCATCGCCAGCCACACGCCCGCATAAGGCGCGTGCCCGGGAAGCCGTTGCAGCAGTGGTTTCAGCTTGCATAGCGCCACGCCGATCACCAGCGCCAGCCATTGGGCGAACAGCATGCCGACGCTGTAGCCACGCCAGCCATGGCTGTTGTTCGGCGCCAGCCACATCACGGTGACGGTGATCGCGCCCACCACCAGCAGCGCGAAGATCACCGGCGCGCTGCAGAAATCGGGCAGCGCGTGGTGTCCCTGGTGGCCGGGCGATTGCGGATCGTCGTTGGACTCCCTCATGCGGCGGAGTATGCCGCAATGGGTGCGGACGCTTCTGCGATGCCGCTCAGCCCGCCAGGCGGGCGGTGATCCAGTGGCGCAGGTCGGCCACTTCCTCGGCGCAGACCGAATGCGGCATCGGGTAGGTGTGCCACGAGACCTGGTAGCCCAGCGACTGCAGCAGGTCGCGCGAGTTCACGCCGCGCGTGAGCGGCACGATCGGATCGCCGGTGCCGTGGCCCCAGAAGATCGGTGTCGCGGCGTTGGCGGCCGAGCGCTCCAGCGCGAAGGAATCCTGCATGGGCAGGTAGGTGGACAGCGCGATGATGCCGGCGACGCGATCGGCGTGGCGCAGGCCGGCCGACAGCGCGATCGCACCGCCCTGCGAGAAGCCGGCGAGCAGGATGCGCTCGGTCGGCACGCCGCGCTCGTTCTCGCGGGCGATCAGCGTTTCCACGCTCGCGTTCGACGCGCGCATGCCGGTTTCATCCTGGCGCGACACCAGGTCCACGCCGACGATGTCGTACCACGCGCGCATCGGCATGCCGCCGTTGACCGTGACCGGGCGCACCGGCGCATGGGGAAACACGAAGCGCAGCGCCGGCCAGGCGGGCGCGACCAGCTCGGGCACGATGGGCGCGAAGTCGTTGCCGTCGGCGCCCAGGCCATGCAGCCAGATCACGCTGTGCGTGGGGTTGGCGGAAGTTTCGATCTCGACGGTGGGAAGGGGCATGTGGGGGTTCTGCTGGGGAAGGGGTCACAACGAGCCTGCCGAACGGCACGCCACGAAACTCATTCAACGCACTACCCGCACATCTGCCGACAGAGGATCTGTTTCTGGCGAGGGCCACGCGGCGAATGGGGACGAATGCCGGGCGGCCAGGCTAGCCAGCAAGACTAGCTGCCTAGGCGGCTACTTTGAACCCATACCAACGGCGCTTGCCAGCCTCATCCACGCCGCTATGCTCCGCCCTTTTGACTGCGGAGCCTTCCATGCGCCAACTGCTGTTCGCCGGCCTTGCCGCCCTCGCCGCGTTGCCCGCGGCCGCCATGTCGCCAGCTGCGCCGGGCGGACAGCTGGACCTGGAAACCATCATGGCCAATCCGGATTGGATCGGCGCCGCGGTGGAATCGCCCTACTGGAGCGTGGACGGGCACAGTCTGTATTACTCGCTCAAGCGCGATGGCAGCAAGGTGCGCGACCTGTACCGCGTCGACCCGGCCACCGGCCAGAGCGTGAAGCTCGACCCGGCCGCGATGGCGCAAGCGGAAGGTCCGGCGGTGTTCGACCGTTCGCATCGCCATGCCGCGTACATCTTCCACGGCGATGTCTTCATGCAGGACCTCGCCACCGGCCGGCGCGTGCAGGTGACGCAGACGCCGGAGTCGGAATCCTCGCCGCGCTTCTCCAGCGACGGCCGTTCGCTGCAGTTCCGCATGGGCATCAATTGGTTCGTCTACAACCTCGCCAGCGGCGCGACGGCGCCCGCCGCGACGCTGCGCTTCGCCGACGACCCGCAGGCCAAGAAGCACAATGACCTGGAGCGTGACCAGCTTGCCCTGTTCAAGTCGCTGCGCGAGAACAAGGCGGACAAGGACGCCCAGCGCACGCGCGACGACGAACTGATCGCCGCCGATGCCGGTCGCGCACCCAAGCCGATCTATCTGGGCGAAAGCGGCGAACCGGCCGACACCGAACTGTCGCCCGACGGTCGCTGGATGCTGGTGGTCACCAAGCCCAAGGGCTCCAAGGGCGGCAAGCGTCCCGAGATCACCCACTACGTCACCGAATCGGGCTATGCCGAGCAGCAGGAAACGCGCAGCTACGTGGGTCGCGACGATCCCGCGCCGCAGTCGCTGGTGCTGGTGGACCTGAAGGCCGCGACGTTCTATCCGCTGAAGACCGACGGCCTGCCAGGCATCAAGGACGATCCGCTCAAGGACATCCGCGCCAAGACCATCGCCGCGCTGCAGAAGGACGGCAAGGACGACGAAGCCAAGGCGCTGAAGGCGCCGGACCTGCGCGCGGTGCGCATCGTTTCCAACGCCGATGACGGCGGTGGCGGCGGCATCGCATGGAGCGACGACGGCCAGAACGTCGCCATCCAGCTGCGCGCCATCGACAACAAGGATCGCTGGATCGCCAGCGTCGACTTCGACAAGCACGCGCTGGTGCCGCAGCACCGTCTCACCGACCACGCGTGGATCAACTGGAACTTCAACGATTTCGGCTGGCTCAAGGACGGCCGCACGCTGTGGTATCTCAGCGAAGAGACCGGCTACTCGCAGCTCTACACCAAGTCGCTCGCCGGCAAGGCGAAGGCGCTCACCAGCGGCAAGTTCGAAGTGAGCCATCCGGTGCTCAGCGAAGACGGCCAGTGGTTCTACGTGCGCACCAACCAGGTGGCGCCGTACAGCTACGACGTCTACCGCGTACCGGCAGCCGGCGGCGAGCTCGCCCGCGTGACGCAGTACCAGGGCATGGACGACTTCGCGCTGTCGCCGGATGGCCGCAAGCTCGCCGTGCTGCATTCCTCGCCCTACGTGCTGGCGCAGCTCGCCGTGCAGGACGCCGCCGGCGGCACGCCGCGCGAACTCACCAACACCATGAAGCCGGAGTTCACCGCGCATCAATGGCTGCAGCCGCAGATCGTGCCGGTGGCGTCCTCGCATGGCGCGGGAACCATCTGGGCGAAGTACTACGGCCCGAGCGATGCCGGCACGACTGCCTCGCGTCCGGCGGTGATCTTCGTGCACGGTGCGGGCTATCTGCAGAACGTCACGCTGTCGTACTCCAACTACTTCCGCGAACAGATGTTCCACAACCTGCTGGTGCAGCAGGGCTACGTGGTGCTGGACATAGACTACCGCGCCTCCGAAGGCTATGGCCGCGACTGGCGCACGGCGATCTATCGCCAGATGGGTCATCCGGAACTGGAAGACCTGCTCGACGGCAAGGCGTGGCTGGTGAAGAACCGTGGCGTCGATCCCAGGCGCGTGGGCATCTACGGCGGCAGCTACGGCGGCTTCATGACGCTGATGGCCCTGCTGCGTGCACCGGGCGAATTCGCGGCGGGTTCCGCGCTGCGTCCGGTCACCGACTGGACCAGCTACAACCACGAATACACCTCCAACATCCTCAACGATCCCCAGCTCGATCCCGAGGCCTACGCGGCCAGCTCGCCGATCATGTATGCCGACAAGCTGCAGGATCCGCTGCTGATGCAGCACGGCCTGATCGACGACAACGTGGTGGCCAGCGACACCGTGCGCATGTATCAGCGCTTCATCGAGCTGCACAAGAACAACTTCTGGATGTCGCTGTATCCGATGGAGCGCCACGGCTTCGTGCATCCGGATTCGTGGCATGACGAGTACCGTCGTATCGATGAGTTGTTCAATACGTATGTGAAGCCGGTGAAGCAGTAATTGCCGGCTGGTTGTCCTCTGCGTCGCGGAGGGTGGGCGTACGGGAGGGCGGGGCTGGATGCCCCGCCCTTCTTTTTTTTGTAGGAGCGCACCCAGTGCGCGATCGCCTTTCGCGTCGGTCTACATGATCGTCGCCCCGGCGCAGGCCGGGGCCCAGAGCCTCGGTCTTCGGTTGTCGCTATACGGCAACCGGGCTCGCCTGCGACCGAAGGGAGTCCCTGTGGGGCGGCGGGCTTCCGGACCGCTGCCGCGGCCCGGGTTACTTTTCTTTGCGTGCTCACGCACGCGCAGGAGCGCGTGCGAACGGCGAAGCCGGCCCGCACGCGGGGAGGCGCCATGGATGGCGCCGGCTTTGAGGAGCGAGGAAGGGCGAAGGGAGGATGCCCTGAGTCAAAGTCCCACGGGATTAGCTTCGCGTCAAAAGTAACCAAAAGAAAGAGCACCCCGGTGTGGCGCTGGCCGGGCTGCGCCCAGCCAGTTTGTGAGGGGCGGCCGGGCTTTTCGACCGGGCTCCTGCCCGGACGAAAAGTGCCCGACATCCTTGTCGGGCACCCCTGCGGGGCCTATTCGTCCACCCCTCACCGCCACACAGGGGATTGGATGAAGGCTCGTGCCGCTGCGCGGCACATCGCATCGCGGAGCTAAAAGCCGCGGTTCGCTATTTGTAGGAGCGCACCCAGTGCGCGACCGCGCACTGGCAGGGTTGCCTCGGTCTGCGGATGTCGAGATGAGGTATGCCGTCACGCTGCGATCGCGCACTGGGTGCGCTCCTACAGAGGTTAGGTCGTAGGAAGTGCCTTCGCGAGCAACTGCCCCTCACCCCAGCCCTCTCCCCGGAGGGGAGAGGGAGAAGGCGCTCGGCATTCCTCGCCGACCGACGAAGCTGCTTTAAGCCCTCTTCGCTGCGGCGCGTTGCGGCGTAGCGGCACCGTTCGAGGTAGTAACGAGCGCAGCAGGACTGGCCTCGGTCGACCGACGCTTCTATCCCCCGCACTGCTATGAGCCTTGGCTCTCAAGGCCATTTTCTTTGGGTTACTTTTGACGCGAAGCTAATCCCGTGGGACTTTGACTCCGGGCTAGCGCCCTCCGCCCTTCCTCGCTCCTCAAAGCCGGCGCCATCCATGGCGCCTCCCCGCGTGCGGGCCGGCTTCGCCGTTCGCACGCAAAAGGCGCGTGCGTGGGCCAGCAAAAGAAAAGTGGCTCGAGCTTCCCACAGGGACTAGCTTCGCGTCGTCCCACAGGGACTAGCTTTGCGTCGTAAGCGGCAGGCTTGCGGCAGCACAGCAACCGAAGGCAAAGGTCGAACCATTCCTCGAATGACAAATCACGCGAAAACCGCACCCTCTCCCCAGCCCTCTCCCGCAGGGAGAGGGAGCTAACGCTTGCACTACCTAGGAAATCAATGAGCCGTCGCGCACAGAGTGCGCTCCCACAAAAGTGCATGCCCACAAGGGCGCTGCTCCCCCAAAAAAGAGCGCAGCGCAGAAGTGAGGGCTACACCGCCGCCTGCGCCGCAAAATACCGCGCCGGCGGCTGCCCGAAGCTCCTGCGGAACATCGCCACGAACGCGCTGACGCTGGCATAGCCCAGCGCATCCGCTACCGCGGAGACCGCCTCGCCATCGGCCAACCGTTCCAAGCCTCGCGACAATCTCGCCAACTGCCGCCATTGCGCGAAGCTCAGCGCCGTTTCGCTGCGGAAAAGGCGGCTCAGGCTGCGTGGCGAAAGGCCTGCCCAGGTGGCCCATTCCTCCAGGCTGCGGTTGTCCTCGGGGCGTTCGATCAAGGCGACCGCGATGCGCAACGCGCGGCGATCGAGCGGCATCGGCAGGTGCAGCGGTTCGCGTTGCGCGCGGCAGATTTCTTCCATCAATACGGCGGTGATGCGTTCCTGGCTTTCGTCCAGTTCGGTCGCCCACACCCACGAACTGGCGCGGCGCACCAGCGCGCGCATGAGTTCGGTGACCCCGATGACGCACGGTTCGGCGGGCAGGCAGCCGCATTCGGGCGGGGTCACGAACACGCCCCAGCCACTCATGCGGCCGCTGAGGGTCACGGTGTGCTCGACGCCCGGTGGCATCCAGCCGGCGCGGTGGGGAGGCAGCAGCCAGGAGCCCTTTGCGGTGCGCACATGTACCAGGCCGCTTTCGACGCAGTAGAGCTGCCCGCGCGCATGGGTGTGCCATCCGTACTCGCGGGTGCCTTCGTCGTACTCGCTGGAGACTTCGCCTTCGGTCCAGTAGGCGATCAGCGAAGGACCGTCGGTGCGTTCGATCAACGCGTGGAACTGGTCTTCGTCCTTCTCGGAGACATGACCCATGGCCGGTTCTCGACAAACTTTGACCAAATAACGCTATCAGTATTTGCCCGCGGTGCCTAACATGCGTGCTCGTCCCCCACCGCTGCCGTCGCTCGCGGTGCCCAGTGCCTTCGGCGTGCCGATTGTGTGTCCGCCATCGATATCCCCGGGTTCCGCCGCGAGCGAGACCTTGATCTGGCCCAGTCACGCCCGCACGCCGAGGTACGTCCTGTTTTCAGTAGCGGCGGCACGTCGGTGTGCCGCAAGGGAGAGGCTGAGCATGTCGACGATCTTTGCCAGGGCGCCCAGCGCCGATATCCGTGTCACGCCGCTGGAGGCGTTCGTGGCCTGTGCCCATCAGATGCTCGACCCGGCGACGCCGGAATCGGCGCGCAGGGCGATGGAGCCTCGCCTGCTGGCGCTGCTGCCGGCCTTGCGCGCACTGGGCGTGTTCGAGCTTTTCGAGGTCCGGGACCCGGCGCTGCGGACCTGGTTGGAGGACGAGATGGGGGCCCCGGCGGTCTAGCCTGAAATTTTGCCGTAACAAAAGCGTCCCTGAATATATTTGCCTTGACAAATATTATTCCGGCAATAGAATGCGCGGACCATGAGCCCCGCGAACTCCTCCCTCTCCCACCGGAACGACAGCATCGGCGTCCTGATCGGGCTGGTCCGCAGCGAACTGGTCCGTGCCATGGAAGCCGAACTGCAGGCTTCCGGTGTGGATCTGCGCTTCACCCAGTTCCTCATCCTCAAGCGCCTGGCCCTGATGGGCCCGATGTCGGCGAGTGAGCTGGCCCGGTCGGTGGAGCTCGATGGCGGTGCCATGACGCGCCAGCTCGACCAGCTGGAAGGCCGCGGCCTGTTGCGCCGTCAGCCGCACGAACAGGACCGGCGCGCGCTGCGCATCGAACTGACGCCGCTGGGACGCACGACCTGGGAGCAGATGACGCCTTGCAACGACCGCGTGCTGAAGGCGGCGCAAAAGGCCCTGGATGCCACGGAGCGCGAGCAGTTGCGTGACTACCTGGAGCGCGTCTTGACGGCGCTCCGCGACAAGAACTGACGTTTCACCTTTTCTGGAAACCAAGCCCATGCGTCTGCAAATCCTTGCGGCAGCCACCGGCCTTTCCCTCGCGCTGGCGGGTTGTGTCAGCAGCGGTGGCCTCCACCCGGAAGGCACGCTGACCGATGCGTCCACGCTCAAGAGCGATCGCAGCCTGTCCGGCGCCACGCTTTCCCCCGCGGCCTGGCCCGCCAATGATTGGTGGACCGGCCTGGGCGACCCCCAGCTCAGCGCCCTGATCGGCGAAGCGCTGAAGGACAACCCCACCCTCGCCGTGGCCGACGCCCGTGCCCGCCAGGCGCAGGCCGAGGCCGGTGCGGCTGACGCGGAGCGTGGCCCGAGCGTCAATGCCGGCGCCAACGTGGTCGGCCAGCGCCTGCCGCTGACGGCTGCACCGCCGGAACTGGGCGGTGGCCACTTCACCTGGTTCAAGGACGCCCGCGTCGGCCTCAGCTGGGGCCTGGACCTGTGGGGCGGCAAGCGCGCCGCGTGGGAAGCCGCGGTCGGCCAGCAGCATGCCGCCGAGATCGAGCAACAGGCCGCGCGCATCGAACTCTCCACCAATGTCGCCCGCGCCTACGTGCAGCTCGCCTACGCCTACGCCCAGCAGGACGTGGCCAAGGCCGAGCATGATCGCGCCACCACCGCCCGCCAGCTCACCCAGCAGCGCGTGGCTGCCGGCGTCGACAACCAGCTGCAGCTGAAGCAGAGCGAGACCGAGGTGGCGAATGCCGACCAGCGTCTCGCCGCGGCCAGCCGCGCCATCGATGCGGCGCGTTCGTCGCTGTCGGTGCTGCTTGGCAAGGGCCCGGATCGCGGCATGGACATCACCCGCCCGCAGGCGCTGGAGCCGGCCGCGCTGGCGGTGCCCGCGGACCTGCCGACCGAACTGCTCGGCCATCGCGCCGACCTGGTCGCCGCGCGCTGGCGCGTGGAATCGGCCGGCAAGCAGATCAAGGTCGCCAAGACCGAGTTCATGCCGAACGTCAGCATCAGCGCGATGGCCGGCGTGGCCGCGTTCGGCAGCATCAATCCGCTGCAGTTGCCGGCGCGCTTCTACACCTTTGGCCCGTCGCTGAGCCTGCCGATCTTCGATGGCGGCCGCCTGCGTTCCAACCTCGCCGGCAAGGACGCGCAGTACGACGAAGCCGTGGCCCAGTACAACCAGACGCTGGTGCGCGCGGTGAACGAAGTGGCCGACGACTACGACGCCGTGCAGTCCGCGCAGGAGCAGGTCGCCGCGCAGCAGCGCGCGGTGGATGCCGCCACGCAGGCGTGGCAGTTGTCCGAGCAGCGCTACAAGGCGGGCGTGGGCAGCTATCTCGAATCGCTGATCGTGCGCCAGCAGCTGCTCGGTGCGCAGCAGCGCATGGCCGACCTCAAGGCGCAGCAGGTCGACTACGCCGTGCAATTGATCCAGGCGCTCGGCGGCGGCTTCCGTCCGCAGGGCGATGCGGCCAACGTCGCCGTCCAATCTTCCCCCGAACACTCGCTCTGAAGGCTGCTCCCCCATGTCTAGCCCAACCCCGAACGCGGCCGACAACGTGGCCGTCCAACCTCCCAAGAACCGCCGTGGTTTCCTGCTGCGTGCGCTGGTCGTGGTGCTGGTGCTCGCCGGCCTCGGCTGGGGCCTGTGGTACTTCCTCGAAGGCCGCTGGTACGAAGAGACTGACGACGCCTACATCAATGGCAACGTCGTGCAGATCACCCCGCAGGTGCCGGGCTCCGTGGTCACCATCGGCGCCGATGACGGCGACCTGGTGCATGCCGGCGACGTGCTGGTGAAGCTCGACCCGGCCGATGCCGAGGTCGCGCTGCAGCAGGCCCGCGCCAACCTCGCCAGCACGGTGCGCAAAGTGCGCGGCCTGTACAGCAACGTGAGCGGCGCGCAGGCCGAAGTGGCCGTGCGCAAGGTGGCCGTGGATAAGGCGCAGGCCGACTACAACCGTCGCCGTGACCTCGCCAAGACCGGCGCCATCTCCGCCGAAGAGCTGTCGCACGCCCTCGACGCGCTGACCAGCGCGCAGAGCGGCCTCACCACCGCGCAGCAGCAGCTGCAGACCAACAAGGTGCTGGTGGACGACACCGTCGTCGCCTCGCATCCGGACGTCCAGACGGCCGCCGCCCGCCTGCGTGCCGCCTACCTCGACGACGTGCGTACCTCGATCGTCGCACCGGTGGACGGCTACGTCGCCAAGCGCTCGGTGCAGCTGGGCCAGCGCGTCGCGCCGGGCACGCCGCTGATGGCCGTGGTGCCGCTGCATGAGGTGTGGATCGACGCCAACTTCAAGGAAACCCAGCTCTCCAGCATGCGCATCGGCCAGCCGGTGGAAATCCGCGCCGACGTGTACGGCGGCAAGGTCTCCTACAAGGGCAAGGTCGAGAGCCTGGGCGTGGGCACGGGCAGCGCGTTCTCGCTGCTGCCGGCGCAGAACGCCACCGGCAACTGGATCAAGATCGTACAGCGCGTGCCGGTGCGCGTGTTCTTCACCGACGCCAAGCAGCTGGAAGAACATCCGCTGCGCATTGGTCTCTCGACCAAGGTGGAAGTGAACCTGCACGACCAGAGCGGCCCGCTGCTCGCCAAGCAGGCGCCCGCCCAGCCGGCCTTCACCACCGACGTCTACAAGCAGCAGCTGGCCAAGGCCGACGGCATGATCGCCGAGATCATCCACGCCAACATGGCTGGCGAGAGCCACGAGAAGCAGTAAACGTCTTGTGCGTGGAGGCATCGGTCGCCCCACGCACACCGCTGCATGAATCTAAAGCGTCATTCCGGCGCAGGCCGGAATCCAGTAGCGACAAAGCATGATGTTGCCCGCACGTGTCGTCACTGAAGCCACTGGATTCCGGCCTGCGCCGGAATGACGGGCAAGAACATAGGCCGCTTCGCCAGTTTCCGGAGAGGCCAGAACCCCCATCCCGCAGGTACTCCGTGCGATGAGCAGTGAATTTCGTCCACCCAATCTGGCGCTGACCACCGTCGGCCTCTCGTTGGCGACCTTCATGCAGGTGCTCGACACGACGATCGCCAACGTGTCGTTGCCGACGATCGCCGGCAACCTGGGCGTGAGCGTCAACCAGAGCACCTGGGTGATCACCTCCTTCGCCGTGAGCATGGCCATCTCGCTGCCGCTCACTGGCTTCCTCACGCGCCGCTTCGGCGAAGTGAAGATGTTCATCTGGTCGACGCTGCTGTTCTCGATCGCTTCGTTCCTGTGCGGCATCGCGCAGAGCATGCCGATGCTGATCCTGTTCCGCGCGATCCAGGGCGCGGTGGCCGGCCCGATGTATCCAGTGACGCAGAGCCTGCTGATCTCGATCTATCCACCCGCCAAGCGAGGCATGGCGCTCGCGCTGCTGGCGATGGTGACCGTGGTGGCGCCGATCGCCGGACCGATCCTCGGCGGCTGGATCACCGACAACTATTCGTGGCCGTGGATCTTCTTCATCAACGTGCCGATCGGCATCTTCGCCAGCATGGTGGTGGGCAACCAGATGCGCGGGCGCGTCGACAAGATCATGCGGCCGAAGATGGATTACGTGGGCCTGATCACGCTGATCGTGGGCGTGGGCGCGCTGCAGATCGTGCTGGACAAGGGCAACGACGAGGACTGGTTCAACTCCAGCTTCATCATCATCACCAGCATCGTGTCGGCGGTGGCGCTGGCGGTGTTCCTGATCTGGGAGCTCACCGACGACGAGCCCATCGTCAACCTGCGCCTGCTGCGCCATCACAATTTCCGCACGGGCACCATCGCGCTGGTGCTGGCCTATGCCGCGTTCTTCGCCATCGGCCTGCTGGTGCCGCAGTGGCTGCAGCGGAACATGGGCTACACCTCGACGTGGGCCGGCTTCGCGGCGGCGCCGCTGGGCATCCTGCCGGTGATGCTCACCTTCATCGTGGGCAAGTACGCCAACCGCACCGACATGCGACTGCTGGCGTCGTGCGCATTCCTGGTGATGGGCGCCACCTGCTTCATGCGCTCGGACTTCTTCCTGCAGGTGGATTTCTGGCACATCGCCGGCGTGCAGTTGTTCCAGGGCCTGGGCGTGGCGCTGTTCTTCATGCCGGTCACGACCATCCTGCTGTCGGACCTGCAGCCGCAGGAGATCGCCGCGGGCGGTGGTCTCGCGACCTTCCTGCGTACGCTGGGCGCGAGCTTTTCCGCCTCGCTCACCACCTTCCTGTGGGATCACCGCGCGATCGTGCACCATGCGCACCTGAGCGAGCACATCACGCCGTACGACAGCTCGGCCCAGGCTACGCTGCAGTCGGCGGGCGTCACGGGGCAGGCCGGCAATGCGCTGCTCGACCAGATGATCACGCAGCAGGGTTACCAGATCTCGTTCAACGAGGTATTCCACATGTTGGGCTGGGTATTCTTCAGCCTGATCCTGGTGGTGTGGCTGGCACGTCCCCCGTTCAGTGCCAAGGCCGGGCCGGGCGCCGATCACTGATCCGTCTGGCAGGTGACGGGACGGCCTGCGAAATTCGAGAGGTTCGGGTGCCTGCTGCACCGGCACAAATGGTTTTCAGCCATCCAGACGTCCAAAAGAAAAACGGCCCCGCACGGGGCCGTTGTGTTATCTGCGTAGGGGCGAATGCCTTCAGAGATTGAAGGCCAGGCCGACCAGCGCCATCGTCTCGCCGCGGTTGGAGCCATCCAGGCCGGCATTGGAAATGTGGCGAACCTGGAAGCTCCAGTGATCGCCCTGCCAGCCTACCGAATTGACGAACTCGCCGGCGCTGCTCAGGGCGAGCGTGCGGCCGGTCTGTGCCGCGACCTGCGCCGTCCAGAACAGGTGGTGGTACCAGTCGCCTTCGCCGCCCATCCGGAAGCGGGCGCCGCCCGCGGCCAGCCAGATGTTGTCGGAGACCTTGTTGCCATAACGGGCGACGCTGCGCCCGTCGATGTAGCCGACCGACACATCGGGGGCCCAGCTGAACCGGCTGTCGCCGATGCGGTGTTCGTTGAATACGGCCTCGACGAAGGCGGTTGTCGTCCAGTAACCGTCCGAATAGCTGCGGCCGCCCTCGACTTCGATGCGGGGACCAGCGAAGGCGACGGCGGAAACGCCCATCAGGGCAAGCGCAGCAGCGCTGCGTAATACGAGGGATCGCATGTGCTCTTCTTCTATGACTTCGGGGGAGGGGTTTTAATGCACCGCATAGTTTATTAACTTACTGCACCGACGGGTACTAGAAATAGGTCGGATAGACGCAACACTGTGTTGCGTCAAGCAGTACTCAAGGCGGCAACCCCACGTCCCTGTTGAAGTCATGATGTCTCACGCGTCGTGAAATCAGCGCGGAAAGTGGGGTAAGGATTCGAGAACCCGGTCGTGGCCTTCACACGGAGCGAAGGCCTGGCGCGCATTGACGGCGCTTTTTAACCCGGGCATTATTCGCTCCGCTTTCATCCGGGTAATAACATGGCTCAGAAGAACGAGCGGGCTTGCATCGCTTTTGATGGCCACCGCCGGATCGCTTCCGGCACCCTCGCCCAAGTGGCGCTGGCGGCCAAGCACGCGGTCGATCGCGGTGCGGCTGGCCCCGTGCTCATTTTCGACAATGGCACCGGTCGGCAGGTCGATGTGGACTTCCGCGGCAGCGACGCCGAGGTGGTCGCGCGCCTGCCGGCAACGGAAGAAGCCGAAGCGCCAGTTGCGCGTGGTCCAGGCCGGCCCAAACTGGGCGTGGTCGCGCGCGAGGTCACCCTGCTGCCACGGCACTGGGACTGGCTCTCCGAGCAAGCCGGCGGCGCATCGGCGACACTGCGTCGTCTGGTGGAGGAAGCGCGCCGCACCAACGGTGGGTGCGACCGTCATCGCCAGGCGGGCGAAGCGCTCGACCGCTTCATGCTCGCCATGGCGGGCGATCTGCCCCACTACGAAGAAGCGTCGCGCGCGTTCTGGCGCAAGGAACGCGAGCGCTTCAGCGAGCTGACGGATGCATGGCCGGCGGATGTGCGCGAGCATGTGCGCCATCTGGCCAACCGGACCTGGGATGACGCGCCGGTCGACGCATGATGCGTGACGGCGGCATTTTCGATTTCACTACTGCGGACTAAACACTCGATGTCATCCCTTGCCGCCAGGCAACCCATGCTCACCGAAGGCCCGATCGCCCGGACCCTGCTGACGTTCGCGCTGCCCATCCTGGGCAGCACCGTGCTGCAGTCGCTCAACGGTTCGGTCAACGCGATGTGGATCGGCCACTATCTCGGCGAAGCCGCGCTCACCGCGGTGAGCAACGCCAACCTGATCCTGTTCCTGCTGCTGGGCGCGGTGTTCGGCCTGAGCATGGCCTGCACCATCCTGATCGGCCAGAGCCTGGGCGCGCGCAACATGCTGGAGGCCAAGCGCGTGGTCGGCACCGGCGTGACCTTCTTCGTGTCGGTGTCGGTGCTGGTCGCCATCGGCGGCTATTTCGCCACGCCGTGGATGCTGGCCGCGCTCAACACGCCGGTGGATGCGCAGGCCTTTGCCGTGCCGTACCTGCGCATCATCTTCGTGGCCGTGCCGTCGATGTACTTCTACAACTTCCTGATGATGACGCTGCGCGGCGCGGGCGATTCGCGCACGCCGTTCCTCTTCATGGGCCTGTCGGTGCTGCTGGACATCGTGTTCAACCCGCTGCTGATCTTCGGCGTGGGCCCCTTCCCCAAGCTCGGCATCGCCGGCTCCGCCACGTCCACGCTGATCGCGCAGACGGTGGCGCTGTTCGCCCTGCTCGCCACGCTGTACGTGCGCAAGCACTTCCTGCGGCTGACGCGTGCGGAGCTGGGCTTCCTCAAGCCGAACCTGGAGATCCTGCGCGCCCTGGTCTTCAAGGGACTGCCGATGGGCCTGCAGATGATCGTGATCTCCACCTCGGCGATGATCATGATCCACATGGTCAACAGCTACGGTTCCAAGACCACCGCTGCCTACGGTGCGGCGACGCAGCTGTGGACCTACGTGCAGATGCCGGCCATGGCGATCGGCGCGGCGGTCTCGTCGATGGCGGCGCAGAACGTGGGTGCGCGGCTGTGGGATCGCGTCAGCCGCATCACCCGCGTGGGCGTGCTCTACAACTTCGTGCTCAGCGGCGCGCTGATCGCGGTGATCTATGTGTTCAACCACGGCGCGCTGAACCTGTTCCTGCCCAACGATGCCGAGGCGCTGACGCTGGCACAGCATCTCAACGGCATCGCGGTGTGGTCCTTCATGTTCTTCGGCGTCACCTTCGTGCTGTTCGGCGTGGTGCGCTCCACCGGCGCGGTGCTGCCGCCGCTGGTGATCCTGTTCATCTCGATGTGGCTGATTCGCCCGCCGTTCGCACTGGCGCTGGCGCCCTCGCTGGGCGCCGACTCGATCTGGTGGAGTTTTCCGCTGGGCTCGCTCGCCTCGATGCTGATGGCGATGGGCTACTACAAATGGGGCGGCTGGCGCCGTGCGCACATGCTGTCCAAGCCCATCGAAACGCCCGAGGACAAGGCCGCCGCGGCCGGCCAGCAGGCACCGACCACCGGCCAGGGCGTGCCCGCTTCGGCGGACTGAGCCACCCGCGCTGCCACGCCGCTGTCATCCGCACCACCTAGCGTGGCCGGATGACACGCGTGAACCTTGCGCGCCGCCAGTTCCTGCGCGGCCTGATGGACATGACGGGAATGGCCGCTGTGGCCGACATGGGCCTGATGGCCTGGTCCGCGCCGGCCTCGCCGGACGACGGCATGGCCCGCATGGCGATGCCCCAGCTCGCCGCGCCGAACGTGCCGCTGGTGAACCCGGTGACGTTGGCCCGTTTTGTCGATCCGCTGCCGATACCCGCCGTGATGAAGCCGACGGCGCGGCGCGCGCATCCGGCGTATCCCGGCCAGTCGCTGCCGTACTACCGCATGGAGATGCGCGCGTTCCGCGCCACGCTGCATCGCGATCTGCCGCCGACGCCGCTATGGGGTTATGGCGGATCATTCCCCGGCCCGACGCTGCAGGCGCGTCGCGACGAACCGTTGCTGGTGGAATGGGTCAACGCGCTGCCCGAGAAACACTTCCTGCCGGTCGACCACAACATCCACGGCGCCGAGCGCAACAAGCCGGAAGTGCGCACCGTCGCCCACGTGCACGGCGCGCGTGCGCCGGCGGAGAGCGACGGCTATCCCGAGGCATGGTTTGCGCCCGGCCACTCCGCGCTTTCCCACTATCCCAACGGCCAGGATGCGGCGACGCTGTGGTACCACGACCACGCGATGGGCATCACGCGCCTCAACATCTACGCAGGCCTGCTCGGCGCCTATCTCGTGCGTGACGACGCGGAAGCATCGCTTGGCCTGCCCGATGGCGATTGCGACCTGCCGCTGATCCTGTGCGACCGCCTGATCGCGAAGGACGGCCAGCTCTACTACCCGGTGTCCGACGATCCGCAGGCGCCCTGGGTGTCCGAGTGCGAAGGCAACGCCATCCTGTGCAACGGCAAGCTGTATCCCTATCTGGAGGTCGAGCCGCGACGCTATCGCCTTCGCCTGATCAACGCGGCGAACACGCGCCACTACATGCTCGCGTTGTCGAACGGCCAGCCGTTCCAGCAGATCGCCAGCGACCAAGGGCTACTGAGCGCACCGGTGCCGCGACAGCGCGTGGAGCTCTATCCGGCCGAGCGTGCCGAGGTGGTGGTCGACTTCGCGGGCTTGGACGGCAAGAGCGTGCAGCTGCGCCAGCAGTCCGAAGCGATCATGGAGTTCCGCGTGCATGACCGCGGCCGCCGCGACACGGGCGCCTTGCCGGCGAAGCTGCGCGAGGTGGAGCGCCTGTCGGCGGCCAGCGCGGTGCGCGACCGCGTGCTCACGCTGGGCGAGCAGGACGATGCCGGCGGCAATCCCATGATGATGATGCTGGGCGGCAGGCACTGGTCCGCACCGATCACCGAGGATCCGCGCCAGAACAGCGTGGAAATCTGGAGCCTGGTGAACCTCACCGGCGACGTGCATCCCATCCATCTGCATCTCGTCCGTTTCCAGGTGTTGGAACGGCGGCCGTTCGACCTGTTCGCGTGGAACGCGTCGAAGACGTTGAAGTACACCGGGCCGGCGCAGTTGCCGCCGGCGCATGAGATGGGATGGAAGGATACGGTGCGGGCGGATCCGGGGTTTGTCACGCGCATCATCGCGAGGTTCGAGGGGGAACCAGGGCGCTATGTGTGGCATTGCCACATGCTGGAGCACGAAGACAACGAGATGATGAGGCCGTTTCAGTTGTTGCCGGCGTAATGTCGCGTGCCGCTCCGCTTGTTCCTGTGCGCGACAACTCTTCGATCTCTCAGGTGGTGCGAGCGGTAGCTCCCTCTCCCTGCGGGAGAGGGCTGGGGAGAGGGTACGGTTTTCGCGCGATGGGGCAGAGGGCCGGGGTGAGAGGCGGTGTGCGCAGTGACACCACCTACTGCCTGTAGGAGCGCACCCAGTGCGCGATCTCGCCTGTGCCCAACCGCACACTTCTCGCCTTTCACACGCACCGCAAAAACAGCAATTTCTTGCCGCAAGATCACCGCGTCGTCGCCGCACGCACCTCGCACCACTCTTGCCGCAACACCTTCGCGCTCCCTCCCTGGCGCAAGCTCTTTCGACGTCTCCCCACTGTCATTTTCAACGCCATGCCTGTCGCAGAAGTGCCAAGGCATCGTCATGCATGCGGACCAGACTCCCGGCCGGCCGTCGTACACGTTGCGTGCAGCGGCTGTAGCAGGGGGATCACTCGCGCAGTCCTACTAGGGCGACTGCAGGAGATCGAAGTCATGTTCATGACGCATGTCCGCAAGCGGTACCTGCCGTTACTCATCGGCACCCTCGCCGCCGGCCTCGCCGGTGTCGTCAATGCACAGAACACCAGTGCCGACCAGGACGCGAACTTCCGCGACAAGGTGCCGGCCGCGGCCACCGGTGATCGCGCGGGTCTGCCCGGTGGCATCACCGTGCTGCATAGGCCGGGTAACGGCGACGACCGCAGTGATCGCACCACCACGCCGATCAAGCACGTCATCCTGCTGATCGGTGAAAACCGCACGTTCGATCACGTCTACGCCACCTATACGCCGCCCAAGGGCCAGAGCGTGCACAACCTGCTTTCCGAAGGCATCGTCAACGCCGACGGCACGCCGGGTCCGAATGTCGCCGCCGCGCAGCAGTGGCAGGCGAGCAGCACGGGCAAGTTTGCCCTCGCGCCCAAGCACACCACGGCGTATACGACGTTGCCGGCGATGAACACCGGCGGCGCGCCGACCCAGGCGCCGTTCTCCTCCGCGGCACAGGCTCAGGCGGTCGAGCCGGCGCTTCCCGACGAGGCTTACAGCGAACTCGCCAACGGCGGCACCGGATTGCCGAACGAAGTGCTTGATACGCGCTTCCCCGCGCACCTCGCGAATGCTCCGGTCGACATGCATGCCTCGCTCAACTACGACGACTACGCCAACAGCCCGGTGCATCGCTTCTTCCAGATGTGGCAGCAGCTGGACTGCGACGTGCACGCCGCCACGTCGAAGAACCCCAGCGGTTGTCGCAACGACCTGTTCCCCTGGGTGGAAACCACCGTCGGCGCGGGCACCAACGGCAAGCCGCAGCCGGCGAACTTCACCGAGCAGACCACCGGTGAAGGCTCCACCGCGATGCAGTTCCTCAACATGGCACAGGGCGATGCACCCTACTTCGCCGAGCTGGCGCGCACCTATACGCTCAGCGACAACTTCCACCAGTCGGTGATGGGCGGCACGGGCGCCAACCACATCATGCTGGGCTTCGGCGATCTCGTTTACTACGCCGACGCCAACGGCAATCCGGCGACGCCGCCGAGCAACCAGATCGAAAACCCGGATGCGCAGGCCGGCACCAACAACTGGTACGTGCAGGACGGCTACAGCGGCGGTTCCTACGTGAACTGCGCCGACGATTCACAGCCGGGCGTGGGCGCCGTGAAGGATTACCTGAAGTCGCTGCCGTATCGCACCTTCCACGGCACGGACTGCAAGCGCAACGCGTACTACCTGGTGAACAACTACAACCCGGGTTACCTCGGTGACGGTACGCCTGCACCGCTGGGCGCGGACCAGTTCACCATGCCGCCGACACGCCAGGACAACCTCGCGTTGCTGCTCACGCGCCACCACGTCACCTGGAAGTACTACGGCGAAGGCTGGGCGGGCGGCAAGGAGAACGGCGAAGCCGGTACGTTCTGCAACATCTGCAACCCGTTCCTGTATTCCACGCAGGTGATGACCGATCCGAAACTGCGCGCGAACAACCAGGACATCAACGACCTCTACAACGACATCCAGAACGACACGCTGCCGGCCGTTTCCATCGCCAAGCCGGACGGCATCCTGGATGGCCATCCGGCTTCGTCCAAGCTGGACCTGTTCGAAGGCTACGTGAAGAAGATCGTGGAGATGGCCAAGGCCAACCCGAAGGTGTGGGACGACACCGTCATCATGGTCACCTTCGATGAGGGCGGCGGCTACTACGACTCCGGTTACATCCAGCCGGTCGACTTCTTCGGCGACGGCACGCGCATCCCGCTGCTGGTGGTGTCGCGCTTCTCCGAAGGCGGCCGCGTGGTGCACACGTACTACGACCACGTCTCCTTCGACAAATTCGTCGAAGCGAACTGGGGCCTGCACGAAACCATCTCCAACCGCAGCCGCGACAACCTCCCCAATCCGGTCTCGCAACCGAACAACCCGTATGTGCCGCTCAACGCACCGGCCATCGGCAACCTGATGAACATGTTCGACTTCGACCGTCATGGTCACGGCTACGTAGCAACGACTGAAACACAGGACTGATGGAATAGTCCGGACCCCGCCTACACGGGCAGGCGGGGTCTTTCGTCGTCGGGAGCGTCGCCATCATGCATCCGTTTCGCCAGCCAGGCTCACGCGGTCACGCCGTGGCGCGCGCCATCGCGCTGCTGGTGCTCGTCGTGGCCGCGCTGATAGGCGAGCCTGGCCACGCCGATCCGGGCGATTTCCAGGCCATGACTGGTTTATGGAAGATCGTGACGCGCGTGATGGAGCACGGCCATCTTGGGGCGCCGCGGGAACGCTGGCATTGCGTGGATGAAGGGCCGGACCCGTGGGCGGAATTCGCTGCTCTTCCGGTGCCGGGTCATACCCAATGCGAACGCAGCAGCCAGCATCGCAGCAGCACGGCACTCTCCTGGACTGCGAGCTGCGCCGGACTGGCGGCGCCGGGTGCGCGCGGGCGCGTCGATTTCGATTCGCCGGAACATTACACGGCGAGTGTGAGCGTGGCGGGGCGGCAGGTGGTGCAGGTGGAAGGAAGAAGGTATGCGGCGTGCACGAGTCCGAAGGATTAGGGGGTTTGTCGCGCGCGCGGTTGTGGGCGGCGCACGTTGTGCGTGACAGCTCATCGAGCTTTTAGATAGTGCGCGCGGTAGTAGGTGGTGCGAGCGTTAGCTCCCTCTCCCTGCGGGAGAGGGCTGGGGAGAGGGTGCGGTTTTCGCGTGATGTCCCATTTGAGGAATGGTTTGACCTTTGCCTTCGGTTGCTGTGCTGTGGCGAGGATGCCGCTTACGACGCAAAGCTAGTCCCTGTGGGACGCAGCGGGCGTTTCGATCGTCTGCCGACGCTCGAGTAACTTTTCTTTTGCTGGCCCACGCACGCGCTCTTGGCGTGCGAACGGCGAAGCCGGCCCGAAGGGCGGAGGGCGCTAGCCCGGAGTCAAAAAGAAAAGTAACCCAAAGAAAACGGCCTTTAGAGCCACGGCTCGTAGCGATATGACGAATAGCGCCTGACGACCGAGGTCAGTCGGGAAGCGCTCGTTACTATCTCGAACGGAGCGGCTACACCGCAACGCGCCGATGCGAAGAGGACTTAAAGCAGCTTCGTTTCGCAGCGAGGAAGCATGGATGCCGCGTACTTTCTCCCTCTCCCCTCTGGGGAGAGGGCTGGGGTGAGGGGCGGGTGCTCGCGATAGAACAGCCTACCTCTGTAGGAGCGCACCCAGTGCGCGACCGCCGCGTTGCTGCGTGACCTCAGCTCGCGCAGTCGCGACCACCGCAGACTGAGACAGTCATGTCAGCCCGCGGTCGCGCACTGGGTGCGCTCCTACAGGAGGGGCTGAGGCATCACCCCGTTGCCGTCTGCGCCTTCAACGCCCGCTTCGCCGCACGCTTCGCGCGACGGGCTTCCTTGCGGATCTTGCGATCGTGGTTCCACAGATAAATCGCCGGCGTACTCAGCAACGTCAGCAACTGGGAGACCAGCAACCCACCGACGATGGCCACACCCAGCGGCTGACGCATCTCCGAACCGACGCCGAAGCCGATCGCCAGCGGCAAGGCGGCACCCATCGCTACAAGCGTGGTCATGGTGATCGGGCGGAAGCGAACCAGCGCCGCCTCGCGAATCGCATCCGGTGGCGACAACCCGCGTTCGCGTTGCGCCACCAGCGCAAAATCCACCATCAAGATCGCGTTCTTCTTCACGATGCCGATCAACATCAAGATCGCGATGATCGCCATCAGCGTGAGCTGCGTCTGCGTCACCAGCATGGCGAGGAACGCGCCCATGCCTGCGGCCGGCAGCGTGGAGAGGATCGTCAGCGGATGGCCGAGGCTTTCGTAGAGGATGCCCAGCACGATGTACATCGCCACGATCGCGCCGATCAGCAGCACCATGCCGTTCGACTTGGCCTGCTGCAGACGCTGGTTCTGGCCGGTAAATTCGATGCGTACGCCTTCGGGCAGGCCGACCGCGATGCCTGCGTTCTCCACGAGCTTGACGCCGATATCCTGGGTGACGTCCTTCGCCAGGTTGTAGGTAATGGTGGAGGCTTCCAGCTGGTTATGGTGGCGGATGCGCATCGGGCTCATGTTCGGCTCGATGTGCGCCAGTGCGGACAGCGGGATCATTTCGCCCTTCGCGTTGCGCACGCGGATGTTGAGCAGCGCATCCGGGCTCAGCGAGGTGGCCGAGCTGGACGTCAGCACCACCCAGTACTGGTTGATGTCCGAATAGATGATCGACACCTGGCGCTGGCCGAAGGAGTTGAGCAGCGCGGTATCGACATCGCCCATGCTCACCAGCAGGCGACTGGCGGACTCGCGGTCCACCTTCAGCATCTGCTGCTTGCCGACCAGGTCGAAGTTGCTGCCGACGTCGCGCATTTCCTTCGTCTTGCGCAGCTGCTGCACCATCTTCAGCGTCCACGGCTGCAGGTCTTCACCGTTGGTGCCGATCAGCTGGAACTCGTACTGCGCACCCTTGTCGCCGCTGCCGCCGCCACCGAGGAACTGCATGGGGCTCAGCGAAACGCGCACGCCGGGCATGGCGTTGTACTGCTTGGACAGCCGATCGACCACCACCTTCACCGGATCGTGGCGATCGTTCGGGCCACTGCCACGCGGCTTCAGGTCGACGAACATGGTGCCCATGTTGCCCACGGCGCCGTTGCCGTCGTTGCCGCCGAGAATGGTGAGCACATCCAACACCGCCGGGTCGTGCTCCATGATCTTGGCGACGCTCTGCACCTGCGTGGCCATCATGGTGGGCGAAATGTTCGCATCCGCGCGGATGTCGCCCTCGATCATGCCGATGTCTTCCTCGGGCATGAAGTTGCCGCCGGCCGTGGCGACCACGCCCCAGCCGAGCGCGAACGTGAGGAACAACAGCAGCAACGGCTGCCAGCGCATCAGCCGACGGTGATGCATGGCCCAATCCAGTGCACGCTCATAGGCGCGATGGAAGCCACGGTCGAAGCGTTCCAGAGCTGCCTCGATGCGCCCAGGCACGTGCTCGCCGGGCTCCTCATGCTTGAGGAGCCGGCCGCATAGCGCAGGCGTGAGCGTGAGCGAGACGATGGCCGAAATCACCACGGCGACCGCAAGCGTCACCGAGAACTCGCGCAGCAGCATGATCAGCATGTTGTTGCCGAACAGCAGCGGCGCGAACACCGCCACCAGCGACAGCGTGATCGATACCACGGTGAAGCCGATCTCGCGCACGCCGATCAGCGCGGCCTGCAGCGGCGGCTCGCCCTTCTCCATGTGGCGCACGATGTTTTCGATCACCACGATGGCGTCGTCGACCACGAAGCCAATGCACAGCACCAGCGCCACCAGCGACAGCGTGTTGAGCGTGTAGCCCAACGCCAGCATCACCACGAAGGCGCCGGCCAGCGACAGTGGCACGCTCAGCGAGGCGATCAGGGTGGGGCGGAGGCGGCGCAGGAACACCAGCATCACCATCACCACCATCACGATACTGATCAGCAGTGCGACCTGGACCTCATGCAGCGCCGACTTGGTGGTCTGCGTGAGGTCGAAGATCGGCGTGATCTGCACGTCGGCCGGCATCCACGCGCGCAGTTCGGGCAGACGCCTGCGGATTTCATCCACCGTCTCGACCGCGTTCGCCTCGGGGCGCTTGCTGATCTGCATCGCCACCGTGCTCTGGCTGTTGAACCAGGCGCCCTGGTAGATGTCTTGTTGGCCGCTGACGACCTTGGCCACATCGGACAGGCGCACCGGCGCGCCATTCCTGGTGGCGACAAGCAGGTTGGCGAAGTCGGACGCTTCCGTGAGGCCATCATTGGCCGTGACGGTCATCTGCGTCTGGCCGTCGGTGAGAATGCCCTGCGGCGAGGTGACATTGGCCGCGATCAACGCGTTGCGCACGTCGTTCGCGGTGAGGCCCTTCGCGGCGAGCGCGTTGATATCCAGCTCCACGCGCACGGCATGCGGCGTGCCGCCGAACACCTGCACCTGCGCGACGCCGGGGATCTGTGCCACGGCGGGTTTCAGCAGCGTGTCGGTGAGATCGTAGAGCTTGTCCTGCGGAAGACCGGTGGAAGTCAGCGATACCAGCAGGATCGGGAATTGCGAGGTGTCGAACTTGAAGTACTGCGGCGGGCTCGGCATCACCGGCAAGTCGGCCTGCGCGGCATTGATCGCCGCCTGCACGTCACGCGCCGCCTTGTCGGCGGTACGGTCGAAGGTGAAACGCACCTGGATCGCCGCGCTGCCCTCGGTGGCATTGCCGTACATGTCGTCGATGCCGGGAATGCGACCGATGTGTCGCTCCAACGGCGCCAGCACGGTGGACGCCATGGTCTGTGCGCTCGCGCCCGGCATCTGCGCCACGATATAAACGCCCGGGAATTCCAGCGACGGCAACGCCGCCACACCCAGCAGCCGGTAGGCAAAAACACCAGCCAGCAGCAATCCGAGCGCCAGCAGCGAGGTGCCCACGGGGCGTTTGATCAATGGAGCGAAGATATTCACTGAGGTTTCCGTACCGGTAAGGGGCCGCGCTCACCCGCCACCCCGGCAGACCAGCAGCCAAGGCATACGTTCCGCGCAAGGCGGGCGCAAGGGGCCGTCATGCTTTCGTATTGGACTGCGGGGGAGGGAAGGAAGAATGTGCCTGAAGTCGGTCCGTGCCGAAAGGCATGGGGGTGTGGCTTGGCTTGGTTTTGGCGTCGCTGGACGCTTTTGCGCAGTGCTGTGCACCCTTTGGTGACCATCCTTGTAGGAGCGCGCCTTGTGCGCGACAGCTCGTCGATCTCTTGGGCAGTGCGAGCGTTAGCTCCCTCTCCCTGCGGGAGAGGGCTGGGGAGAGGTTGCGGTTTTCGCGTGATGTCCCATTTGAGGAATGGTTTGACCCTTGCCTTCGGTTGCTGCGCTGCGGCGAGGATGCCGCTTACGACCGAAGGGAGTCCCTGTGGGACGCAGCGGGCGTTTCGATCTCCTGCCGGCGACGCGAAGCTAGTCCCTGTGGGGCGACGCGCAGCTAGTCCCGTGGGAAGCTCGAGTCACTTTTCATTTGCTGGCCCACGCACGCGCTCTTTGCGTGCGAACGGCGAAGCCGGCCCGCACGCGGGGAGGCGCCATGGATGGCGCCGGCTCTGAGGAGCGAGGAAGGGCGGAGGGCGTCAGCCCGGAGTCAAAGTCCCACGGGATTAGCTTCGCGTCAAAAGTAACCCAAAGAAAACGGCCTTTTAGAGCCAAGGCTCTTAGCAGTACGTGGGATAGAAGCGTTGGATGACCGAGGTCAGCCTTGGCACGCTCGTTACTACCTCGAACGGAGCGGCTACACCGCAACGCGCCGTAGCGAAGAGGACTTAAGGCAACTTCGTTGTTTCGCGAGGGAATCCATCAGGCTGCGTACCTTCTCCCTCTCCCCTCCGGGGAGAGGGTTGGGGTGAGGGGCGGGTGCTCGCGATGGAATCACCTATCCACCTCTGTAGGAGCGCACCCAGTGCGCGACCGCCGCATGGCGATGTACCTCGCCCTACGTCATCGCGACAACTATCCACTGAGGCAACCATGCCAGTCCGCGGTCGCGCACTGGGTGCGCTCCTACAACGGAACCGCCACGCTCTTCTCACTGCGATGTGCCGTGCAGCGGCACGAGCCGTCACCCAACCCCTGTGTGGCGGTGAGGGGTGGACGATCAGGCCCCGCAGGGGTGCCCGACAGGACGTCGGGCACTTTTCGTCCGGGCAGGAGCCCGGTCGAAAAGCCCGGCCGCCCCTCACGGACTGGCTGGGCGAAGCCCAGGCAGCGCCACACCGGGGTGGCCTTTCTCTTGGTCACTTCTCTTTGGCCACCCAAAGAGAAGTGACCCGGGCCGCGGTAGTGGCTCGGAAGCCCGCCGCCCCACAGGGACTCCCTTCGGTCGCAGGCGAGCCCGGTTGCCGTATGGCGACAACCGAAGACCGAGGCTCTGGGCCCCGGCCTGCGCCGGGGCGACGATCATGTAGACCGGCGCGAAAGGCGGTCGCGCACTGGGTGCGCTCCTACAGAGATAGGAGACTCACCCCGCCGCCGTCTGCGCCTTCAACGCCCGCTTCGCCGCACGCTTCGCGCGACGGGCTTCCTTGCGGATCTTGCGATCGTGGTTCCACAGATAAATCGCCGGCGTACTCAGCAACGTCAGCAACTGCGACACCAGCAAACCGCCGACGATGGCCACACCCAGCGGCTGACGCATCTCCGAACCGACACCGAAGCCGATCGCCAACGGCAGCGCCGCGCCCATCGCCACCAGCGTCGTCATGGTGATCGGACGGAAACGTACCAGCGCCGCTTCGCGAATCGCATCCGGCGGTGACATGCCGCGCTCCCGCTGCGCGACCAGGGCGAAGTCCACCATCAAGATCGCGTTCTTCTTCACGATGCCGATCAACATCAAAATAGCGATGATCGCCATCAGCGACATCGGCGTGCCGGTGGCGAGCATGGCGAGGAAGGCACCAGCGCCGGCCGCGGGCAGCGTGGAGAGGATGGTCAGCGGATGGCCGAGGCTCTCATAGAGAATGCCCAGCACGATGTACATCGCCAGGATCGAGCCGATCAACAGCACGTTGGCGTTGGAACGCGTCTCTTCCAGGTTCTGTGCGCTGCCGGAATAGCCGACCTGCACGCCGGCCGGCAGGCGCGCATCGGCGACGATCTGGTTGATCAGGTCCATCGCCTTGTTCTGCGGAAAGCCGGGGTCGATGTTGTAGTAGATCTTGGCCGCCTCCAGCTGGTTGGTGTGGATCACGAACGACGGCGTCACCTGCGGCTGGATGTGCGCCACCGCCGAGAGCGGCACCATGTTGCCGTTGTCGCCGCGCACGTAGGTGTTGAGCAGCGTATCGGGGCTCAGCGAACGTTCCGCCGATGACGTCAGCACCACCCAGTACTGGTTGATGTTCGAATAGATGATCGACACCTGGCGCTGACCAAACGCGTTGTACAGCGCCGAATCCACCTGCCCCATGTTGAGGTGCAACCGCCCTGCCGCGGCGCGGTCCACGGTGAGCATCTGCTGCTTGTCGATGTCGTCGTAGTCGCTGCTGACGTCGTGGAATTCCTTGTGCTTGCGCATCAGCTTGGTCACCTGCAGCGCGAGCGGCTGCAGGTCGACGCCCATGTTGCTGCTCACCAGTTCGAAACTCTGGCTGCCGCGGTCGCTGTCGTTGTTGTCGTTGAAGAAGCCGATGGCATTGAGCGAGACGCGCAGCTCGGGCAGCTTCGCGTAGGCTTTGTTGAGACGCGTGATCACGTCCTTGAGCGCGTCTGGCCGCTGGCCCGGGCCATGCCCGCGTGGCTTCAGGTCCACGAACATCGTGGCCTGGTTGCCCACCGCGCCGCCAGCGCGGTCGCTTCCAAGGAAGGTGGTCACATCCAGCACCGCGGGGTCTTCGCGCATGATCGCCGCGGCGCGCTGCGCGCGCTGGGCCATCAGCGTGGGCGAAATGTTCGCGTCGGCGCGGATGTCGCCCTGGATCATGCCGATGTCTTCCTGCGGCATGAAATTGAAGCCAAACAGCTTCACCACCAGCATCGCCATGCCGATGGTGAGGCCGAGCAGGATGAGCGGCTGCCACCGCATCAGCCGGCGATGATGCATGGCCCAGTCGAGCGCTCTCTCATAGACGCGATGCAACGCACGATCGAAGCGTTCGAGCGCGCGCTCCATGCGGTTGGGCTCGCGTCCGCCGGCATTCGCCAGGGAAAGATAGCGCCCGCACAGCGCGGGCGTAAGCGAGAGCGAGATCAACGCCGAGATCACCACCGCCGCGGTCAGCGTTACCGAGAATTCGCGCAGCAACAGGGTGAACTGGTTGTTGCCGAACAGCAGCGGCGCGAACACGGCGATCAGCGAGAGCGTGATGGAGACGACGGTGAAGCCGATCTCCTTCACGCCATCCATCGCTGCCACGAGCGGTGGCGAACCGTGCTCCATGTGGCGGACGATGTTCTCGATCACCACGATGGCATCGTCCACCACGAAGCCGATGCACAACACCAGCGCCACCAGCGACAGCGTGTTGAGCGTATAGCCCAGCGACCACATCACCACGAAGGCGCCCGCCAGCGACAGCGGCACGCTCAGCATCGCGATCAGCGTCGGGCCGATGCGCCGCAGGAACACCAGCATCACCGCCGCCACCATCACCACGCTGAGCAGCAGCGCGACTTGCACTTCATGCAGTGCGGACTTGGTGGTCTGGGTAAGGTCGAAGATCGGCGTGATCCTGATGTCCGCCGGCATCCACGCGCGCATCTGCGGCAGCTTGGCGCGCACTGCGTCGGCGGTAGCCACCGCATTGGCCTCGGGACGCTTGCTGATGCGCAGCGCCACCGCGCGCTGGTCGTTGAACCAGGCGGCCTGATACTCGTCCTGCTGGCCGCTGGTGACGCGCGCCACGTCCGACAGGCGCACGGGCGCGCCGTTGCGCGTGGCGATCAGCAGCCTGGCGAACTCGTCCGGATCATGCAGGGCATCGGTCGCCGACACCGTCATCTGGGTGCGCCCGTCGGTGAGCACGCCCTGCGGCGAGGTGACATTGGCCGCACGCAGCGCGTTGGCGACGTCGTTGGCCGTGAGCCCCTTGCTGGCGAGCGCGGCGGTATTGAGCTCCACGCGCACCGCGCGCGGGCGTCCGCCGATCACGCGCACCTGCGCCACGCCGGGAATCTGCGCGATGGCGGGATTGATCAGCGTGTCGGCGAGGTCGTAGAGCTTGTCCGGCGGCAGCGTCTGCGACGTCAGCGAGAGTAGCAGTACCGGTATGTTGGCGGTGTTGAATTTGAAGTAGCGCGGCAGCGACGGCATGCTCGCGATCGGCAGGTCGGCGGTGCTCGCGTTGATCGCCGCCTGCACGTCGCGCGCCAGCTTGTCGGTGTTGTTGCCGAAATTGAAGATGATGCGAACTGACGTGGAACCTTCGTTGCTCTCCGAGTGCATCTCCTTGATGCCGGGGATGCGCCCGAGGTGGCGCTCCAGCGGCGCGGCCACGGTGGATGCCATGGTCTGCGCGTTCGCGCCGGGCATCTCCACGTACACCACCATGCCGGGAAATTCGAGCTGCGGCAGCGCGGCCACGCCCAGCAACAGGTAAGCCCAGATGCCGGCAAGCGCGAGGCCGATCGCCAGCACGGAAGTGCCGATCGGGCGGCGTATCAGTGGCGCGAAAAGGTTCACGGGCTCCAAGAACCGTCGATGGCGGCGCATCCCCGTCGCGCCTCGGTACGAGGCGCGACCAGGACGGCTGACCTCAGGCGCCTTTATGCCTGCAAACGTGTTGCCGCGGATGTGCCGTTAGTCCGCCTCGCAACGCGATCGCTCGTCACCGTCGTCCCAGCGCGCGCCGGGACGGCGGTGAAGATTTCGTCGATCGAGCCTCAGCGCGCCGCCGGGCTGTACCGCAACGTGAGGAACCAGGTGCGGCCCGGCTGGTTGAAGTAGTACGCGGTCTCATAGTTCCGATCGAAGGCATTGGCCAACTTGGCCTCGATGCGCCAGCCCGGCAGGAACGCGTAGCTCGCACGCAGATCGGTGGTGGCGTAGCCGCCAAGACGATGCAGGTTGGCCTGGTCGTCATATGCCTTGCCGGAGGCGAAGAACGTCGCGCCGACACCGAAGGCGCCAAAGCTGCGATCCACATCCACGCGCGCCGTCTGTTCCGGGCGGCGCGGCAGCAGGTTGCCGTCATAGGCGCCTTCGCGGTTCTTCGGCTGCATCAGGGTGAGATAGCTCTGCACCTGCCAGCCATCCAGGTTGATGCCGAACTGGCCTTCCAGCCCGCGGATGCGCGCCTGGCTGATGTTCTGCGGCACGAAGTTCTCGTCCAGCGTGATCAGGTCGGTGATGGTGGTCTGGTAGACGTTCACCGCCCAGTTCCACGTACCCTGCGCCTGGCTGAGGCCGAGTTCGCCCGAACGCGATTTCTCCGGCTTGAGGTCGGGGTTGCCCAGGCCGAACGGATAGTAGATGTCGTTGAACGTGGGCGCGTGGAACGCGGTGCCGTAGCTCGCCGACAGGCGCAGGCCGTGGTCGAACGCGTAGCCCCACGCCGCCGAACCGGTGTTGTGGTTGCCGAACTGGCCGTTGTGGTCGTGGCGCGCGGACAGCTGCACCTCGTTGCGCCCGAACGTGCCCATGTACTGCGCGTACACGCCGGTGTCCTCGCGCGTGCTCCTGAGGTAGCCGGTGTCGCTGTCGATGTGTTCCTGCTGGTAATCGACGCCGGCGGTGAGCAGCTGGTTCGCATCGAGCGTGATGTCGTTCTGCCACGACGCCTGGTTGCGGCGCGAATAGGTGTGGCCCACCGGCGTGCGCGGGTAGTACGTGAGCGGGGTGAACAGGTCGCTGTAGTCGCCCTGGAAATAGGTGGCGTTGTCGTCGCGGCTCTGGCCCGCGTTGAGCGTGACCTTCCACGCGTCCAGCGGCGCGAAGCTCAGGCGCGCGCCGGCCACCTGCTGCTGGTTCACCGCCTGGTTGCCGCCATACGGGCTGCCGTCGTATTCCACGAAATTCTTGCTGCGCAGCCAGGTGGCGGCGAGTTCGGTGCCGTTGTCCCAGTGATAGCCGCCGTTGGCCATGCCGTTCCAGTTGCGGTAAGCGTCGTGGTCGGGCTGGTCGGCGAAGCAGGCCACGCCCAGTTCGGCCGCACCGACGCGGCAGGCATTGATGCCCGCGGTGTACTGGCCGCCAAGGCCGGCGTTGAACCACGCATGCGAGTCGCCACCGGAAAGGCCCGCATGGCCATCCAAATAGCTGCGGCTGCCGGTAGACACGCTGAGCGAAGGATCGAGCTTGCCGTCCTGCGCGCCGTGGCGGGTGAAGATCTGGATCACGCCGCCCATCGCGTCGGCGCCGTACAGGCTGGAGCGCGGACCGCGCACGAGCTCGATGCGCTCGATCTGGTCCACCGGAATCTGTTCGAACGCCGGCAGGCCGGCGCCCACCGCACCGATGCGAACGCCATCGATCAATACCAGCACGTGCGTGGAGTTGGTGCCGCGCAGGAACAGCGTGCTCAACTGGCCCTGTCCGCCGGCCTGCGTGAACGCCACGCCCGGCAGGCCCACCAGCAAGTCGCGCACCGACGCCGGCTGCAGCCGCTCGATATCGGCGCGGGTGATCACGCTTACCGAGGAGAGCGCCTCGTCGGTGGTGATGGATGTGCGCGTGGCGGTGACGATCACGGACGACAGCGACGTCGCCTGGTCCGCATCAGCCGCATGGGCGGCCATCGTGGCGGAGAGCAGCGAGGCTGCCAGCAGGGTCTTCTTCATGCATGTTCCTTGCGGACGCGCCCACACGCGCGTCCCGACTGTGGGGTGCACGACACGGGTGGAGTCAGGAACGGCGGCAGGCCAGGCGGCCATGCAGACGTCCGGCCTCGCCCACCGCGAGCCGCGCGCTGAAACCCGCCGTGGTGGCGGGTCCGTCTGATCGGGCCGGTCTCCGGACTCGCGAGCGCCATGCGTGCCGCATGCAACCGCGGGCGCCTTCCCGGGCCTTGGCCCAGTGGCGTCTCGCCCTTGGTTTCACTCGCTTACCGTTGCGGGGGCAGTGCCGGACTTCAACCGGCTTCCCGTTTCATCCCGGCCGAGCCGGGACACCCGAACGAGCGGCATTTTAGCCGGTGTTCGCGCGGTTGAGGGGAAGGAGGATGCAGCTCCCCCAACGACAGTTTCGCGACAGAGGCGGACACCAGGCCGCGAAGGGAACCGACCAACGTGCTTGCGAAGGCCTATCGGCGATCAACGTTGCGTTCGCCGCAAGTCCAATGACCTCAGCGCTGCGACCTCGTCACTCGCGCGCCGCGATACGCAGGCCGCGCGGCGTGAGCCATCGCTCGATGCCTTCGAACAGCCACTGCACGAGCATCGCCAATACCGCGGCGGGCACAGCCCCTTCGAGGATCAGGCCGATATCGTTGAGGCGGATGCCGGTGAGGATGGGTTGCCCGTAGCCGCCCGCGCCGATCAGCGCGGCGAGCGTGGCCGTGCCGACGTTGATCACCGACGCGGTCTTGATGCCGGCGAGGATCGATCGCGTCGCCAGCGGCAGTTCCACCCTCGCGAGCCGCGTGCGCCATGGCAGGCCGAGCGCGGCCGCCGATTCGCGCAGCTCCAGCGGGATATCGAGCAGGCCTGCATGCGTATTGCGCACGATGGGAAGCAGGCTGTAGAGGAACAGCGCCGCCAACGCCGGCCACGCACCGATGCCGAACAGCGGGATCATGAACACGAACATCGCCAGCGACGGCACCGTCTGCAGGATGCCGGTAAGCCCGATCACCCATTGCCCCAGCCTGCGCCAGCGCGCCGCCACGATGCCGAGCGGAATGGCGAACAGCACCGCGAGTGCGAGCGATGCCGCGGCGAGGCTGACGTGTTCGGCGGTGCGATGCAGCAGCCGCTGCCAGAAGCCGTCCTCGCGGCCGCCTGCCGGCACACCCAGAAAACGTGCGGCGATGTCCCCCTCGGGCTGGCCCTCGAGCTTCGCCTGCGCATTCATGCGGCGCATGGCGGGTTCATCGATCCGCCCGACCAGGCGTTTCAGCGCGGCCACGAAAACGGGCGATTGCCGCTCCAGCGCCAGGCGATAGAGGAACACCGCCTGGTAGCGCGGAAAATAATGACGGTCGTCCTGCAGCACGCGCAGGTGGTAGTAGGCAATCTCGGCATCGGTGCTGTAGAGATCGGTGACATCCACCGCGCCGCTGGCCAGCGCACGATACGAGAGCGCGTGATCCAGGCCGCGCACCTGCGTGGACGGCAATCCATATCGCTGCCGAAGGCCGGGCCAGCCGTCGCCGCGATCCATGAACTCGTTGGAGAAACCCAGCCACACCTCCGGATGCGCGGCGAGGTCGCTGATGTTCCGTATGCCCAGTTGCTCGGCGCGCTGCTCGCGCATGCCGAGGGCGTAGTTGTCGTCGAAGCCGAGCGAATCGGTGATGCCGATGCCCATCGGCGCCAACCGTGCACGCAACGCAGCGATGCCGGCATCGGGTGCCACGCCCTTCAGCAGTTCCTGCGTGAGCGTGCCGGTGTATTCGGGATACGCATCGATGTCGCCGTGCTGCAAGGCGCTCCACAGGATGGCGGTGCCGCCGAGTTCACGCCGATGCTCCACCTCGGTGCCGATGCGCCGTGCTTCGCCGCGTGCGAGTTCGGCGAGGATCACCGATTCGGTGAACTGCTTGGAGCCCACGCGCAACGGCTGCGCCACGCCCAGCGCGGGCAACATCATCAACAACAGGCAGGCCAGCCGCTTCATGCGGCACCGCCCGGCAGTGCGCGCTGCGCGTGGGTGAACGCCCTGACGAAATCATCCGCGGGCCGGTCGAGAAGGTCCTCGTAGCGACCGTCCTGCACGACGTGCCCATCGCGTAACAGCACCAGGCGGTCGGCGAACCACGCTGCTTCGGCGAGATCGTGCGTCACCACGATCACCGTCTTGCCGAGTTCGCTGAAAATGCGCTTCAGCTCGTCCTGCAGTTCATGGCGCACGATGGGGTCGAGCGCGCCCAGCGGTTCGTCGAGCAGCAGTGCACCCGGGTCGGCCATCAGGCCACGCATCAAGGCCACGCGCTGGCGCTGGCCGCCGGAAAGTTCGGCGGGATAACGTGTGAGCACATCGATCGGCAGGCGAGCGAGCTCAGCCAGCTCATGCGCGCGCTGGCGGATGCGTTCGGCTTCCCAGCCCAGGTAGCGTGGCTGCAGCGCGAGGTTGCCCAGGGCCGTGAGATGCGGAAACAGGCCGCCTTCCTGGATCACATAACCCACGCGTTGGCGCAGGGCGAGCAGGCGATCGCGTTGCAGGGCTTCGCCCCACGCAGTGACCGTGCCGGTGTCGGGCCAGTCCAGCCCAAGCAACAGGCGAAGCACGGTGGACTTGCCCGCACCGCTGCCACCGATCAATGCCGTCGTGCTGCCCGCGGCAAACGACAGGCTGACGTCCTTCAGGGCACTGACGCCGTTGTAGTGCTTGGTCACCTCGCGCAGGGCGAAGTCCGCGGCATGCCGTGGCGGCTGGTCAGGCTGGGGAAAGGACATGGTCAAGGACTCTACCATTGCCTCGCCGCCGAACGGCCGCACCGGCAAAGCCGGCCTTGCTTCGTCCGGCATAGGTCGATGGTCCTTATGTCTTAAGGCATGGCGTGACTCAAGACACTCCATCCCCGGCGTTGCACCAGCCTAACGTTCCCGCATTCGCCTCGCAGGAAGCAAAGGACAATGTACCTCTCGCGCGAAGAGTTGCAGGCCCGCTTCATGGCGCTGGACCGGCGCATGACGGCGATGCGCAACGCCAGGACGGCAGACGCAGCGTTGTGGCAGGCCATGCAGGAAGAGTTGCTCGATCCCTCGTCGACCGTGGCGCCCGATGACCGCAGCTGGTGGTGGCTGCAGCTGTGCGCCCTGATGGAACATCACGAGTTGTCGGCCGAACCCATGTGGCTGGGCTAGACACATCGCTCTACGGGCGCACGCCGCCCTGCGAAGGAATGCGTCGCTTCATGCTTAAGTAGATTTACCTATCATCGGTAACGCCGCGAGGCGACGGGTCGCTCATCGGTGGTGATAGCATGGCGAGCACAGTGGCACGCCTGTGCAAGACGATGCGCGTGTCGCCCGGCGGCATCGCGTGCGGACGGCCAAACGCTGGACGCAAGCAACGTGCCGGCGCATCACGAAGACCTTGTTCGAATCCTTTGATCACGAATGTCGGCGTCGGAGCTGGGCATGCACATCGACTGGATTCTGCAGTGCCGGATGCGGTGGAGCGGGGACGCTGCACGCCAATTCGCCCGGTTCATGCACGCCGCCTCGGCTCGCAGCCTTCGGCGTTTCTCCGCGTGCTCGTCCTACGCAAGGCATTCCAAGGCCTGAGAACACCGGATGCCGCGCGATGCCCGAGGTGATGCAGGACGTTCAACGAGGCGGCTGCTGATGCGGCGGCGAACGGACAGCACAGGCCTGTGCGCCTGCCTCATCGCCGTGCTGCTGTTCCATGCGGCTGCAGTCCATGCACAGGAACTGGAACCGCGAACCTACTCGCCTTCGCCGGTGGGCACGAACTTCGTCGGTGCCAGCTACAGCTACCTCACCGGCGACGTCACGACGGACCCTTCGTTGCCGGTCACCAACGTGCAGGCGCACATCAACACGTTTGCGCTGGCGTACGTACATACCTTCAGCCTGGCCGGGCGAAGTTCGTCGCTGGGTTTCGTGCTGCCGGCGATGAGCGCCAACCTCAGCGGCAACGTGATCGACGCGCCCACGGAAATCCATCGTGGCGGTGCGGGCGATGTGCGCCTGCGGTTTGCCCTCAACCTGATCGGCAATCCGGCCATGTCGCCGGAGGAATTTGCGCGGCATCCGCCCGGCCCTTCCCTCGGCGTGAGCCTTACCATGTCCGCCCCGACGGGCGTGTACGAGTCGTCGCGACTGGTCAATGTCGGCACCAACCGGTGGTCGTTCAAGCCGGAGGTCGGCCTTTCCTATCCCTGGGGCAGGTGGTTTTTCGAGGCGTCCGCCGGTGCGTGGTTTTTCACCACCAATCACGACTATGTCGGCGGCAGGGAGCGCAGCCAGGACCCGATTTTCACGGCCCAGCTCTATGGCGGCTACACCTTCCGGCCCGGCATGTGGCTCGCTGGCGCGGTGGGTTATGTGGAAGGCGGCAGGACGAGCATCAACGGCGTGGCCGATCGAAATCGCCAGTCGAACGCGCGCTACGGCCTCACCTTCTCCGCACCGATCGCGGCCGGCTGGTCGGCCAAGGTGGCGGTATCCAACGGGCTGGTCACGCGCATCGGTGGCGACTACAAGAGCATCACGCTGGCGGTGCAATATCGCTGGTTCGATCGGAACCGCTGATGCCCTGTGCAGCGTGCTTCCTCACGCATGGCGGCCCCGCAGGGCGATAATGCGGCAACTTCGAGCGCGCCGGCATGATCGTAAGACCTCACAAGACCACCCACTCCGTCACCACGCTGCTGTTCGCGTTGAAGGGTTCCATCGTCCCCATCATCTGGCCGCGCGTGGTCTACACCATGCTGCTTTCCCTGGCGGTGGTAGTGGCGGAGCGCCGGGGCATCACGGTGGCTTTCACCTTGAATGCCGCGCCGCTGACCCTGCTCGGCCTGACGCTGGCGATCTTCCTGCAGTTCCGCAACAGCGTGGCCTACCAGCGCTGGTGGGAGGGGCGCACCTTGTGGGGCGAGCTGGTGATCTGCGCGCGCAACCTCGTCCGGCAAACCGGCACATTCCTGCCGGACCTTGATCCCCGCGAACGGCGCGCGCTTGTCCATCGCGTGATCGGCTTCGTGCACGCATTGCGCCACCACCTGCGCGGCACCACCGCGCATGCGGAACTGGAGCGCTGGCTCGGCCATGAGGCGAGCGAACGCCTGAAGCACGTTCGCCATGTGCCGAACGCGATTCTCGACCAGCTCGGACGTGACCTGGCCAAGGCGGTGCGCGACGCGGGTGCAGGCGACATCCTGCTGGCGCGGATGGATGAAGAGCTGGATCGCTTCTCGCATGTCCTCGGCGGCTGCGAACGTATCAAGGGAACGCCGATTCCCTTCACCTACATCCTGCTGCTGCATCGAACCGTGCACGTGTACTGCTTCATGCTGCCGTTCTGCCTGATCGGCCCGCTCGGCTGGTTCACGCCGCTCGTCGTCGGCGTGATCGCCTATACCTTCTTCGGGCTTGATGCGATCGGCGAACAGATCGAGGATCCCTTCGATCTGCTGCCCAACGATCTGCCGCTCGATGCGATCAGCCGCAACATCGAGATCGACCTGCTCGGACTGCTTGGCGACGCGGATCTGCCGCCGCCGCTGGAGCCCAAGGACTTCGTGCTGCTCTGAGCGGCATCCGCACGGCGAGGCCTTTTGCCCGGCGACGCCGCATCGGTGTATCAATGCGCGAGCATTCCCCACTTTCGAGGACACGCCATGGCTGTAGAAAAAGTAGCGCTCATCACCGCCGGTGGTTCGGGCATGGGCGCCGCGGCGGCCCGGCGGCTGGCGCAGGACGGTTATCGCGTCGGCATCCTTTCCTCATCGGGCAAGGGCGAAGCGCTGGCCAAGGAGCTGGGCGGCATCGGCGTCACCGGTTCCAACCAGTCGCCGGATGACCTCAAGCGGCTCGTGGACAACGCCATGGCGCAGTGGGGTCGCATCGATGCGCTGGTGAACTCGGCGGGCCATGGCCCGCGCGGCAAGGTGCTGGAGCTGTCGGACGACGACTGGCACAGCGCGATGGACGTCTATCTGCTGAGCGCGATCCGGCCCACGCGCCTGGTGGCGCCGATCATGGTGGCCCAGGGCGGCGGCGCCATCGTCAACATCTCCACCGCCTGGGCTTTCGAGCCATCACCGATGTTCCCGACCTCGGGCGTCATGCGCGCAGGCCTAGCGAGCTTCATCAAGATGGTGGCAGACGAAGTCGCGCCGGCCGGCGTGCGCATCAACAACATTCTCCCGGGCTGGATCGACTCCCTGCCCGAAACCGTCGAACGCAGACAGGCCGTGCCGCTCGGTCGTTACGGCACGGCGGAGGAGATCGCCGCGACGGTCGCCTTCCTGGTCTCCGACGGCGCCGGTTACATCACCGGGCAGAACCTGCGCGTCGACGGCGGGCTGATGCGCTCGATCTGAAGCGAACCGAGGAGCCTGCCGGGCCATCAGGCTCCATGGAAGCATCGCTGCGCTCAGAAGTGGTAGTCGACGCCCAGCGTCACGAAGCGCCCGCGCGGATCGGCCTGCGTGATGTCGAAGTATGGCGTCGACGGATCCCACGGCGGCCGGCGGTTCTGCAGGTTCTGCACTGCCAGGGTGATGGTGGTCTTGGGCAGGCCCGTGTACGCCACCGACAGATCGAACGTGCTCCAGTTCTTCACGCGCGTGGGATACGCCGGCGTCAGCAGGTTGTCCGGGTTCTGCTTGTAGCCATCCACGTAGTACCAGGTAAGCGTGCTCGAGACATCGCGGTACGCCCAGTTGAGGCCCGTGACCGCACGCCACTTGGGCAGTGAACCGAACAGGTTGGTGCCGGCCCCGTTCACCGGTGCTTCGCCTGCCACCAGCGGTTCGCTGTACTTCAACAGGCGCGTGATCGAACTGTTCAGCGCGAAGTCGCCATAAGCTTGCGTATGCAGTGCGTGGTGGAAGTCGATGTCGATGCCATCGGTGGTGAGGCTCTGCTGGTTCTTGTACTGGTTGTAGATGGTGACGATGCGGCCCTGCGCGTCGCGCTGAACGCGCGGATCCTGCTGGTTCACCAACGCCTGGTCGTTGTCCGGTCCGATGATCCCGCGCTGCACGATGTGGTAGTAGTCCGCGCCCAGGCTGGTATCGCTGGTGGGCGAAATCACGAAGCCCAGGTTGTAGTTGGTCGAGCGTTCGGGCTTGAGGTTCGGGTTGGCCGTGAATACGTCGGTATAGCCACGACGCTGGCCCGGCGTGACCGGGTCGTACGGATCGACCACGCTGCTGTAGCTCACCGCCGTGCTGTTGGTGATCTCCGGCAGCGACGGCGCGCGGAACCCGCGCGAGAACGACCCGCGCAGCAGCAGCCAATCCAGCGGCTGATAGCGCAGGCTGGCCTTCGGTGCGAAGGCGTCGCCGAAATCGCTGTAGCGATCCAGGCGGCCGGCGACATTCACTTCCAGCGTGCTGAGCAGCGGCACGTTGAACTCCGCGTAGGCGGCGTTGACGTTGCGTGAGCCCTGGATCACGTCGATGGCCGGACGCAGTTCCGTGCCCGACAGCACCGCTTCGGAGGTGCGCGAGTTCATCGCCTCGTGGCGGAACTGGTAACCCGCCGCGAAACCGACCGCACCCGCCGGCAAGTCGAACAGCTGCGTGCTTGCCGTGGCATCCACCGTGCTCAATCGCGATACCGCGGGGCGGATGGTGGACAGGCGCAGGGCATCCACCGCCGACGCAGGATTGTCGTTGCTGGTGAAATCGTAGCCGCCATGGGCCAGCAACGATTCGAACGCGTACCGATTGCCGAAGTTGGTGACGTATTCCTTCAGGCTGCTTTCGGAATGCTGCGCCGAGACATCCCAGTCCCAGTTTCCGGTATGCCCTTTCACGCCGGCGAGGAAGCGCGTGAAGATCGTGCGGTCGCGCTTGTTGCGTGGACCTACGCCCCACAGGTTGGTGTTGACCGGCGTGGGCACGTCGTAGGGGTTGGCGGGATTGCCCACGGGCAACGTGGTGTTGATGTTCACCAGGTGTTGTTGCTGGTTGTCCCATGACCGCAGTCCGCTGCCGATGGCAAGCGGCGCGCCGAAGATGAAAGCAGCATGGCTGCGGCTGTAGATGGCCTCGCCGTAGCCGGTGATGTCATCGGTGAGCTTGACCGTGCCGCGCAGTACGGCGTGGTAGCGCTCCACGCCGGGGATCACCGAGTCGTAGGCGGCGGGATTGTAGGCCCATACATCGCCCGTCTTGCCTGGCGTGATCGCGCCGTAGGGCACTTTCTGCACCGGGCCCACGGCGTTGGCGAAGCCTTGGGTGGGATCGTTGTCGTAGTAGTTGGTCGGCACCCAGTTGAGCTGGCCGCCCGGCTTGTCACGGAAATCGTTGCCGCGCAGCCAGCTCACGTCGCTGGCATTGAGCTGGTTGCTGCGCGTACCGTCCAGCGCGAAGAACACGTTGTAGCCGTCCTTCTTCACGTCGCCGTGGCCCAGCAGCAGATGGAAATTGTTCTCCGTCTGGCCGGTGCCTTCGGTGCTGCTGCCGAAACTCGCGCCGGCTTCCGCGCCCTGGTAGTTCTGCTTGAGGATGATGTTGACGACGCCCGCGATGGCGTCGGAGCCATACACCGCCGACGCGCCATCCTTGAGCACTTCGATGCGCTCTACTGCTGCCAGCGGAAGCGAGTTGAGATCGACGAAGGTGTCCTGCAGTTCATACGCCGTGGCGTAGTTCGCCACGCGCTTGCCGTCGACCAGCACCAGGGTGTTCTTCTGGCCCAGGCCACGCAGTGAAATGCCCGCGGTGCCGGCGGAGAAGCTCCCCGTGAGCTGCTCGTTCACGCTGTTGCCGGTGTTCGCGGAAATGGCGCGGAGCACGTCGGGCAGCGTGGTCTTGCCACTGCTCTTGATCTGTTCCGCGGTGATCACCTGCACCGGGCTGGGGCCTTCGATGTCGGTGGTCTTGATGTTGGAGCCGGTGACGGTGACAGCCTCCAACTGGGTGGGCCTGGTGGTGTCGTTGTTGTCCTCGGCATGCACGGATGCCGCCAGTACGGCGGCAATGGCGAGGGTAAGCAGGCTTGGCTTGGCCATGGTGCAAAAAGTCCTTATGTGCACGCCCGTCCCGGCGCGCGGCCAGGTAAAGGGGATGCGGATGAAGACAGCGGGGGAGCTGCCGGGGATTCGCCGTGGGGACGGCGTCAGAGCAGGGGCGTGGAAACGCCCGCGGGAGCTACGTCAGGCGACGCGGCACATTCGACAGCGACAACAACAGCAAGGCTGATGTCGTGGCACGAGCGGATTCGCCGCAGGGGCGTGGGGAAAACGGAACATGGGACACTCGCTGGGCCAGGGGCCGGTCGCGTAGGGGCCTGGGGCCCGGTGAGGGTTTCTGCGCGGTTGCCGATCAACAACCGCAACACATCGCCGGAAGGCGGTGTGCGGTATGGCTGGGCATGCAGAAACGCTGGGTGTCCACGAGCGATGGGTCTCTTGAGAGATACGATACCGGCCGAATTGGCGGTATGGACGTCTATTTGTGCATCAATTCCATGCGATGTCAACCATTCCAGTGCCGTCGCATACACCGTTCCCACGCGCAGCTCGCGGGCCTGCGGGATGGCTTGCCGGCGGTAGAGCAGCGGGCGGTGCCACCATCGAACGGAACCGGGGTTCCCTTCAGGGCGCCGCGCGCGGACAGTGCCCTTGGGCGTCGCTGCCTGCCCTTCCGCGTAAGGCCTGACGCGCGCACGGCAAGCGGAAGCCCGCCGATGGCTGCTCTTGAGCGTGCTTCCCGCCCGATGGCATTCATCTTGCTGCGTCTCCGGCAACCGTTTGCCGGACGCGCCCAGGGATACGCATGCACAACCGTTTCGCCAAGGAGCCTGGCGCCGACGATTCCCGTCAGCGGAGCGACTACACGCACTATCTGGCACAACGCATGGCGCCGGCGATCCAGGCCCTGACCTTGCTGGCCGTTGCCGCCTATCTGCTGGCGGCCGGCGGGCGCGCGCTGGTCAGCGGCTCACCGGTGCCCGTGCTGCTGCGCCTTGCCCCGGCCGTCCCGCTCGCCGTGCTGGCCCTGCTCACCCGTCGCGAGAAGCGGCCCGTTCCGCTCAGCCTGCTGGCCTTGTCGTGCGTGCTCGTGCTGGAAATGGGCGTCAACCTCAACGGCATCGGGCAGGCGCCCGGGCAGCGGCTGGTGCTGCCCGGCCTGTTGTTGCCAGTGGCTTCGTCGGTGATCTGGATCGGGCGCTGGGATTTCATCGTCGCGATGATCATCTGCGCGCTCGGCCCCTTGCCCATGCTGCTGATAGGCGCGACCAGCGGTCTCCCGATCTTCCAGTACGCGGTGTACATGACCATCGCCATGTCGGTGGCCACCGTGCTGCGCGCATTCATGACGCGGACCCTGTTCGAACAGTACCGGCTGGAGAAGCAACTGAGGGCGCAGGCGCACACCGACGGACTGACCGGACTGCTGCAGCGCAACCGCTTCCTCGAACTCGCACGCGATGCGCTGGACGATATCTACCTCCGACGGATGCCGGCGGCGGTGCTCTATCTCGATGCCGACCATTTCAAGCAGCTCAACGACACGTTTGGCCACGCAGCCGGCGACGACGTGCTGGTCAAGCTCGCGGACCGCCTGCGTTCGCAGATGCGCGAATCGGACCTGATCGGAAGGATCGGCGGCGAAGAGTTCGTCGTGCTGCTGCCCGGCGCCGACCTGCAGCATGCTCAGCTGCGCGCCGAGCAGCTGCGCGAAGCGATGCGCGTCGTGCAGCGCCCCGATCGCCCCCTGACGATCAGCATCGGCATCGCGCCATGCAACCGCCCCGGCGAAAGCATCGACAGCCTGATGTCGCGCGCCGACATGGCGATGCGCCAGGCCAAGCTCAACGGGCGCAATCGGGTCGTCGTCGACGCATCCATCGCCTGACGGCATTCGCTTGAACCATGGCGATATCGCTGTGCCGACCGAAGCGGACGCTTCCCGCATTCCGCCGACCATGCAGACGTTTGACGCTCATCGGCGCCGCAGCGGTACGGCGATGAAGCTGGTGGTCAGCCAGCGAATGGACAACGGTGCGCCGGCATCCGCCACCGTTTCGTCGCTGACGTCCTTGCCGCTGCCGACATTGATCTGCCGGCCGCTTTCCTTGATGACGCCCAGCACGATGACGAGGCGGCTTCCGGGCGCAAGCTCGCGGCTCATCAGGCGGTTGCCTTCGATGACCAGGTGCTGCTCGCGGCCAGGCGTCAGAAGCCGGCGCCGCGTGCGGTCCGCCGCGTAACTGGCGCGCGTCCAGTACTGGCTGAGCTGTATGTAATGACCTTGGGGCGTTAGGTCGTACAGATCGATCGCGAGGTCGAAGTCCTGCTTGTTCGTGATGAAGTCGAGCTGGCCGGAGAACAGGCCGCTCAGTTCGGTCGCCGTGTCGAATCGCCGGCTGACGAAGGCCAGGCCATGGCGGGTGTCGATGGCCGTGTCCATCACGCGGCCGCCGATGGCGGCATCATGCCGGTCGCTTCGGTCGGCGAGATCGATGGTGAAGGGAATGGACGTCCGCTTTCCTGAAGGAGCCTGCTCGATGAGCGAGTGGAACCCGCGTTCCGCCATGCCGCTGCCAAGATGGAAGCGCAGTTCCGCATCGGCCATGGCGGCCAAGGACGGCGCATGCTTCCACACGTTCGCACCCGTCACCTCGTAGTTGACCTTGTCGCGAAGCAACGCGGGTCGTGGCGCACGCTTGAACACATAGTCGAACCACGGATAGCGCAGCTCGTACATGTCGAGCTGGGCCACAGCATCGACGGGCAGGCCGGCAAGCGTGTCGACCAGCCGGCCCTGCGCGTCGAGCACGCCGTATTGCGCGCCGAGGTGGTGATAAGGGCCGATGAGAAGATAGTGCTCGCCGGCCGGTGCGTACTTCTCCAATTGCTGGAAGTAGTAGACCGCCGCACCAGGCCCGCCGTAGTAATAGCCGGCCACCAGCAGCACGGGAATCGTGACACGCGAGAATTCCGTGCGGTACGGAATCATGGCCTGCCAGTAGCTGTCGTAGGACGGGTGCGAGATCCACGCATGGAACGTGGGGTTTGGCGTGCCGTCGATCTTCTCCAGGTCGCGATAGGCGCGACCGCTGGCGTACCACGCCTGGTCCAGCTGCCTCCAGCGCTGTGCATCGCCGTAGGCGGCCTTGTCGTTGAACTTCCCGTCGAGCGTGAAGAACGGCCACGGATAGACGAAATTCCAGAACACGTTGCCTTCCATCGGCACGTCGATGCCGGGAGCCACCGGTGCGCTGGGCATGATCGCCTTCAACGCCGAGGGCATGCGCTTGGCTGCTGCCCATTGCGCGAAGCCTTCGTAGCTGCCGCCGTACATGCCGACGCGGCCGTCGCTCCAGGGTTGCTTGCCGATCCAGTCGATCAGCGCGCTGGCATCGTCCGCATCGGTCAGGTACGCGGAAGGCTGGCCGGGGCTGCACACCTTGCCGCGCGTGAAGCCCAGCACGCCGACATAATTCCTTGCCGCCGACAGGCGGGCCCTGCCGCGGATGGCCTCGGGCGACGAGGCATAGATGGTGAACTCAAGCAGCGCGGGAAGCCGGCCCGCCTTCCTGGGGCGCATGACGTAGGCGCAGACACTGGCGCCGGCGGCTTCCTCGACGAGGACGTTTTCCTCCGTGACATATCGACGGGCGTCGTCCTCCTTCATCAGCGACGGCGCGAACAGTGACGCCTGCCGGAAGACCGAGACATCCAGATAGTCGCCCAGCAGGCGGGTGGCTCCGGCCTGATCGAGCTTGGATGCGCCCTTGGCCGCCTCGAGGTCCGACTGCAAGGCGGCATGCATCTCCGCCAGGCTCGTGTCGGTGAAGGTGCGCGCGACCTCCGCGGACGGCCAATCGTCCAGCCGGGCAAAGTGCGCGCGGAACGCCTTGGCGTAGGCTGCGGCCTCATCGAGGTGGCCTGCGGCCGCCTCCTTCCGGGCATCGGCGTAGATCTCATAAGGCACCGTGACCCATGCCGCCCGGGAAGGAATCGCCGTCTCGTGGCGCCACCGTTCGTTCAACGAGGCCATGGTGTGCGAGGCCGCGTCGTACTCGCCGGCGACCAGTTCGAGCCGGTAGCGGCGATCGAGGCCCGCGGCGCTCGGATCGTCCGGAAGGTCGTGCAGCACGCGCGTGGCCAGTTCCGGCATGGCTTCCTGCGACGCCGTCGCATCCGAGGTCGTCGGGGCCTTCCACGCATACGTCTGCGCAAACACGGTATGAGGCATGCAGAGTGCGAGTAGCCACAGGGCGCTAAATGCCCTGCCGCTTTCCCGTTTCAGCGCGGCGGGCGATCCATCTGCGGGTGATGCGGGTGCGAAACCGTGGATCTGATCTGTCGCAGCCGAGGTTGAGGCGACGGTGTGCATGAAGCGTTTCTCCCGGGACGATTTCCGGATCCGCGTTCATGGCGGCGCGGTATCCATGTCGGAGGAATGATTCCGGTCGACGCGGGAATGCAGGAAGAAAATCGGTGAACGGACACGCCGGATCGGCGAACGGTCAGATGACGCGGTCGCGCAGCAGCTTCGCTCCCGTGCGGCTGGTGGAAATCGTCTGTCCGGTTTCCATGTGCAGGAGCAACCGTCCGCCACCGGCGGGCTCCGCCCGCGCGATGCGATGCACGTTGACGATCCACGAACGATGGACGCGGGCGTACTTGGCCGGATCCAGCGACTTGGTGAACTCCGCCAGGGTCATGCGTACGAGGTGCCTGCCTGTGAGCGTCCACACTTCGGCATAGTCGTCCGCGCCGCCGATGCTCACCACCGCATTCATGTCGATCGGCCGCAGCTCGTCACCGATCCGGACGAAGTAGCGTGACCGGTCCGGCTGCATGCCGGCATCGTCGCGCTCCTTGGCGGCCCCGTCGGCCGAAGGCGTGACCGGAGCGGCGCGATGGTCTGGCGCCGACTCCAGCCCGACACTCACGCGCGGTGGCAGTGGTTCCGGCCGGTCGACCGGCGGCGTCTCGGAGAGAACGGGCGACACGTCCTGTTGCCGATGTTGGGCCTGCAGGTACGACATCGCCGCGATGAGTGCGTAGGTCGTCACGTTCTCCAGCGTTTGCCAGGCCGTTCCGCTCACCGAGAAGGGCTTGACCAGAAAGCCGGAAGACTCGCCGCCATTGAACAAGCCCAGCAGCACGATCAGCAGGCCATAGGAGAGCACGGAGAACGCGGCGCACAGCGGAACATGGGCCAGCCATTGCACGGCGGCGGGCTTTCCGACGAGCCTGCGCAGGATGATGCGTCGGACCATCGCGCCGAACACCACCACGGGAATGGTGTTGGCGGCGCCGCCAAGCAGGCTCTCCAGCACGCCCAGGTGCATCGCCAACCGGATCGTGACCGAGTACGCCACGAAAATGCCGAGCACCACCAACAGATCGATATGCCGCTGCTTCATCCTGTTCCCCGGCGTGGACCCCCGACCTCAGCGCGGAGCGTGCAGCGTTGTGCGGGCGGCTTCAAGCCTTGCAACCGCGTGTTGTCCCGTTTCTGCCACCTCCTCGCGGGATGGCCTGCACAGCAGCTGACAGCCTCGTGGTCGCGGCTCAACCAAATTCCGGCCCGAGCTTCCACAGGTCGCCCCACGGCTTGCGCGTCGGGCCGCACACGAAGATGTCGGGATGATCCCGGGTTTCCTCGTTGTCCACGCCCAGGGCGTTGCGGGTATGTCCCGCCAGGCGACATCCCGTGAAAAGCTCATCGGCACGCTCGCGCGAGTTGCCAAGCACGATGAGCGTGGTGGGTGGCGTCTGCGGGTAGCCGCGCAGCCATCCGGAGTTGATGGTGGTGATCGGCGTGGGCAGGTGGTACTGCGGGCCGAGCAGGGCGAGGGCGCCGTACTCGCCGTAGTTGCCCACGGCGATCTGGACCTGGGCGCGTTGCTCGGCGGGCAGGGCGTCGCGAATGGCCGCCACCTGCGCGACCAACTCGTCCCAGCCGATTTCTTCGCGGAGATCACCGTTGTTGCGTAGCGCGAAATCACGCAATGGGCCGCTCGACGCGATGGGGACGATGCGAAGCGCCGCATAGCCGCCGATGGCCAGGACGCCGGCAAACATGAGCGTGGCGATGCCGGTGCGCCATGCGGGGCGAAGCGTATGCAGCCATCGCTCGCCGACCACGGAGCCCATGGCCAGGAGCATCGGGTACGCGCCGCAGGTGTAATAGAAGCGCCCCTGCGCCACCATGAATAACAGCAGCGGCACCACGTACATCCACGCCAGCATGCGATAGCGTCGGCTTTTGAAGCAGGCGTACAGGCCCGCCAGCCACACCGGTGCGGCGAACAGGTTGGCGTTCAGCAGGAACTGATCGCGCAGGAATCCTTCCGCCCGTCCCTGGTGTACGTCGCGCGCGTGGATGCCCTGCAGGAAATGGTAGGAAACGAAATCGTGGCGGATCAGCCAGACGAGGTTGGGCGCAACGATGAGCAGCGCGACGGCGCCTCCGGCCCAGAACCAGCGGTTCATGACATAGCGCCGTGCGTCGGTGAGCAATACGCCCGCCAGCACGCCAGCGAGTTCGAATGCGATTGCATATTTCGTCTGCAGGGCCAGCCCGGCGACCGCACCGATCGCCAGCCACCATCGCGGTTCGTCGTCACGCCGCAGGCGAATCACGCACCACGCGATCAGCACCCACCACAACAGGTCGAACGAGGAGTACTGGAATTCCGTCGCTTCGAACATCGGCAATGGCGACAGCGCCACCGCGAGCGCCGCAAACACCTGCGCCCGCCGGCCGCCGCCAAGGTCGCGCGCCATGAGGCCGGCGGCGAGGATCACCAGCGTTTGCGCAAGTACCGAGAACAGGCGCAGGCCCACCAGCGACAATCCGAACATCGCCAGACCCACGTGTTCCAGTGCGGCGGTCAGCGGCGGATACGGCACGAAGCCCCAGTCCAGATGCTGCGCATCGCTGAGGAACTGCCATTCGTCCCGATGAAAGCCGTACTGGCCGTTGGTCAGCATGTGCGCCACGCCGAAGAGCACGGCGATGAGGATCACAGGCATGGCACTTTCCCGTTGCCCTTCCCGGGCGCGCGAAACCGCAATATCCGTGGCAGCCATGCGTGGTCCTTGAGTCAGGTCGATGAATCGCCCCATGACGGCCCGGCGCGGGGCGGCCCTGCTTGCACCTTCCCGAGATAGCCAATGCGCCGCGCCAGGAGCCATCGCAGCATGTCACCGAAGGCCACCGCCGCGCTATGGGGGCGTGAGCGCCTGCAGAATCTCCGCCAGGGTCGCCGCCTCGAAGGTGGCGACGGCGACACCATCGCCCTCCAGCCGGCCCGGATTGAACCAGCAGCTGTCGATGCCGAAGCGATTGGCGCCCAGCACGTCGGCGTCCAGGCGATCGCCGACGATGATGGTCTCTGGCTTGCTAACACGCGAGAACTTGTCGAGGGCGTACTGGAAGAACCGGCCATCCGGTTTGGCGAAGCCGCACGCCTCCGACGTCGCCACGAACCGGATCCAGCGCTCCAGCCCCGACTTGGCGATACGCCTCGTCTGCACGTGCTCGATGCCGTTGGTGATGATGCCCACCTCGCCCATCGCCGAAAGCGCCTCGCACAGCATCGCCGCACCGTCGATCAGCACGACGGTCTCCGCAAGGCATTCCAGATAGCGCGTGCTCGCCTCGGCGGGATCGATGTCGATCCCATGCGGTGCGAAGGTTCGCCGGAACCGCTCGATCTTCAGGGCTTCCTTGGTGATCAGCCGGCGCTCGAAGTCATTCCAGAGCTGGAGGTTCTCGCGCTGGTAGTCGGCGAACATCGCGGGACTCGCGGCGCGCGCGCCGAAGCTTTCGAGCATGGTCTGGAACGAGAGCCGCTCGCTCGCGCGAAAGTCGAGCAAGGTGTCATCCAGGTCAAAGAGAAAGTGCCGATAGGCCATCGAACCGATCCGCTGCGTGTGCGCCTGCGTTGAAGAGCCGCGCACACGGCATGCACTCATGCGAGCGGGTGCGATGCGCAGGCTGCCGAGCATAGGCGAGCGTGCCTCACCTGTCACCGAGATGGACGGCCAGCAGCCGTGCCGATACGCTTCGGCACGGCTCTCCTCGACCGCCTGCGTGACGAGACCGCCGTTGCCGTTCCGCCGCACGGTCGCGGGCACGTCCCAACGCCCGCGCCACCCACCATCGTCGACGATAGGGATGGAAGAACCGGTATGCGCCTGCTCACCTGTCTGTTGGTCATCTCGCTTGGCATGTCCGTGCACGGCGCGACGGCGACGCCCGCATCGTCCTATGACATCCTCATCCGCAACGGCCAGGTCATCGATGGCACCGGCACAGCGGCCTACGCGGCCGACATCGCGATCAAGGACGGCCGCATCGCGGCCGTGGGCACGCTTGGCCAGGCGAGTGCGAAGCAGGTCATCGATGCGCAGGGCATGACCATCACGCCCGGTTTCATCGACATGCTCGACCAGTCGGCCCACACGCTGCTGGTGGATGGCCATGCGCAGTCCAAGATCTTCCAGGGCGTCACCACGCTGATCACCGGCGAAGGCGAATCGGTGGCGCCGGTCAACGACACCATCACCCGCGAAGAAGGCGCGCATGCCAAGCCCGACTGGGCGACGCTCGGCGATTACCTGCAACGCCTGCAAAGCCGCGGCATCGCGGTGAACTTCGGCAGCTATGTCGGCGCCGCGACGGCGCGCGAAATGGTGATGGGTTACGGCGATCGCCAGCCGACCGCCGAGGAACTGCAGCGGATGCAGGCGGTGGTGGCCAGTGCCATGCGCGACGGCGCGTTCGGCGTATCGACCGGCCTGCAATATCCCCCGGCCACCTACAGCACCACGCCGGAACTCATCGCGCTGGCGGAAACGGCGGCCAGCTACGGTGGCATCTATGCCACGCACATGCGCAGCGAAGGCGACGGCGAGATGGCCGCGCTCGACGAGGCCTTCGAGATCGGGCGCCAGGCGCATATTCCCGTCGAGATCTTCCACCTGAAGGTGGCCGGGCACGCCAACTGGGGCAGCATGCCCAAGGTCATCGCCAGGATCGATGCGGCGCGCGCCGCCGGTCTCGACGTCACCGCCGACACTTACGCCTATACCGCCTGGGGCAATGGCCTGGCTTCGTTCATTCCGCCGTGGGCGCACGTGGGCGGCACCGCCAAGCTGCTGCAGCGACTCGAGGATCCGCAGTCACGCGCGCGCATCCAGAAGGACATGCAGACGCCGTCGGAGGCGTGGAGCAACGACTGGCTGGAGGTGCCCGGCCCCGAGGCCGTGGAGATCACCTCGGTGCAGGAGCCCTCGCTCAAGCGATTCGAAGGCAGGCGATTGGACGAGGTCGCGCGGGCCTGGCACGAGAAGCCGATCGATGCGCTGATCGACCTGTTGATCAAGGACCACGCCGCCACCGACGTCGCCGTGTTCGGCATGGCGCAACCGGATGTCACGCTCGCGCTCAGGCAGCCCTGGATGTCGGTGTGCGACGACGCGGCCGCGCAGGCGCCCACCGGCCCGCTCGGCCAGGGCCATCCGCATCCACGCGCCTACGCGGCTTTCGCGCGGATCATCAGCAAGTACGTCAACGAAGACCACGTGCTGACGCTGCCCGAAGCGATCCACAAGATGACGGCCCTGCCCGCGCAACGCATGGGCCTGAAGCAGCGTGGCGTCATCAAGGAAGGCATGTGGGCGGACATCGCCATCTTCGACCCTGCCCGGCTGCGCGCGCCGGCCACGTTCGAACAGCCGCGACAGCTCGCGCAGGGCATGCGCGACGTGCTGGTCAACGGCGTTCCCGTCATCCGCGATGGCAAGCTGACGCCCGCACTGCCGGGCAAGGTGCTGCACGGGCCGGGTTTCCAGGCGGAGCGGGACACGGCCGTCGCTGCCGCGCCGTGATCATCGGCGCCGACGCGGCGACGTTCAACACAGCGCCGCCTGACGCGGCCCGTGTCGCCCTGCTCGCCGGATGACTCAGCGATAACTGGCTTCCATCAGCGCCGTACCCAGCTCGCCGATCTTCATGTGATCGAAGCTGGTGTTGTTCATCAGGATGACGGTGTGCCCATCGTCCAGCGTGCGCCAGGCGAGCACGCGATAGGCGCCGTTGGACCCGTATTCCCAGGCAACAGGATGATCCTTGCCGGCGAACGGCAAGGTCTTGGTGCGTCCACCCAGCGCGTAGTGCTGGGGTGGTCGCTCGATCGCCATCAGGATGCGCACGGATTCCGGCGACAGAAGCCTGCCCGCGAAAAGGCCATCCATCAGGACGAAGAGATCGTTCGCGCTGGCGTAGAAACCGCCCGCGAGCATCATGAAGTCCGGCGAAGGCTTGTCGAGCGGCTCCGCGTCTGGCGCGAGTCGTCGATAGCCGTGCGCCATGCCGGCCACGCCCAACGAGCTTCCGCTGAAGACGCCGCTATGGTGCAGGGCCAGCGGCTGGACCAGATATCCCTCGACCAGCGAGGCGTAGTCCCTTCCCGTGGTGCGTTCGACGATCGCCTTCACCAGCAGCCAGTTGGAGTGCGAATAGTCCCAGTCCGCGCCCGGCTCGAAACGCAGGTTGCCGCTGGCGAAGCGTTGCACGGCCTCGCTGTTGTCGAGCGAAAGCGTGCGGGTCGCCGGATCCCGCTTGATGGCGTCATCGATCTCGTTGGGAACGCCGCTGGCGTGGCTCATCAGGGTGCGCAGCGTCAGCCTGGCGCCGTTGTCGCGGCGGTAGTCGGGTAGATAGTTGGAAATCGGTTGATCCAGCGCGAGTTGACCTTGCTGCACCAGCCGCATCACCACCACGGCAGCGATCCACTTGGAGATCGAGCCCGTCTCGAACGGCGTATCGACGGTCAAGGCCCGTCCCGTTTGGGCGTCCGCCACGCCGAAGCTCTCGACGTAATCGATCGTCGCGCCATGACCCACCAGCACCACGCCGTTGAATCCTTCGTTCACCACGAAGCGCCGGGCGACAACCGCGCATTCGGCGCAGTCCGCCCATACCGGAAAGGAGCAGAGCAAGGCCAGCAGCGCTAGCGCGATCCGCCAGCCGGCGCGTCGATCCATTCGCTTCCGCGACATCAGCAAGCCGTCCATCGGCATCTCCGGGCCAGGCAAGGTGCTGGTCGGATGTCGTTCGGTCCGACAAGGTTTAAGCCTGCCCGCCCTTGCCGTCCTGCACGGGCCGCGGCGCCGGCGCAAATGCAATTCGGCACCCTGCCCGGCAGTAGTCGCGTCGCCGATTCCGGTCGCATACTGCGGGACATCCTTACCCTCGGTCCGGAGTCTCCATGCGTCGTCGCGACTTTCTCACCGGAGCTGTAGCTGCCACCGCCGCGGCCTCCACGGCCTTCCTGCTGCCCGGCCGGGCAGCGCAGGCCGCGCCCGCCAAACCGGCTGGGCTGACTGGCCTGACCTCCATGACCACCGGCGCCAGGCCGATTTCGGTGGAGGAGCGACGTGCGCGTATCGCCAAGCTGCAACAGCTGATGGTCGACCAGAAGGTCGGCGCCCTGATCCTGGAATCGGGTTCGAGCCTGGAATACTTCACCGGCATCCAGTGGCATCGTTCGGAGCGTACGACGGCCGCGGTGATCCCGGCGCGTGGCGACATCGTCGTGGTGACCCCGGCCTTCGAAGAACCCTCGATCCGCGAGACCCTGGCGGTGGGCGGCGACGTGCGTCCCTGGAACGAGCACGAAAGCCCGTTCGCCCGCCTCGTTGGCGCGCTTCGCGACCGCGGGGTCACGTCCGGTTCGATCGCCTTCGAAGCCACCACGCGTCTTTTCATCGTCGACGGCGTGCGCGAGGCAAGTGGCGGCGCTTACACCGTGGTGTCCGGCGATGCGTTGGTCAAAGCCGTCCGCCTGATCAAATCCCCCGCGGAACTGGCGCTGATGCAGATCGCCAACGACGTCACCCTGGCGGCGCTGCGCTACGTCCACGGCAACGTCCGTGCAGGCATGAGCCCCGGCGAGATCGCCACCATGATGAACGCCGCCACCGTCGCCCTGGGCGGCGCGCCGGAGTTCGCCCTGGTGTTGATCAACGAAGCCAGCGCGTATCCGCACGGCTCGCACAAGCCGGAGACCTTGCACGAGGGTTCGGTCATCCTGATGGACGTGGGCTGCGCCGTGCATGGCTATCAGTCGGACATCTCGCGCACCTGGGTGATGGGCCAGCCGACCGTGAAACAGCGCAAGGTGTGGGACACGGTCAAGCGCGGCCAGGAACTCGCGCTGGCCACCGCCAAGCTGGGCGTACCCGTGGGCACCATCGATGACGCCGTGCGCGCCTACTACGAAAAGGAAGGCTGGGGCCCCGGCTACCACCTGCCCGGCCTGCCCCACCGCACCGGCCACGGCATCGGTTTGGACGGCCATGAATCTCCTTACCTCGTCCACGGCGACGCCACGCCGCTGGCGGCCGGCATGTGCTTCTCCGACGAACCGGGCCTCTACATCCCCGGCGAATTCGGCATCCGCCTGGAAGACTGCTGGCATATGACCGAGTCAGGCCCGAAGCTCTTCACCGAACTCGCCAAGTCGATCGACGATCCGATTTGATCGGATTCGATCGGGCAGGACGAGGAGCGATGGTGTCGGCTCCCCGTTGGTAACGGGCCTGGCAGGTCGGTGATCGCATGAAGCTTTGGTTCGAAGCGGTTGCGGCCAGCACCGTACCCGCTCCAAGCAGGGGGCTGTATGAGCGTTGATGAACAGATCAAGGAATATATCGCCGCCCAGCCTGAACCGAAGCGCCTGGACATGATGGCGTTGCACCGCCTCATTCTGGAGATGATGCCGGATGGCAGGTTGTGGTTCCTGGATGGCAAGGACGATGCGGGCAAAACGGTTTCCAACCCCAGCATAGGGTATGGAGCCCGGACCATTCAGTACGCCAACGGAAGCACCAGGGAGTTCTACCGAATTGGCGTCAGCGCAAACACAACCGGAATTTCCGTCTACATTCTTGGCATCGAAGACAGGAAGTACCTGGCGCAGACATATGGAAAGGACCTCGGAAAGGCAAAGATCACCGGGTATTGCATCAAGTTCAAGGCGCTGCGCGATATCAGGGTAGAGACACTGAAAGCCGCCATACGTTATGGCGTTGATCAGCCGGCCATCTAGCGTGGCCCAGGTCCGCTTCTGCATCCGCTTTCGACCAAGGCGGGCCTGCCACGACAGCCGGGAGGCATCATGAGCGACACCGAATCGTCTAGCCCGGCCACTGATCCGTTGGATGCCATGTCCGCTTGCGACCGAAGTGCCTGCCTGTACGCACTCGTCAGACATGGCTGCATCGAGAAGAACGTCTTCGATACGGCAATCTAGTTCGCCATGGGTACGCACTGTCCACGGTCGAGCAGACGGAAGCGCCAGGGGAAACCAGGAGATGGGGAGAGAGAGCGATGACGAGTCACACCGGCCGTTTTGCCGCAGCTATCCTTGCCGCGCTATGCGCCGGAGCCGCTCTGGCGGACGACGTTCCAGCGAAGGATGGTGCTACGGCGCAGTGGATGATCGCGAAGGAAAGAGCCTGGGCGAACATGGCGTGCGGAGGTGAGTGGGTCGCATCGGAAATCCTGGCGGATGACTTCCAGGGTACGGCACCCAAGGGCATGCGCTACGGAAAGCCGGCGAGCGCGCCCGCCTATGATCCCAAGACACCGTGGTCCACCGACTGTCGCCTCGATAGTGCGGACGTCCGGTTCTTTTCCGCCGACGTCGCGGTCGTGTATGGGGCGGAATCGAAAACGGTGGCGCTGCCGGATTCCAAGCACGAACGCCACTGCCTGGTATGGACCGACATGTGGTTACGTCGCAACGGGAAGTGGCAGATCATCGCGGTTCAAGACAATCGCGTCGAATGTCCTGCGAAGTAATCGGCATCGCAGGATGCTGGATCCTCGCGCGCCGGATGTCGGCCCAGGGAGACGCTTCCATTTGCCCGAGTGGATATCCTTGGCGATGGAATGACAACGAAGGAGCATGGAAGAACCCATGCGGTTTCCAGCTAGGTTTGCCTTTTCGATCCTGTGGTGTTGTCCACTTCTCGGCCATGCCCAGGCAGCCGCACACAACGATGTCACGTTGCCCGGGCTGGTCGATAGATTGTTGAGCCTTCATCCGGTCGTGCCAACGACGCCAGGAGATGTCGAACGGACTCTCGGCATGCGTTTCCACCCGGAGTTCCATGGTTCGCGCGAGTGGGTAAGTGACGCACTGACGTTGCCGGATGGCACACGAATCGATGGCATCGAGCTTCGCGTCTATCCGCCGGAGAATCCGAAGGTTCGGCTGATAAGTATCGTTGTCAACCGTTTGCCGTGTATTTCGCCGGCCAGTCTGATTTCCCGCTACGAACTGGCCGGCTTGACGCCGCCGGGCCCGGCACCGGCGCCGCCCGCGGCGGGCTACCCTGTCTCGAACGGTCCGATCACCTATCACGAAGGACGCTATCGCCGAATGCCCTGGGGCTTGTTCGCCGTCGGATTCGACGAGTACTCGCCCAGGGAGGGTCTGCCCACCTGCATGACGGGCGTGACCCTGCGGATGATTGACGCCAACGAAGACCAGTTGTGGCACTGAGGAGCTTTTCCTCAAACCGGACCTTTGTTTGGAAATATCCCGTGGCCGCCGCCTAGCCACTTCGCGGCCGCGCCAAGACCCACCAGGTCACGTATCCTCGAAGGGGCGAAGACCAGTCCTCAAAGAGGTGGCCGTGAAGCGGCGGACGAAGCGAAGGATTTTTAGAGGCTCGCTCACTCTGGCGATCGTCGGCCTGGTGATGGGCCTGGTGTTGCTGAGCGGGCCTTGGCGCCCTCGCCCGAACCCTGATCGCGTCGCGATGGAAGCGGCAGTCCGGTCCTGCGAGGCAAAGGTGCAGGCAAGTCTGCGTGCGCCGGTCGCCAGATGGCAGTTGAGGGATGAAGTTTCGGAACCGCATGGCTTCGTGCTGACGTTTGCCGCCGATGTGGGCGGCAAGGCCGTGACTTACCGCTGTGAAGTGACTCGGGAAGACACGACAATCGCCGTATTTGATGATCCGTAACCGGATGTCCGCGCCTGGCCAAGGCTGTGCGAGTACATCGCAGCGCTTGCAAGCAAGCAGCGGTCTGCGAAGACTCAGCCGGGCAGTTCAGCCACCGCCCTGAACGTCACCACGAGTACATCGCGGAAGGCCGGTTCGCCTGCGGACAGCGGTATGACTGGTGTCACGCCGTGGTAGACGCGGTGATCGTCGATCAATGCCGCGTCCAGCGCGTGCGTCAGCGTGAAGTCGCCGAGCAGTTTTCCGTCGGGCGAGTGGATCGTGGTCGTGCCGCTGGCGATGTTCTTGCGATCGACGAGAAGCACGAGCACGTAATCCACGCCATCGCGATGACTGCCTTCGGGCGTGGGCTCGCCGGCGGAATCGGCCGTGGCTTCGATGCGGAACTGATGCACTTCGATATGCCAGCGAATCGCAGGTGTCGCCAGCTTGCCGAAGAAGCCATGGCAGAAGCGAAGGATGGTGCGCAGCGTGGCGCCGTTGACCACGGAGGCATCGACCGGCTCGAACCAGCGCTGGATGTCGCCTTGCAGCGTGTTGTACTGCAGGCTCTGGAAGTGGGCCTGGTGTGGTTGCGGCACGACGGGGCCATCGGCCGCGGCGGAAAACGTCGCGTGGCGCCTGCGGCGGAACCGACCCTTGGCGGCAAGGTATTCGTCCAGCTCCAGATGATTCCAGCTGTCCACGAAGGCCGCCCAGTCCGTCAGTTCGCCTTCGGCGATGAGCAGCGATCGCATGCGGTCGCCCTCGACGAAGGCGAAGCCCTGTGCGTCTACCTGGCCTGACAGCGTGGCGTCGAACGAGTCTGCGCGATTGTTCATGCGTCCATCATAACGGCTGGGGTCTCCGGCATCGGATCTTGCGTCGCGATGCCTGCGGCCAGGTTTCATCACGCCGCCCCGTCGCCGATCGAGCGCTGCTTTTCGTACACGCGAAGCGGCATACTCGCCCTGCCCACTCGCGCACTACTTCCCGTTGACCCGTCTGCATGGAAGGACAGGACATGAAGCTCTTGCCGAAAACCTTGGTCGTATCGCTGCTGGTTGCCCTGACGTCCCTGTTGACCACGGCCGCTGCGGCTGGAGCGGCAAACGATGTTGTGCCCAGTCGCACGGCGACGTCGCCTTTGCTCGGAAGTTGGGCCCTGGATACATCGCGGCTGCCCATGCCGCCGGCGCAGCGCCCCAGGAGCGTGCGGTTCACGTTCGCCGACGCGGGCGAAGACAAGCTGAGCGTACGTGTCGACATCGTGTACGCACCCGGTCAGGAGGCGCATTCCGCTTCCACGGTGGCGCTCGATGGAACGGCGGCCGCCGTCAAGGACAGTCCCGAGGCGGATACCGCGTCGGTGAAGCAACCGGCGCCCAACGTGCTCGTCATGGCGCTGCAGCAGCAAGGCGTGCTCGTTTCGACCCGGATCTATTCCGTCATGCCGGATGGCCAGCATCTCGTCGAGACGGCGGTCTATCCGGGCAACAACGGCCCGCTCGTCATGAAGGCGAGCTACTTCACGCGCGTTCGCTAGGGCCGGGTGCCGCTCGCGTACCCATGTGGCGCGTCGTCATGTGGACGGCTTCATTCCTTCTTCGGCAGCACGATGGATATACGGACACTCTGTGCAGACGATCTCGAGCTGATCTGCAGGCATCGCGAAGCGATGTTTCGCGATGCAGGCAAGGGCGACGATGTATTGAGGCCCATGACGGCGCATTTCCGCGAATGGCTGAGGCCGCGCCTGGCGAACGGATCGTACTTTGGCTTCATGATGTCGGACGGCGGCACGGTCGTCGCGGGCATCGGGCTGATGCTGATCGACTGGCCGCCGCATCCCGCGCATCCGCTGCAGGACCAGCGCGGCTATGTGCTGAACGTGTTTGTCGAGCCCGATTACCGCCATCGCGGCCTGGCGCGTGCACTGATGCGTCTCGCGGACGAGGAGTTCGGCAGGCGCGGCATCGGCTATGCCGTCCTGCATGCCACCGACAAAGGCCGCCCGCTTTATCTGGGAATGGGCTGGAACGGCACCACGGAAATGGCGAAGACGCCGGAAGCATCGCCCGAGGGCCACGGCGGCTGAACGACCGAGGGCGGCGCCTGCGCCTGGCCGTGGCGGCGAGAAGCCGACGCGCAGCAGATCCGCCTGCGGGAAAAGGCTGCTGAAAGTTGAAACCCGCATCATTCAGCGCTGAGCGCTGTCTCTTGCTTGCGAATTGTCCGAAGGCCTCAGGAAGCGCGTCACGGTGCCGATAGGTTTACCGAGGCCGAGGCACTTTCCATCGGGATTCAGTGCTACCGTCCGCTCTAGCCGCGGGCCCATCTCGTCCCGGGTCACCATACGCAGCCGTTTCGTCAGGCGCGAAGCGGCGCATGTTTAACGCGGAAGCATCGGGAGCTTCGTCATCCAAGTGGGTTGCAGCATGAACGACGGGTTTTACAAGCGCCATGGATGAGTACAAGCAGGGTTCGAACCGGGGCGCTCCCGTCTTCATCGCTTTGATCACGCTGCTCACCCTGGTGGTGCTGCGCGCACCGCATTTCGAGTTTCCCAAGATCGCTCCCAAGATCGTTCCGACGGCGCGCCCCGTCGCGCCGTCGGTTGATCTATGGCTGAGCACCCAGGATCGCCGGTTGAGGCTCGACCGGCAGCCGGAGATCGAGATGAAACCGCGTGGCACGGAGCCCGTCGACGTCGTCATCGATGTCCAGAAGAAATTCCAGACCATGACCGGCTTCGGCGCGGCGATGACCGATTCGTCGGCGTGGCTGCTGCAGAACAGGCTGAGTGGATTGCAGCGCAGCGAGTTGCTGCACGAGATGTACGGCCCGCCGCCGAACCTCAACCTGACCATGATGCGCCTGACCATCGGCGCGTCCGATTTTTCGTTGAAGCCGTATACGCTGGATGACGTGCCCTTCGGCCAGGACGATCCGGGCCTGACGCATTTCAACGTCACGCCCAATCTGCGCAACGTGATACCGACGGTGCGCGAGGCGCTCTCCATCAATCCCTCGCTGCTCATCGTCGCGTCGTCGTGGACGGCGCCGGCATGGATGAAGACCAACCAGAATGTGATTGGCGGCGAGTTGCTGGAGCAGTACGAAGACGCGTACGCGAGCTATCTGGTCAAGTACGTCGATGCCTATCGCAATTACGGCATCCCGATCTACGCGCTGACGATGCAGAACGAGCCGAGCTACGTGCCGATCACGTACCCGGGCATGGAAATGTCGGCATCCACGCGTGCGCGCGTGATCGGGCAGTACCTCGGCCCGAAGCTGGCGCGTCGCAAGCAGAAGACGCGCATCCTGGAGTGGGATCACAACTGGAACCAGCCCGAGCAGCCCCTGAGCGTGCTGTCCGATCCGGATGCCGCGAAATACATCGATGGCGTGGCCTGGCATTGCTACGAAGGCAGCCAGTACGCGCAGGGCCGCGTGCATCGCGCCTATCCCGACAAGGACACCTACATCACCGAATGTTCCGGCGGCGATTGGGCATCCGCCGCCAACGGCGAACTGCTGTGGTTTTCGCGCAACCTGTTGGTCACGGGCATCCGCCAGTGGGCGCGCGGCGTCATCTACTGGAACCTGGCGCTGGACGAAAACCACGGCCCGCACTTCGGCGGCTGCGCGCTCTGCAAGGGCGTGATCCTGATCAACTCGAAGACCGGCGAAGTGAGCCGCAACGATGAATATTACGCGTTGGCCCACTTCAGCAAGTTCGTGCTGCCTGGCGCGGTGCGCGTGGAATCGACCGCGACGGAGAAGGAGCATCTGGACAACGTCGCCTTCCAGAACGAGGCCGACGGCTCGATCGTGCTGGTCATGGTGAACAGCAACAAGGAAGCTCGCCGCGTATCCGTCGCGGAAAGCCAGAGCCGCTTCGACTACACGATGCCCGCCGAAAGCGTGGCCACGTTCGTGTGGAACCCCAGCCAGGCCGGCGCGTGGATGGGGCGTGCGTACTGGGCGTCCCCGTAAACGCCAGGGCGGGCAAGCGATAGCGTTGCTACTGCGCCAATGGCGCCAGCCACGCGAGCACGGCGCGCGACAGCTCGGTGCGCTTGTCGGAATACGCGTGGTCGGTGGCGAGGTGCAGGGTGGTCACCTGTCGATCACCGGCCTTGCGAAGCGCGGCGCTGAAAGCATCGTTCCACGTCGTGAGGCCATCGTCCGAGGTGATGACCAGCGCCGGGCGATCCTTGAGCGCGGCGACCTTGGATAGAAAGCTCCAATCGCGTGCATGCTCGGCCAGTTCCTGTGCCAGGCCATCTGGCGTGCAGCCGCTGAGCGGTGCCATGCCCTCATCGGCCAGGCCCATGCTGGTGCTCTGGATGGCGGCCTGGCGAGTGCCCTTGCCGAGCAGGCCCTGAACCCTGCCGGCCATGTCGGCGGCCGAGATCATGCCGATGGCCTTGACCGCAGGATCGGCCGCGCCGGCCTGCACGGTCATGAAGCCACCCATGCTGTGCCCGATCAGGACGATGCGCGTGGTATCGACGCGGAGCCGCTTGGCGTTCTCCGGCTGCCGCAGATAGGCCAGGGCCGAAGCGACGTCCTCGATGCCGTGCGAGAAGGAGAAGTCGCCCGGCGTTCCCCATGATCCGCGGTAATTGAAGTAAAGAACGTTCCAGCCTGCGCGGCGGATGTCCTGCGCGAGATCCAGGTTGCGCTCGTTGCCGGGGAAGCCATGCAGCAGCACGACCGTCGGATGCGGTCCGGCGCCTGCCGCCACGTAGACCAGGGCGTTCATCAGTGCGCCATGGCTGGGAATCTGCATGGTTTCCATGGAGGCGCGACTGTCGCCCTGCGGCTTCTGCACGAGGTGCGTGGCATCGCTGATCGCCTTGGTTTCCGCGGTGGCAGACGAAGGACACAGGGCCAGGCCCGTCAACAGGCAAGCCGCCAGGAACGCAGTGGTCGTGTGGCGCTTCATGGTCTTCTCCGGCGATGAACGAAAAGGCGTGCAGTGGACGCGAGCTCGGCAGCGATGCGGCGTCATCGATTTGCCGAAGCAGCTGCGCCCAAGAGTGCGCTTACACCCAGGAGACGTCGACCACGTCGACTTCCATGCCCGGCGTCATGGTGATTTCGTTGACCTCTTCGGCGTGGATCATCGCACCGGCGCCCTCGCGACCTTGCGCGATCTCGGGCCAGCGTTGGACGGCGAGGTCGATCGCCTTGTCCAGCGCCGCGTGCGCATCGGCGGCCGAGACCACGCCATACAGTTCGAAACTCGCGGTTCCCTCGAGATGGGCGAAGCCCTCCCCGACGGCCATGACGGCCCAAAGATTCATGTCTTCCCCCTGATGTCCCGCGCCTGCCTTGCGTGGAAGGCAGGCCTCAAAACCCCGGACGCCAGTATGGCAACTCTCTTTAACGCTGGGGAGGCCGCTGTGTGACTTGGCCGTCTGGCCGTCCGTGCAGGCCGGGGTGGCCGCGTCAGTCGCAGGTGTGGAGCTGCGGGTCCGACGACGCACGTGCGATCGACGCCGTGACGGCCGGGCGCGGATGATAAAATGCGCGCTTTCCCACACGACGGTCTCGCCATGGGCAACGAAGCTTTCTATCCGATCGGTACACCCGGCCAGCCGTGGGGTGCGCAGGAACGCGCCGCGTGGCTGGCGAAGCAGGTCAAGCATCGCAGCTACGCGCAGGACGTGCTGAGCGCCATCGATCGCCTGCGCGATGCCTTCGACGTGTCCGAGTACGGCGCGCTGACCTACGGTGCGGAGCACTACCCGTTGATCGTCGTTCGCAGCCGCGGCTGGCGGGACGACCTGCCGGTCGTGCTGGTGACCGGCGGCGTGCACGGCTACGAAACCAGCGGCGTGCATGGCGCGCTGCAGTTCCTGCAGCAGCACGCAGGCGAGTATGCCGGGCGCGCGAACGTCATGGTGGTTCCGTGCGTGAGTCCGTGGGCGTACGAGCGCATCCATCGCTGGAATCCCGATGCGCTCGATCCCAATCGCAACTTCCGCAAGGACAGCCCGGCGGGGGAGTCGGCGGCGTTGGTGAATCTGCTGGAACCGCTGCGTGATGTGGTGTTGATGCACATCGACCTGCACGAAACGACCGATTCGGACGAATCGGAGTTCCGCCCGGCGCTGGCTGCCCGCGACGGCAAGCCGTTCGAGCCCGGCGAGGTGCCCGATGGTTTCTACCTGGTGGACGATGCCGATCAGCCGCAGCCGGCGTTCCAGCAGGCCGTGGTCGAGGCCGTGGCGAAGGTGACCCACATCGCCGATGCCGACGCCCGCGGCGAGATCATCGGCTCGCCACTGCTGCTGCCTGGCGTGATCAAGTTTCCGGTGAAGCAGTGGAGCCTGTGCGCGGGCATCACCAACGCGCGCTACGCGACCACGACCGAGGTCTACCCGGACAGTCCTCGCGCCACGCCGCAGCAGTGCAATGACGCGCAGGTGGCGGCAGTGCGTGCGGCGATCGATTACGCGCTGGCGCATCGCGGCGGTTGAAGCCCCTGGCGTCGAACAGACGCCAGGATGGGTTGATTTGGACGTCCGTTTCGCGGGGCTGGCCAACACGGCGAGTTCCTGCCGATCGTCGGGAGATGTCGATGCCACGGCCCGAACGCTATCCGTCGACCATCGCCGCCATTGGTCTGCATGCGCACAAGGGCGGTGCCGTGGCGGTCGGTGTCTCCATTGAACGGGGCGAGCCCCGCGTCGTCCTCTCCGTGTCGCTTGAAACCGGCACGGTCGACGACAGGTTGTCCTTCGAGCCGTATCGACTCGCGGCCGAGATGGCGCGAGATGCCTCGGGCCGCGCAACGGACGAGGCAAGAGCGACCGTGGCGGAAGGACGCCGTCGGCAGGAGCACCGGGCAACGGAGGGACTTCAGGCGATCGCGCGACAGCTTGAGGCGATGGCTTGCAAGCCCGTCGTGATCGCACTGCTGGTGAACCGGGCCGGTTGGATCACCGACCTGCTCGATTACAGCCTGGCATGGGCCGAACACGTGCCGGTGGCCGAAGCGCTGGCCGTGCGCGATGCGTTTCGTGCCGCGGCCCTGCGATGCGGTATCGCGCTCGTCGAGCTGGACGAAAAGTCGCTGCCTGATCGTGCCGCGCAGGTGCTCGGGCAGTCGGTGGATGAGATGACCGCGCGGTTGAAGCCTTTGGGCATGGCCGTGGGCAAGCCCTGGCGCAAAGAGCAGAAGCTTGCCTGCCTGGCCGCATGGACGGCCGTGGCCCAGAAGCACTGACGCAGGTGGCGCTGCTGGCACGCCATGGCGCAAACGGCCCTTCCGACATCAGGCCGGCGAGTACGCGACTCAGCCGCTCCGCGCCGCCGCCATCAGGGTTCTTTGGCTTTGCGCCTGCTGCGCTTTTTCGCGGCAGGCGCAGGCGCGTCCTTGATGACCGGCCCGCTGCTCGCGCCCAGCTGTTCGAGCCATGCCAGGTCGTCGATATAGCCGAGGAACTGCTGGAGGTAGCCGGGTGAGAGATCGCGCATGAGTGCGATCGAGCGATGCACGAGTGCGCTCGAATTGAGTGGACCGGCGTTCGTCGGCGCCTGTTCCAGCGACTGGCGCACCTGGCTCTGCGTGCGCACCTGCGACCAGATCTGCTGGAACTCGTCCAGTGCTTCCAGTGGCGGCAGGGAAACGGCCTCTTCCGCGTCGGGATCCGGTTGCACGCGGCGGTCGCCCGCGTGGCGGGCGAGTTCATCGACCAGTTCGCCGAGCGGGCCGCGGGCCGGCGATTCCGTCGTCGCGACGTGAGCGGAGGCCGCCTTCGCTACGTCGTTCGCATACGCATCGAGCAGTGCCGACAGCTTCCCGTCGAGCAACTTGCGCACCGCGCCCGTCTGTTCGCGGGCGCGTCGTTCCATCGCGTCGATGAAGTGAAAGCGCACGGTGTCGATGCGATCGGCTCGCTGTGCGCGCCACGCGTCGAGCATGGTTCGTGCGCGCGTCGCCGCATCAGTCATGGGAGGCGGCGGTCGCGCTGGAAGGCTTGGGGATGGGCGCGATCTCCACGCGACGGTTCTTCGCGCGCCCTTCTTCGCTGGTGTTCGAACCCACCGGCTGCTCCGCGCCGAACGCGGCGGCAAACAGCGACGACGCGGGCACGCCTTCGGCGATCAAGGCGCGCGTTACGGTGAGTGCGCGCTCGGCCGAGAGTTCCCAGTTGTCGGTGAACTGGCGGTTGCCGTCGCGCACCTGGCGATCATCGGTGAAGCCGCTCACCATCAGGATCTCGTCGCGGGACTTCAGGTAATTGGTGAGCGGGCCGGCGAGGCTCTTCAGCAGCTCGCGGCCTTCCGGCTGCAGCTGGTCGGAGTTGAGTGCGAACAGCACGTTGCCGCGGATGCCGATGCGCCCATTGACCAGCGTGACGCGGCCGGCAGCCAGCGGCGCGGCCAGTGCCTGTTCCAAGGTCATGCGTCGTTGCGCTTCGGCCTGGCGCTGCTTCACCTCTTCGTCGAGCCGGTGCGAAAGCTGCAGTTGCACGCCAATCACGCCGACCAGGATCAGCACGAACGCGCCCAGCAGCACGGACATCAGGTCGCCGAAGGCGGCCCAGATCGGCGCCGATGATTCGCCTTCGAGGTCGATGTCCTCGTTCATGCCGCGTCGGCCCCGGCGGTACGCTGTTCGGCAAGCAGCTGCACTTCCTCGATGATCTGCTTCTGCGACAGCATGCTGAGGTCGATGACCTCCTTCGCCTGCGCCACGTAGTACGCGAGCTGCTCGTCACTGCGAGCGAGCGACTTGTCCAGCGCGGCTTCGATGCCTTGCAGGCGCTCCATCAGCATCTCGTTCGACTGGCCGAACAGTTGCACGGCGGCGCCGAAGGCATCGCCCAGGCTCGCTACTTCGATGGCGCTGCTGGTGAGCTGTGCGGCCACCGTCTCAAGCTTGCCTGTTTCGGCTTCGACGTGGTCGGTGAAGCGTGTGCCGACGCGTTCGAGCAGCGCGGCCGACGTACCGACCAGCGCATCGACGGCTTCGCGCTGTTCGGTCGAGGCATGGTTGACCGCGTCGAGCAGGGTTTCCAGCGTGCCCAGCAGGCGTGCGCGTTCATCCAGCATGGCGGTGTCGCGCACCATGCTGTCGGAAAGTTTCTGGCGCAGCTCGGCAATGACTTCGGCAGCGGCCTTCGGTGCCTCGGAGGCGGTCTGTACCAGTCGCGAGATCTCCGCGATGGTTTCCTTGGCGTGCGACTGCGCTTCGGCGGTGATGCCGCGCGCGGTCTGCGCGAGCGTGTCGCAGATATCCTGCTGGCGCTGGGCCACCTGTTCGCCGGCATGCTCCCACTGCTTGCCCAGGGCGTCCGTCATCGCGCCGAGGGTTTCGGTCCAGGCCGACAGTCGCTGCTGGTCACGGGCTTCCAAAGCGGCCTGCAGGTCGGTGTGCGAAGCCTGCACGACGCGCACCAGCGACGCCGCATGTTCCTCGAAGGCAGCAGCGGCCGCAGTGAGCCCCTGCTGGTTGCGCTCGGCCAACTGTGCGTTGAGCGTGTCCTGGCGCGACAGCGCATCGTTCCACGCCTGGGCAGTGTTGCTCGTTGCGGTCTCGAGCTGGGTCGACGTGTTCTGCAGCAGGTGGCTGGCGCGCTGTTCGAACGTGGCGCTGAACTGATCAAGGGTCTCGCCCAGCTGCCCGACGAGCTTGCCATTGGCGTCGCGATGTTCGGCCACTGCGTCGCGCCAAAGGCCTGCCACGTCCTTGGTCGTCGTCTCCAGTTGCGCCGACACGCCGTCGAGCTGGCGCTGCACGGCCTGCGAAAGCTTGTCGTGCAGCGCACCCGTTTCGCGCATGAGGCCGGCCATGGTCGCCTCCACCACCGGTTGCAGTGCCGCGCTGGCCGCACTGGCGCTGCCGGCGATGCCTTCCTTCAGCGACGTTTCAACGGACGAAGCCAGCTGCGTATAGACGGCTTCGGTACGTGCGTGGAAGGCCTCGTGGCTGGCCATCTGGCGCTCGTGCGCCGCGACGTTCTGTTGTTCGATGGCAGTCATCATCGCCTGCAGATGCTCGACCAGCGCGGGCATCTGCGCCGTCTGCTGCTGCAGCAGCTTGAACGCTTCCTCGCGCTGGTGTGTCTTCGAGAACGCGCGCAGCGTGGTCGCGGCCTTCGCATCGAGCAGCTGCGTCGCCTGCATGCGCTCGCGGCGGCTCAGCGCGGACAGCAGGCCGAGCATGGCCGAGCTGGCGACACCGGCAATCGAGGTACCGAACGCAAAGCCCAGGCCCTTGACCGGCGCGGCAAGCGAGCCGCGCATCGCCTCAAGGTCGGTGGCGCTTTCCAGTGCGAGGCCGGTGCCGCGCAGCGTGGCCATCATGCCAAGCAGCGTGCCCAGCATGCCCAGCAGCACCAGCATGCCGACCAGGTAAGGCGTCAATGCCGGCGTGGGCATCGCTGCGCGTTCACCTTCGATGCGCAGCCGCGCATGGTTGCGCACGCTGGGATGCAGGCGTTCCAGCCATGCGCCCAGACTGGCGGGCGCGGTGGACAGATCCGCAACGGCGCGCAGCAGCGAGCCCGTGGCCTGGCGATATCGATGCAGTTCGAAGGCACCGGCGAGGTAGCACGCGGCGATCAGTGCCGCGACGGCTGCGCCCAGCGGGTTGGAACCGATGTAGCCGATGCCGATCCAGCCGATGGCGGCGAGGCCAACGAGGAACACGCCGAGATTGAGGAGGTTTCTGAACATGATTGACCAGTTAGCGGGTGCGAAGCGCTGCGAGCAGCCCTTCGACCGGTTGAAAACGAACATCCAGTTCGGCGAGCAACACGCTCTGCATGTCCTTGCGGAAAGTGTCGAGCCATGCGCCGGCAGAGATGTTCTCCGCGGGCGGCGCATCGGCCGGTGTGTCCTGCGCGCGCTTGCGCAGTCGTTCGAAATGATCGCCAAGCAGATGGGGCACGGCGGCGAGCAGCGTATGTTCGCGCGGACTCAGCGCGCGTTCCATCACCGCGTCCACCTCGGCGAGGCGCGCCATGTCCGGCGTCTTTTGCGCGAGCATGTCGCGCAGCCGACCACGCAGGTTGCCCGTGGCGGTCTGCATGCGGCGTTGCATGGTGAGGTAGCGCTGGCGGAAGGCCGGGTATTCCACGTCGCCGTCGGTGCTCTCCCCGGCGCCCTTGATCACTTCCGCGAGCGAGGCGCGCACGCGCGCGCACTCTTCCGCCTCGGCATCGCCGAAGGGCGGGGCATCGAAAGCCTCCGTGGACGCCCGGCGATCCATCGCGGTGGACAGCGCGATCGCATGCGTCCAGTCGAGCCACTGGCTCAACCGGTCCGAGAGGGACGAGCGGGACGGGGAAACGTCAGCGTCCGTCAGGCGAGCCAGCAGGCGAATGAACGTCGAGCCGCGGATGCTTGTTCGTGGAGAGTCCTGCGCCATACTACGGACGTCAAAAACTCCATATTTTACACGGTTATGGAGCGAAGACGCCCCGGCGCAGACACGACCTTGCCCGGATGCTATTCAGCACGGCGATGAATCGTCCCGCGACAGGTGGCCCATGCAGCTCATCTTCACCAAAGGCGCCGGCAAGCACGATCGCATGGAGGTCGTCCGCGAGGATGCGCCGAACGAGCAGGTCGATTGCCCGAAGCAGGGCATCATTCCGCACGATATGGTGCATTTCGCCGTGGAAAGCGTGCTGCGCAGGCGCGGCTTCGTCACGCGTCTGGCCGCGGGCGAGACAGCGGACGTCCGCATGGGCGCGGAAGCCGAAAGCGATGGCGTGGAGCGGCTGGTCGAAGTGTTCCAGGCCGACGGATGGGCTGGATGGAGCAGCGCACCGACGGACATGCTGGATCTCTACCGGGTGACCTGCCAGGCCAGGCAGTGCGAACCGCTGGCGGTGGACGAGCAGGACATGGAGGCCGTGCGGGCATGCATCCTCGCACTCACCGCGCAGTGGCAGGCCACGGGCGTGGGCCAGTCGGTGGCGCTGGCGTTCTAGTGCCGGACCTCAGTCCGTCTGCAGTTCGGCCACGAAATCGTAGATGTCGCCGCGATACCACGAGGTGGTGAACTCCACCACGCGGCCGTCGTCGAGAAAGCTGCGCCGCTCGATGTTGAGGCCCGCGCTGCCGGCCGGGACGTGCAGCAGGCGCGCCTGCTGGGCACCCAACGACACGGCGCGCAGGCGCTGCAAGGCGCGGCGCGGGCGCGCGCCGAGGGTTTCCAGCACCTGGTACAGCGAGTCGTGCACGATCATCGGGTCGGGCAGCACGCTGGCGGGCACCACGCTGCGCTCGATCGCCAGGGGCTCTTCCTTCGCATAGCGCACGCGATGCAGGCGCGCGACCAGCACGCCCGGCGAAAGGTTGAGCGCCATCGATTCCTCGGGCGTCACCTCGCCCACGCTGCGCTCGAAGAACTCCGAGCGCGGGTTCAGGCCGCGCGCGCGCAGGTCTTCCGTGAAGCTGGTGAGGCGCGACATCGGCTTGATGATGCGCTCGGCCACGAAGGTGCCGGCGCCGTGCCGCTGGTTCAGCAGGCCCTCTTCGACGAGGCCGGCGATGGCCTTGCGCACGGTGACGCGCGACAGCTGCAGCAGGCGCGACAGGTCGCGTTCGCTCGGCAGGGCCTGGCCCGGCTCGATGTCCCGGTGCTCGACCACGTTGCGGATGGCCCGGCGCAGGCGCAGATAGGCCAGCGGCTGGTTCACGGCCGGGTCACGGCTGAGGCGGCGATATTCGTTGACGAGGGCGGTTTCCATGCCTGCACGATACCAATGAGAATACCAATCGCGCAATCAGGCGCTGCGACGCGGCTTTCCGGTGGTACCAATTCGGGTGTCGAATCCCTCCTCAACGTAGGCCGACCAAGGCGCGCCGGGGAACTGGTGTTGTCTGGTATTTCACTGGTACGATCGTCAGGCATCGCACGTGGTATGCATGCCACGTGTCGCTCCCCGCATCGCTCGAGGTGACTGAAGTGACTGCTTCTCCCCTGCCGGTCGACCCCTTCGACCTGGTGATCTTCGGCGGAACCGGCGACCTCGCCGTTCGCAAGCTGCTGCCCGCGCTGTACCACCGCTACGCGGACGGGCAGATTCCCGAGACCAGCCGGATCATCGGCATCGCCCGCGAGGGTCTCGACGACGACGGTTACCGCGCCAGCACGCGCAAGGCGCTGCAGGAAAACGGCGGCGACAAGAGCAAGATCGACGCCTTCCTCAAGCTCGTGCATTACCGCTCGCTGGACGCGCGCAAGGACGACGGCTGGGACGACTTCGCCGCGCTCATCGGCGGCCAGCCCGATCACGTGCGCGTGTTCTACCTGTCCACTTCGCCCGAGCTGTTCGTGGACATCTGCAACCGCCTTGGCACCTACGGCCTCAACAAGGGCAAGGCGCGCGTGGTGCTGGAAAAGCCCATCGGCCGCGACCTCAAGAGCGCCAACCAGATCAACGACGCGGTCGGTCGCGTGTTCGACGAATCGCAGACCTATCGCATCGACCATTACCTCGGCAAGGAAACGGTGCAGAACCTGCTGGCGCTGCGCTTCGGCAACATCCTGTTCGAGCCGCTGTGGAACGCCGAGCACATCGACCACGTGCAGATCACCGTGGCCGAAACGCTGGGCGTGGGTCAGCGCGCGGGCTATTACGACCATGCCGGCGCGCTGCGCGACATGGTGCAGAACCACCTGCTGCAGCTGCTGTGCATGGTGGCGATGGAGCCGCCCTCCTCGCTGTCGCCCGACGCGGTGCGCGATGAGAAGCTCAAGGTGCTGCGCTCGCTCAAGCACATCGACGAAAGCAACGCGAGCCAGCTCACCGTGCGCGGCCAGTACCGCGCGGGCGCGGCCGAAGGCCAGAGCGTGCCGGGCTATCTCGACGAGCTGAAGGACCACAAGTCCAACACCGAAACGTTCGTGGCCGTGAAGGCCGAGATCGCCAACTGGCGCTGGGCCGGCGTGCCGTTCTACCTGCGTACCGGCAAGCGCCTGCCCGAGCGCGTGTCCGAGATCGTGGTGGTGTTCAAGCCGGTGCCGCATTCGATCTTCGATCCGTCGGCCGGCGTGCTGGCGCAGAACCGCCTGGTGCTGCGCCTGCAGCCGGACGAGAACATCAAGTTGTGGGTCACCATCAAGCATCCGGGTCCGGGCGGCCTGCGCCTGCGCCACGTGTCGCTGGACATGAGCTTTGCCGAGGCCTTCGGCGTGCAGCAGCCCGATGCGTACGAGCGCCTCATCCTCGACGTGGTGCGCGGCAACCCGACCCTGTTCATGCGTCGCGACGAAGTGGAAGCGGCGTGGCACTGGGCCGATCCCATCCTCGCCGCGTGGGCGGACAGCGGCGAGTCGCCGCGACCGTACACCTCGGGCACCTGGGGCCCGAGCGCGGCGGTGGCGCTGATCGAGCGCGACGGTCGCACCTGGAACGAGGACAGTGAATAAGCCGATGTCCGACACCGTCGAGCGCCATGCACAGGTGTTTCACCTGTGCGTTGCGGCGCCGGGCCTAGACTCGTTTTCCCGCCACGCGTGTGTCATCCGCGCAGCCCACATTTCCCCGACATGCCGCCGATCTTGAACGTCACCACCCACAGCTTCACCGATTGCCATGCCCTGGCCGACGCCCTGGCCGAGCGACTCGCCGACCGCCTGCGCGAAGGCATTGCCGAACGCGGCCATGCCCTGCTCGCCGTATCCGGCGGCAGCACGCCGAAGCATCTGTTCGAGCGCCTGTCGCGACAGGCGGTGGATTGGGCCAAGGTGCAGGTCACCCTGGTGGACGAACGCTGGGTGCCCGAAACCAGCGAGCGTTCCAATGCCGCCATGGTGAAGGCCTTGCTGCTGCAGCACGCCGCATCGGTCGCGCAATTCGTGCCGCTGTATGCCGATGCGCCGACGCCCGAGGCTGGACTCGTCGCCCTGCGCGCACGCGTGGCGTCGCTGCCGCTGCCGTTCGATGCGGTGGTGCTGGGCATGGGCAACGATGGTCACACGGCGTCGTTCTTTCCCGGCGGCGATCGCCTGCCCGAAGCGCTCGATGCCCACAGCGACGTGCGCGTGCTGCCGATGCGTGCACCGGGCGCCGGCGAGCCGCGCATCACGTTCACCTTGTCCGCGCTGCTGCAGACGCGCGCGCTGTACCTGCACATCGAAGGCGAAGCCAAGCGCCAGCTGCTGGCCGATGCGCGGCTGGGCCTGGGCGAAGCCGCGCATTTCCCGGTGCGCTCGGTGCTGACGCAGGAGCGCGTGCCGGTCGCCGTGTACTGGTGCCCGTAAGCGCGTCGCCATCACGAATCAAGGCGCCTCATGCCATGCGCCACCTGAAATTCCCCGGAGTCAGAACATGACCGTGCTTCACCCCGTTCTTGCCGAAGTCACCGAGCGACTGCGCGAGCGCAGCCGCGCATCGCGTGCCGAGTACCTGCGTCGCATCGATGGCGCGCAGGGCGGCAGCGTGCATCGCGAGCGTCTTTCCTGCGGCAACCTCGCCCACGGCTTCGCCGCCTGCGGCACCACCGACAAGGAACGCCTGCGCGAAGGCCATACGCCCAACCTCGCCATCATCAACGCATACAACGACATGCTCTCGGCGCATCAGCCGTACGAGCGCTATCCGGACCTGATCCGCAACGTCGCTCGCGACATCGGCATCACCGCGCAGATGGCGGGTGGCGTGCCGGCCATGTGCGACGGCATCACGCAAGGCCGCGCCGGCATGGAGCTGTCGCTGTTCTCGCGCGACCTGATCGCCATGGCCACGGCCATCTCGCTTTCGCACAACATGTTCGACGGCGCGCTGTACCTGGGCATCTGCGACAAGATCGTGCCTGGCCTGTTGATCGGCGCACTGAGCTTCGGCCACCTGCCCGGCATCTTCGTGCCCAGCGGCCCGATGCCCAGCGGCATCAGCAACGAGCAGAAGTCGAAGGTGCGCCAGGCCTACGCCGAGGGCAAGGCCAGCAAGGCCGAACTGCTGGAGGCCGAGGCGGCTTCGTATCACGCGCCGGGCACCTGCACGTTCTACGGCACCGCCAACTCCAACCAGATGCTGATGGAGATCATGGGCCTGCATCTGCCGGGTGCGAGCTTCGTGGCGCCGGACACGCCGCTGCGCGACGCGCTGACGCGCGAAGCGGTGCTGCGCGTGGCCGAGCTGAGCGCACCGGGTTCGTCGCACCTGCCGCTCGGCCACATCATCGACGAGCGCGCCATCGTCAACGGCGTGATCGGCCTGCACGCCACCGGCGGCTCCACCAATCACCTGCTGCATCTCGTCGCCATCGCGCGTGCGGCAGGCATCGAGCTGCGCTGGGATGAATTCGACGCACTGTCCTCGGTGATCCCACTGCTCGCACGCGTGTATCCGAACGGCTATGCCGACGTGAACCAGTTCCACGAGGCCGGGGGCATGGCCTTCCTGATCGACCAGCTGCTCAGCGAGGGCCTGCTGCACGCCGATGTGCGCACCGTGTTCGGCACCGGTATGGACGGCTATACGCAGGTGCCGCACCTGGATGACGCCGGCGCGCTGGTATGGAAGCCGGTGTCGAAGGACAGCGGCAACCGCGGCGTGCTGCGCGGCGTGGCCGAGCCGTTCCGGACCGACGGCGGCCTGCGAATGCTCAGCGGCAACCTGGGGCGCGCGGTGATCAAGGTATCCTCGGTGCCGGACGACCGTCTCGTCATCGAAGCGCCGGCCATCGTGTTCCACGACCAGGACGATGTGCGCAAGGCGTTCGAGCGCGGCGAGCTCAACCGCGACTTCATCGCCGTGGTGCGCTTCCAGGGTCCGCAGGCGATCGGCATGCCGGAGCTGCACAAGCTGACGCCGACGCTGTCGGTGCTGCAGGACCGCGGCCATCGCATCGCGTTGCTTACCGACGGCCGCATGTCGGGTGCCTCCGGACGCGTGCCGGCGGCGATCCACATGACGCCCGAAGCCCAGGACAACGGCGCCATCGCGCGTATCCGCGACGGCGACATCGTGCGCCTGGATGCCGTGCACGGAAAGCTGGACGTGCTGGTGGAAGCGGCCGAATTCGAAGCGCGCGTGCCGGCCACGGCGGACCTGTCCACGCATCAGTTCGGGCTGGGACGTGAGCTCTTCGGCATGTTCCGCCGCAACGCCACCACCGCCGATCTCGGTGCGGGCGTGTTCTGACGCAACGCATTTCTTCTGACCGCATTCACGGAACACCATGAGCATCGAACAGAAACAGCAGCAGGTTGAAGCCACCTTGCGCCTGGCGCCGGTGGTGCCGGTGGTGATCATCGAAAACGCGCGTGACGCGGTGCCGATGGCGCGCGCACTGGTCGCCGGTGGCACGCCAGCCATCGAGATCACGCTGCGCACGCCCGCCGCGCTCGACGCCATCAAGGCGGTCGCCGAGGAAGTGGAAGGCGCCGTGGTCGGCGTGGGCACCGTGCTCAGCGCCAAGGATCTTCGCGCGGCGCAGAAGGCCGGTGCGCGCTTCGCGGTATCGCCCGGCGTATCACCCGGCCTGCTCGACGCGGCCGACGACAGCGAACTTCCGCTGTTGCCGGGCACGGCCACCGCGAGCGAAGTGATGACGCTGCTCGAACGCGGCTATCGCCACGTGAAGTTCTTCCCCGCGGTGCCGGCCGGTGGCGCCAAGCTGGTGGGTGCATGGGCCAGCCCGCTGCCGCAGATGAAGTTCTGCCCCACGGGTGGCATCTCGCTCGCGACGGCACCGGATTTCCTGTCATTGCCCAACGTCATCTGCGTCGGCGGTTCATGGCTGACGCCGGCCGACAAGCTGCGCAACGGCGACTGGGCCGGCATCGAACAACTTGCCCGCGAGGCGGCAGCGCTGCGCGCGAAGTAAGCCACGCCGGGAGCGCACCCAGTGCGCGATCGCGATCCCCGCAATGACCCCTCGCATTGCTGCGGTCGCGCACTGGGTGCGCTCCCGATCGAGGATCAACGCACGGCGAGCGTGATGGTGAACGTCGGGTTCTTGCCCTGGGGCGTCGCGGACCGCATCTGGTACACGCGCACGGTGTAATCGCCATCCCGTTTCACGTCGCCGCTCCACCGCGCGTCACCGGTGATCGATGTGTTGACCAGCGCTTCCTGGCTGTTCGGCGGCACCACGTTGAAATACACGCCGCTGGGGCCCTGCAAGGCTACCGTCAGTGTCTGCCCGGCCTTGGCGCCCAGCACGTAGTCGTGTCCTTCGCCCAGCGCGGCGGTGAATGTGGCGGAGTTGGCGCCCTTGTCGAAACTGACGCGTTCCGAGGCGACGCTGCCGAAGCCTGTCAGGGCGACGACGACGAACAGCAAGACGGCGGTCCAGGCGCGCTCGCGCTTCTTCATCGATACCATGGCTGCGACTCCGTTGAACGAACAACGAGTGGTGCGCTGTCACTGTCGGGTGTGCCGGACGGTTCCCCAACTCCGCGGCGAATCCACTATCGCGGCGGATTCGTGAAGCCGTCGTGGATCAGTTCGCCAGTGACACGGACGTAACGATCCAGGGTGTTGAATGCCCGCACCTGACGGAGGGAGACAGACATGAACAAGCGCATCAGCGGCATCACCACGGGCTGTGTGGCCATCGCCTTGAGCCTCGCCTGCAGCACGGGCGGCGCGCAGGATCTCGGCAAGCTGGGCAGCATGATTCCCGGCGGCGGATCCATGACGTCGGGCAGCATGGGCAACGTGGCCGGCCTGCTGGAGTACTGCGTGAAGAACAACTATCTCGGCGGCGATTCGGGCGCCTCGGGCATCCAGCAGCAGTTGATGGGCAAGCTGGGCGGCGGTTCCACGTCGGCCTCGAGCAATTCGGATCAGGGTTCGAACACCAGCGACATGCTGGGCCAGCTCACCGGCAAGAAGAAGTCATCGTCCCATGCCGATGCCTCCGGCACATCGGGCGGCACCAGCGATCCCGGTTATCTCAGCGGCGCGAAGGGCATCCTGCAGGGCAGCAACGGCCAGCACATGGATCTCAACAGCGTCGGCGGCGGTTCGAGCGACCTGAAGTCGCAGATCACCACGAAGGTGTGCGATACGGTGCTGAAGCAGGGCAAGTCGTTCCTGCATATGTAACGGCATCGTGCCTCTTTTGTAGGAGCGCACCCAGTGCGCGATCAACCTGCCCCACCTGCACGGTGCGTGGCATGGCGACCATCGAGTGCACCGGGGACGGCACACGTTGCGGTCGCGCACTGGGTGCGCTCCTACAATGGGCCGGGCTGAGTTCTGCGCAAGCGGTATTCGTCGCGGCCTACATAGATCGCGGCGCCCAGCACCAGCAGCGCCAATGCGTACCAGGTGATCAGATAACTCAGGTGGTTGTTGGGAAACGCGGTCACCGTCAGGCCGCCTTGTGGCCATGAGGGTTTGCCCTGGTCGAGGGTGCCGGGCGCGGCATCTTCGTCGACGAAGAACGGTGCAGCACGATCGAGGCCGCGCGCCTTGGCGATGGCCGCCACATCGCGCGTGTACCAGCTGTTGCGCGCGGAATCGTTGCTGCGCAGTAGCCCAGAGGGCTCGCTCATGCGCAGCAGGCCAGTGAGTGCCGTCTCGCCCACGGGGCCGAGCGGGCAGGCGCGCTTGGCGCCACACCAGTCGGCGGGCGCAAAGCCGCGATTGACCAGCACGATCGAGCCATCGTCTTGTTGCAGCGGCGTCATCACCCAATAGCCGCTGCCGAAATCGGTGGCCGTCCATACCAGCGTCTGACGGTCGTGCAGGAAGCGGCCATGCAGCGACACGTGCCGATACTCCGCGGATTCGGCCGTGATGGCAGGCCATTGGTCGGGCGTGGGTGTCGCTACGGGCGTCGCGTGGACGCGCGCATCCACGCGGGCGATCAAGTCGCGTTTCCAGGAAAGCCGCTTCACCTGCCAGGTGCCAAGCGCGACGAAGCTGCTGAACAGCACGAGCCCCAACAGGGCGAACAAGGCCAGTGCGACGGGGCCGCGCGGTCGGCGGATCGGTTCGTCAGTCATCGATGGGGCTGCGGTGGGAACGCGCCATAGTCTAGGGCAATACTAATTCAGTGTTGCCCTAAGGCAGGTTCGACGTATCCATCAGCGGCATCATGTTGTGGTTGAGGTGGTACATGATCCAGATCGAGCCGCTGAGCGTGATCACCACGAGCACGATGGTGAACACCAGCGCCAGCATGTTCCAGCCGCCCTCGGATTTCGAATTCATGTGCAGGAAGTAGATCATGTGCACCACGATCTGCACGGCCGCCAGGCCAAGGATGATCACCGCCGCGGCGGCCGAGTCCTTGACCACGTGCCCCATCACCAGCCAGAACGGGATGACGGTGAGGATCACCGCCAGCACGAAGCCGGTCATGTAACCCCTGAAGGTGGCGTGGATGCCCAGGTCGTCGTGGCCGTGGTCGTCGTGGGCGTGCTGCAGTTCGTCATGCGCGCTCATGGCAACACCCCCATCAGGTACACGAAGCTGAAGACGCCCACCCACACCACGTCGAGGAAGTGCCAGAACATCGACAGGCACAGCAGTCGGCGCTTGTTGGCGTGGATCAGGCCTTTCTTCATCACCTGCACCATCAGCACGATCAGCCAGAGGATGCCGCAGGTGACGTGCAGGCCGTGCGTGCCCACCAGGCTGAAGAACGAGGTGAGAAAAGCGCTGCGCTGCGGACCGTTGCCCTCGGCGATGAGGTGCGCAAACTCGCGCAGCTCCACGGTGAGAAAGCCCAGGCCCAGCAGGCCGGTGATCACCAGCCACAGCAGCATCGGATTCTTCCGGTCGCGCTGCATTTCCAGCACGGCGAAACCGTAGGTGATGGACGAAAGCAGCAGCAGCGTCGTGTTGAGCGCCACCGTGGGCAGTTCCAGCACCTCGGCGCCGGTCGGGCCACCGGCATATTCGCGGCCCAGCACGCCGTAGGCCGCGAACAGGCAGGCGAAGATGAGGCAGTCGCTCATCAGGTACACCCAGAAGCCGAGCAGGGTGCCGTTCGCGGGGTGGTAATCCTGCGCCTCGTGGAACAGCAGCTTCTCGGTCGGCCCGCTGCCCGGCGTCATCGTGGAGGACATGTCAGACATGGCTGGCCAGTAGCTCCGTGCGGGATTGTTCGACGCGGTGCACTTCATCGGCAGGGATGTAGTACTCGCGCTCGTAATTGAAGGTGTGCGTGATGGCGACCACCAGGATCGCCAGGAACGACAGCGCAGCCACCAGCCACATGTACCAGATCATCGCGAAGCCAAACACGAAGCTCAGCGCACCGAGGATGAACCCGGTGCCGGTGTTGTGCGGCATGTGGATGGGACGGAAGCCTTCCAGCGGCCGTTCGTACTTGTGCTTCTTCATCATCCACCACGCATCGTGGTCGTGGATGCGCGGCGTGAACGCGAAGTTGTACGGTGGCGGTGGCGACGAGGTCGACCATTCCAGCGTGCGGCCGTGCCAGGGATCGCCGGTGACGTCGCGCAGCTCCACGCGGCGACGGAAGCTCACGTAGAACTGCATGATGGTGCAGCCGATGCCGAGCAGGATGAGGAACGCGCCGAACGCTGCCAGGTAGGTCCAGATGCGCAACGAGGGATCGTCGAAATGGTTGAGGCGGCGCGTCACGCCCATCAGGCCCATCACGTACAGCGGCATGAAGGCGAAATAGAAGCCGATCAGCCAGAACCAGAACGAGCACTTGCCCCAGAAGCGATCGAGCCGGAAGCCGAACGCCTTGGGGAACCAGTAGTTGATGCCGGCGAACAGGCCGAACAGCACGCCGCCGATGATCACGTTGTGGAAGTGGGCCACCAGGAACAGGCTGTTGTGCAGCGAGAAGTCCGCCGGCGGTACCGCCAGCAGCACGCCGGTCATGCCGCCGATGACGAAGGTGACCATGAAGGCCACCGTCCACATCATCGGTATCTCGAACTCCACGCGGCCGCGGTACATGGTGAACAGCCAGTTGAAGATCTTCGCCCCGGTGGGAATGGAGATGATCATCGTCGTGATGCCGAAGAACGCGTTGACGTTGGCGCCCGAGCCCATCGTGAAGAAGTGGTGCAGCCACACGAGGAACGACAGCACGGTGATCACCACCGTGGCGTAGACCATCGAGGCGTAGCCGAACAGCGGCTTGCGGCAAAAGGTGGCGGTGACTTCGGAATAGATGCCGAAGGCGGGAAGCACCAGGATGTAGACCTCGGGGTGGCCCCAGATCCAGATGAAGTTTATGTACATCATGGCGTTGCCGCCCGATGCCGTGGTGAAGAAGTTGGTGCCCACGTAGCGATCCAGCGCCAGCATGGCGAGTACCGCGGTAAGTACCGGAAACGCGGCCACGATCAGCACGTTGGTGCACAGCGCCGTCCAGGTGAACACCGGCATCTTCATCAGCGTCATGCCAGGCGCACGCATCTTCACGATGGTCACCAGCAGGTTGATGCCCGATAACAACGTGCCCACGCCTGCTATCTGCAAAGCCCAGATGTAGTAGTCGACGCCCGCATCCGGGCTGGACACGATATCCGACAGCGGCGGGTAGGCGAGCCAGCCGGTGCGCGCGAATTCGCCGATGAACAGCGAGGCCATCACCAGCAGTGCGCCGGCCACCGTCATCCAGAAGCTGAAATTGTTGAGGAACGGAAACGCCACGTCGCGCGCGCCGATCTGCAGCGGCATCACGAAGTTCATCAGGCCCGTCACCATCGGCATGGCCACGAAGAAGATCATGATCACGCCGTGCGCCGTGAAGATCTGGTCGTAGTGATGCGGCGGCAGGTAGCCCATGTTGTCGCCGAAGGCGATGGCCTGCTGCGCGCGCATCATGATGGCGTCGGAGAAGCCGCGCAGCAGCATCACGAAGCCGAGGATCATGTACATGATCCCGATCTTCTTGTGGTCGATGCTGGTGAACCACTCGCGCCACAGGTAGCCCCACAGCCGGTAGTAGGTGATCACGCCGAGCAAGGCGATGCCGCCGAGCGCCACCACGGCAAACGTGCCGACCAGGATCGGCTCGTGGAAGGGCAGCGATTCGAGCGTCAGACGGCCGAACAGCAGTTTGGTCAGATCGGGCATGGCATCACCACGGCATTCATTCGGTACGGGAGGACATCGACATGCCTTCCATGTCGCCGGTATGCGTGTCGCCCGCCGGGCGCGTGCTGGTCATGCATGCGCGGCTGTTGGGGTCCACGCATTGCGTGAGGATGGCCTGGTAGAGACCGGGCGCCACTGTTGCGTAGGCATGCACGGGCTCGTAGCGGCTGGGCTGGGCAAGCTTCACGTACGCCTCACGACTCAGGTCGCCCCCGCCGCCCTTCGCGCGTTCGACCCAGCGGCCGAAATCGCCTTCGTTCATGCCGTGGAAGACGAAGTGCATGCCGGAGAAACCCAGCCCGCTGTAGTTGGCGGAGAAGCCCTCGAACTCGCCCGGTCGGTTGATCACCGCCTGCAGCGTGGTCTCCATGCCGGGCATCGCATAGATCTGACCGGCGAGCGCGGGAATGAAGAACGAGTTCATCACCGTCGACGCCGTAATCTTGAAGTTGATCGGCCGATCGACCGGTGCGGCCAGTTCGTTCACGGTGGCAATGCCCTGTTCGGGGTATATGAACAGCCACTTCCAGTCGAGCGCCACCACGTACACGGTCAGCGGTCGCGCATTGGCGGGAATGGGACGGCCGGGTGCAAGCTGGTCGAGCGGCCGGTACGGATCGAGCTTGTGCGTGCTGACCCACGTGATGGCACCGAGCGCGATGATGATCAGGAGCGGCGCCGACCAGATCAGCAGTTCAAGGATGGTCGAGTGATCCCAGTCGGGATCGTAGGTGGCTTTCTTGTTGGATGCGCGGAAATGCCAGGCGAACCACAGCGTCAGCACGATCACGGGAACGATGATGAGCAGCATCAACACGGTTGAAGTGATGATGAGGTCCCGCTGTTGCCTGGCCAGGTCGCCGGACGGCGACATCAGCACCGACTGGCACCCCGCCAGCGGCAGAGTCACGGTGAAAAGCAGCCATCCACGCAAAGCCTTCATAGACGTCACCGGCGCAACCGATGTTATGGGTATGGTTGAACGGTCCGCCGATCGGCGCCGGACAGAAGCGCATCCACCCTCTTCTGTCGCGGCCAAGGCGTGGCGGCGCCATGCAGTTGGCCGGGACATCCTCCCCCTTCCCGAGTAACGACTATGTCAAGCACGTACCCCGAACATGGCGGCGCACCGGAACACTCGGCGGAGCAGATCGGTCGCCTGCATGCGCACGCAAGGGTGGCTCCCGGAGAGATTGCCGTCGGCGTGATCATCGGTCGTACGTCCGAGCACTTCGATTTCTTCGTGTTCGGTATTTCTTGCGCACTGGTGTTTCCGCAGGTGCTGTTTCCTTTCACCGACACGCTGCACGGCATGCTTTACGCTTTCACGGTCTTTTCACTGGCCTTCATCGCGCGGCCGTTCGGCACAGCGTTGTTCATGGATTTCCAGCGGCGTTGGAGTCGCGGCACCAAGCTCACCATCGCGCTGTTCCTGCTCGGCAGCGCCACGGCGGGCATGGCGTTCCTGCCCAGCTACCGACAGGTCGGTGACTGGGCGATCGGGTTGCTGGTGCTGTTCCGCATCCTGCAGGGTATTGCGCTGGGCGGTTCGTGGGACGGCCTGCCCTCGCTGCTCGCATTGAATGCGCCGCCGGACAAGCGCGGCTGGTACGCGATGCTCGGGCAACTCTCCGCGCCGATCGGTTTCCTGGTGGCCGGCGCCTTGTTCCTGTTCCTGCACGAAAGCCTTTCCGATGAAGACTTCATCGACTGGGGCTGGCGCTATCCGTTCTTCGTCGCCTTCGCCATCAATGTGGTGGCCTTGTTCGCACGCCTGCGCCTGGTGGTGACGGAGGAATACACCGTCGCGATGGAAGAGCGCGAACTCGAACCCGTCGGCAGCCTGACCATCCTGCGCACGCAGGGCTACAACATCTTCATCGGCGCGTTCGCCGCGCTCGCCAGCTACGCGTTGTTCCACCTGGTGACGATCTTCCCGCTGTCATGGATCGTGCTCGGCTCGATGCAGCCGGTGAACTCGGTGCTGGTGGCGGAGATCATTGGCGCGTTCGCGTGCATCCTCGGCATGATCATCTCCGGCCTGCTGGCCGATCGCGTGGGTCGACGCACCACGCTGGGCACCATGGCCGCGCTGATCGCGATCTTCGCGCTGATCACGCCATGGCTGCTGGGCGGCGGCAAGTGGGGGCAGGACGCCTTCATTATCCTTGGATTCGGCGGTCTGGGTCTTTCCTACGGGCAGGCGGCCGGCAGCGTGACGTCCAACTTCGAGATGCACCTGCGTTATACGGGCGCGGCCTTCACCACCGACTTCGCCTGGCTGATCGGCGCGGCGTTTGCGCCGCTGGTCGCGTTGGGTTTGTCGATGCGCTTCGGGCTGGTGGCGGTCAGTGCCTATCTGCTGTCGGGCGTGTTGTGCACGCTGCTGGCGCTGCGGGTGAATCGCGCGCTGGCCGCGCGCGAATGAGCCATCAGTACGAGCGCCGAGCGCGCGTCTGAACCTGTCGCCCGCTTATCGCGTACACGACAAAAGCCGGCCGCGGGCGTGGCTGTCGTCGCGCGACGCGAGACGCGGCTTTGCGATACTTCACCCCGCATGCGCGCGGGTGCGCGCCGTTCGTGGAGTTCCCAACGCATGAGCCGACGATCCGGAAGCGCCGACCTGCCGCTGCATGGCGGCCGCGTGCCGCGCTGGCTGGCCGATCGCATGACGAAGCTTGGCGCGCTGATGGCCGAGGCGATCGTGCGCGAATACGGCCGCGACGAACTGCTGCGTCGTCTTGCGCATCCGTTCTGGTTCCAGTGCTTCGGCGCCGTGATGGGCATGGATTGGCATTCCTCCGGCATCACCACCAGCGTGATCGGCGCACTCAAGCGTGGGCTCGCGCCGATGTCCGGCGAGCTGGGCATCCACGTGTGCGGCGGCCGTGGCAAGCACTCGCGCGCGACGCCGGCGGAGCTCATGGGCATCGGCGAGCGCGTGGGTTTTGACGGCGCCGCGCTGGCGCAGGCGAGCCGGCTGGTGGCGAAGGTGGACAGCGCCGCGGTGCAGGACGGTTTCGATCTGTACCTGCATGGCTTCGTGGTCAGCGACGAAGGCCGCTGGGTGGTGATCCAGCAGGGCATGAACGGCGAGCGCCGCCAGGCGCGTCGCTATCACTGGCTGTCGGAAGGCCTGCAAGGTTTCCTCGATGATCCGCATGCCGCGGTGGATGGCCCCGGCCAGGGACGCATCATCAATCTCGCCGACCGTCGTGCGCGCGACTCGCGCGATGCGCAGCTGGAACTGCTGCATACGCTGGGCCCCGACCGCATCCTGCGCGAGTTGCAGTTGCTCGAAGGCGATCGCGCACGGCCCGAGGCGCCGTTGCAACTCGGACTGCTGCCGCACCTGATGCTGCCCGACCATCATGACGTGCGCGCCAGCGACGTGGTCACGCGCCGCCTGCACGGCAATCTCGCGGCCGCCGCGGCGAATGGCCCCAGGGATTTCACCGAACTGCTGCAGGTGCCGGGCGTGGGTGCACGCACGGTGCGTGCGTTGGCGATGGTGGCCGAGGTACTGCATGGTGCACCGTGCCGCTTTACCGACCCGGCGCGCTTCTCGATGGCGCACGGCGGCAAGGATCGCCACCCGTTCCCCGTGCCTACGCGCGTGTACGACCACACCATCGACGTACTGAAGAGCGCGATCACGCAGTCGAAGCTGGGGAACGACGAGCGCATGGCGGCGCTGCGTCGGCTGGACGAGCAGTCGCGCCGGCTGGAGCGGGATGCGCGTGGTCCGTCCGTCCCCGGGCTGATTGCCGAAGAGCGCCGTCTTTCGCACGCCTACGGCGGACGCAGCGTGTTCGGCTGGGAACCCGCGCCGCCGGAGGCAACGCCGCTCGCGAAGAAGCGGACCCAGCCTTAGGGCAACACTGACTGCGTATCGCCGTCGTCCCACGGGACTAGCTTCGCGTCGCCCCACGGGACTAGCTTCGCGTCGTCACCCGCCCTATGGCCTGCGGACAGACGGGGCGGACCCAACCGGTGAGTTCTTCCATGATGGGTGATGTCTGGAAGGCCCGCCGGCTGCGCCGCGCGGCTTGGCAAGACGGCCAGTCTTCCCGGCGCCACGCGACGCAGCCGGCGAGCCTTCCAGGATCATGACGGCGGCGATACGCAGTCAGTGTTGCCCTAGGGCGCGACGCCGCGCATACCCCGCCATGACGAAACCGCGGCTAGCGTCGCCTCATGCGCGTCACGCTGCTCCTGCTGCTGTTGCTTGTGGTGGTGGTGCTGGGCCTCTGGCTCAGCGGCTGGCGTCCGCCGGACCGCTTCAATCCGTGGGCGCCGCTGGACGTGCGCGCCGAACCCGACCTGTTCCTGCGCTACAAGCTGCACCGTCTGGATGAGGATCCCGCGCGCTGCCGTGCCGCGCTCGCGCAGGCCGGCGCGCGGTTCACCCCGCTGCCGGACCACGCCGGCCGCGACGGATGCGGCTGGCACGATGCCGTGCAGTTGAGCGGCACCGGCATCGCGCAGCTGACGCACCCCACCACGGTGACCTGCCCGTTGGCTGCATCGCTGGTGATGCTGGACCGCCACGTGATGCAGCCGGCGGCGGAAGCGGTATTCGGGCAACCGGTCCGTACGATGGATCACGTCGGCAGTTATGCCTGCCGCAACGTGTATGGCGAACAGGACGCGGCGCTGAGCTCGCATGCCACCGCCGAGGCCATCGACGTCACCGCGTTCCGGCTGGGCGATGGCCGCGTGGTGCGGATCGGCAGCGATTGGCATCGCGGATCGTCCGGCGTGTTCCTGCACCGCGTGGAAGACGAAGGCTGCCGCTACTTCGGCATCGTGCTCGGACCTGACTACAACATCGCGCACCAGACCCATTTCCATCTGCAGGAAAGCCGCGGGATGGGCGGCTGGTGCCGATGATCACGCGTCGTCCGAGGTGATGTCGTAGCGGGCGCGGCCACGCTCCTTGGCGCGATACAGCGCCTGGTCGGCGATATGCATCAGCGTGTCGGCCGTGTCGATGCGGCGGCACAGGGCCACGCCGACGCTGAGCGTGACCTGCAACCGGCGATGCCCGAACAGGACGGGCGTGGCCATGGTGGCGGTGACCTTGCGCGCGAGCGCTTCGGCTTCCTCGCGCGTGGCAACGTCCTCGCACAGGATCACGAACTCGTCACCGCCCAGCCGCGCCAATAGATCCGATGCGCGTATGGCTGCCCGCAGCCGGTGCGCCACCTCGTGCAGCACGGCATCGCCGGCCGCGTGGCCGTGCGTATCGTTGATCTGCTTGAAGTGGTCCACGTCGATCATCAGCAGCAACAGTGGCGCGTCGACCAATGCAGCATGTCGTACCGCCTTGTCGATGCCTTCGCTGAACGAGCGCCGGTTGGCGATGCCGGTCAGCGTGTCGTGGTGTGCGAGGAAGGCGAGCTGCTGTTCCGCCTGCTTGATGCGCGTGATCTCGGTGGTGAGCGTGTAGATGCCGTTGGCCTCGCCGCTGGCGGTGCGGGCCGGCAGGTAGGTGGCCTGGAAGTAGTAGCGCCGGTTGGCGTAGTCCGCCTCGTATTCGAACGTGGTCGTGGTGCCTTCGAGCGCCAGTTCGATGTGCGGCTTGAGCACGGCGTAGACCTCCGGGCCGCGGACGTCTTCGACCGAGCGTCCGATCATCGCGGAAGGCTCGACGCCCACCATGGCGCTCACGTAGCCGTTGACGAAGGTGTAGCGCTGTTCGGCATCGATATGCGCGATGACGGCGGGCACGTTGTCGGTGATCGTGCGCAGCCGTTGCTCGCTTTCGGCCAGCGCTTCCTGGGCCACCTTTGCCTCGGTGATGTCGCGGCCGGTGTAGACCAGCTCCATCTCGCCGGAGCGATCCGGGCTGGGCGCCACGCGCGCCAGCGCTTCCAGCCAGAGGTAGTGGCCCGAGCGGCAGCGGACGCGGTACTCGGTGAGCGAGGGCTTGCCGGTTTCCCACAGCCGGGCGACCGCCGCGGCGACATGCTCGCGGTCGTCGGGATGGATCAGCTCGACGCCGCTGTCCATGAACTCGTCGATGTCCCAGCCCAGCAGGTCCTTCACCGACGGCGATACATAGCGGCGCCTGCCATCGCGCGAGATGCGCATGATGAGGTCGCTCGCGTAATCGGCCAGCAACCGGTAGCGGCTTTCACTGTCCTTGACCCGGCGCTCGAGCCGCCGGCGATCGGCCAGCGCAAGCGCCACTGGCACCGCGACGACGCACAGCACGCCGAGATAGATCTGCGCGAGCAGGGCGCGTTCGCCCGGCGTAACGGCGAGGATCAGGTCGAAAGGCCCGCGCCCCAGCGCCGTCGCCACCGTGGTCACCGCCGACACGATGGCGATGCCGATCACCAGGCCGGGGAACCGATAGTGGAACACCAGGTACAGCAGCGGTGCGAACACGATGAACAGCAGGGGATAGCGTGACTGCGCGAAGGCCGCGATGGTGATGGCGGCATGCAAGGCGATGTCGCGCGACATGCGCAGGCGGCTGCCGGGCTGGCCGAACATGCGGCGCTGCTGGATCAGCGTCACCAGGCTCAGGGTGCCCACGATCACCATGCCCAGCACGCGCGAGCGGAACCACCAGTCCACGGTGTTCCAGTAGGGCGCGCCGATGGCCACCCGCAGGATGAAGGCCGCCATCAGCGCGGAAACCGCACACGCGACCAGGGTGGCGCCGAACGCGATGCGGCCCAGCCGCAGGAAGCGCGTGTCTTCGGCGATCCTCGGAAAGCCATGGTGGATCGCCGCCGCCACGATGAGGATTTCCAGGCAGTTGATCAGCGCCAGCGCGAGGGCCATCCACGGATGCATGCCCAGCAGGCCTCCGGCCGTCGCGTAGTGCGCCAGCATGAAGGCCGCGATGTAGAGCAGCAGATAGGCCAGCCATCGCCGCTCCGGCGCATACAGCAGCACGGCGACCAGAACGCCGTTGGGGACCCAGATCGACATCACGCTGCCGGTGTGCTGCGCGAGCAATAGGGAGCCGGCGACGGTGATGAAGATCGCCAGAAGTACCGCGACCATCTTGGCGAGCAGGACCCATCGCTCGCGGTAGGGCTGGGATGGCTGGTGCATGACCATGGTCGGCAACGAGGGGCGGACTCGCCACGCCATCTTTAGGACGCGTACGTCAACGCTTTGTCGTTGCGCTTAGTCCGCGGTCAGCGCCGGTCGGGTGGCAGCGCGCCTGGCGCGGTGGCGAATTCGGCGTGGCTCGCCAGCGCGACCGGCTTGTAGGTGACGTGCGTCGTCGCGGGATAGCGCAGCAGCGAGTTGCCGTTCTTCCAGTCGCGCATGGGCCGGATGGGCCGAGGCGCGAAGCCGCCGCCACAGTTCGGGCAGACGTTTTGCAGGCTTGCCACGCAATCGCTGCAGAACGTGCATTCGAACGAGCAGATCATCGCCTCGGTCGAATCCGGCGGCAGCGCCTTGTTGCATTGCTCACAAGTGGGGCGAAGCTCCAGCATGAAACCTCCTGGCCCATGGGAGTGGCGATCGTAGCGCCTCAGGCCTCGCCGAGCGACAGGCGGTAGCGCAGCTTGGCAACCTCCGACGGGCCAAGCCGGCGATAGAAACGCGCGGCATCGAGGTTCCACCACGGTGTCTGCCATTGGAGCGCGGCGCAGCGGTGCGTGCTGGCGAAATCGCGGACGGTCCGCCACAGCTGGAGACCGATGCCATGGCCTCGCCAGTCTTCGCGCACATAGAGGCAATCCATATGCAGGTAGAAGGCGGCATCGAGCGTGGAGAAATCGCGGGTGGCGCTCGCATAGCCGACCACGTCCCGATCGACTTCCGCGAGCCACGCATACAGCCACGGCGGTTCATGGTCGAGTGCGTCCGCGAGCGCGGCCGGCCGCTCGCCAGCCCGCTGCGGCAGGCGTTCATAGGCGGCATGCTCGGCCACGAGCGCGAGCAGGGCGGTGACGTCCGCTCCGCTCGCGCGCCGGATGGTGGGCACGTGGTCCACCTCAACGCTCCAGGCCGAAGCCTTCGTCGATCCAGCCGGTGAGGCCGCCGATCATCTCCTTCACCGGCCGGCCGAGCTGGGCAAGCTTCACCGCGGCCTTGTTGGCGCCGTTGCAGTGCGGGCCGGCGCAGTAGACGACGAACAAGGTGTCGTCCGGATACTCGGCCAGCCGCTGCTCGCTGATGGTGCGCGTGGGCATGTTGATGGCGCCGGGCACGTGGCCGGCGGCGTAGAGCGTGGGGGTGCGCACGTCCAGCAGCACGAAATCCTTGGTTTCGTGGTTGGTCGCGTAGTACACGTCGGCGCAGTCGGTTTCGAAGCCGAGGCGGGCCTGGAAATGCGCCAGTGCATCGGTGCTGGCGGCGGCGGGAAAGCGCTGGACGACACTGCTCATGACGGACTCCATGTGAAAAGGCGGCGCCAGTATCGGCACTGGCGCCGGCGTCCGACATTGGCAAGAATGCCAGTCACCATGAAAAATCCGCCAAAGCGTTCCAGACGTCCATCCGCACCGATCAACCGCGACGTGGCGGTGCTGGTCTACGACGGCCTGTGCACCTTCGAATTCGGTATTGCCGTCGAGATGTTTGGACTGCCGCGTCCCGAACTGAAGGACTGGTACCGCTTCAGGCTGTGTGCCGTCGACCGCGGGCCGATGCGCGCGGCGGGCGGCATGCGCGTACTGGCCGATGCGGGCCTCGAAGACCTGGCCGGGGCCGGCACGGTGATCGTGCCCGGCTGGCGTGGGATCGATGCCGCGCCGCCACCGGCCCTGCTCGATGCGCTGCGCAAGGCGCATGCGAACGGCGCGCGACTGCTGTCGTTCTGTTCCGGCGTGTTCGTGCTGGCCGCCACGGGCTTGCTCGACGGCCGTCGTGCGACCACGCACTGGCGCTACGCCGATGCACTGGCCGCGCGCTTTCCGCGCATCCGCATCGAACCGGACGTGCTCTATGTCGACGAAGGCGACGTGCTCACCTCGGCCGGCTCCGCCGCCGCACTGGATCTGTCGCTGCACCTGATTCGCCGCGACTTCGGACCGGAGGCGGCCAACTCGGTGGCGCGCCGCGCCGTGGTGCCGGCGCATCGCGATGGCGGGCAGGCCCAGTTCATCCAGGCGCCGCTGCCGGAGCAGGGCGCGACGCTGGGCAAGCTGCTGGAGTGGATGCGGCGCCACCTCGACCAGCCCCTGCCGCTGCCCGAGCTCGCCGAACGCGCGCGCATGAGCGAACGCACCCTGCTGCGTCGCTTCGAGGACGCCACCGGCTGCTCGCCCAAGCAATGGCTTACGCGCGAACGCCTCAATCGCGCGCGCGAGCTGCTCGAAGGCAGCGACCTCCCGGTGGAGCGCGTGGCGGACGTCTGCGGCTTCGGCAGCGCGGATACGCTGCGCCACCATTTCCGCCATCATGTGAAGCTCAGCCCCGCGCGCTATCGCGAACGTTTCGCGCACGCGAGCTGATCCCCGAGCAGCTTCATTCCGCCGGATGACGCCCGCAAGGCGATCCGTTGTATAGGCGGGGCTCGCCCGGCCACCGCCCGACAAGGACATTCCATGATCTATGTGTTGATGAGCGTCGCCTGCAGCGTGCTGGTGTCGGTGCTGCTCAAGCTCGCGCGGCGGCTGCAAGTGGACGTGGGCCAGGCCATCGCGTGGAACTACGTGGCGACCAGCGTGCTTACCTGGAGCGTGTTCCATCCGGCACTCGCCGTGCTGCGCAGCGCGCAGGCGCCGTGGCTGGGCTTCGTGGGCCTGGGCCTGCTGCTGCCGCTGATCTTCCTCGCGCTGGCGTCATCCGTGCGCAGCGCCGGCATCGTGCGCACGGACGCCGCGCAACGCCTGTCGCTGCTGATCTCGCTGCTGGCGGCCTTCCTGTGGTTCGGCGAGACCTTGAGCCTCGCCAAGGGCGCCGGCGTCGCGATCGGCCTGCTCGCGCTGCTGTGCATGGTGTGGAAGGTCGACACGCGCGGCAGTGACGAGGCGCGGGGCTGGCTGTGGCCACTGGTGGTATTCGCCGGCTTCGGCCTCATCGACATCCTGTTCAAGCAGGTGGCGCGCGCGGGCACCCCGTTCGCGGCCTCGCTGCAGGCCATGTTCGCACTGGCCTTCGTGGTATCGCTGGCGATCCTGCTGTGGCGCCGCTGGCACGACCGCACCTTCTTCACTCTGCGCGACGCCATCGCCGGCCTGCTGCTGGGCCTGGCCAACTTCGGCAACATCGTGTTCTACGTACGCGGCCACCAGGCCTTGCCCGATCATCCTTCGCTGGTGTTCGCGAGCATGAATCTGGGTGTGGTGGCCTTGGGTGCGGTGGTGGGCACGGCGGCGTTCCGCGAGCGGTTGAGTGGGGTGAATGTGCTGGGGCTGGGGCTGGCGTTGGGGGCGATCGGGTTGATTGCCTGGGGGTGAGTGGCGCTTTGTTCTGGCTCTCGGGCTTGCGTTCGCAACACCGTGCTCACCATGTACCGACGCGCAGCCTACCCCTGTAGGAGCGCACCCTGTGCGCGAGATCCTTTCGCGCCAGTCTTCACTTCTCGGCATCCCAGTGAACAGTCGAAGGGGGTGATCCCGTAATGCCGATCTTCGATTGTCGCCGTACCGCCAGCGTGCCGCTTACGCAGCGGGCGTTTCGACGTCCTGCCGGCGGCCGAGTTGCTTTTCTTTTGCTGGCCCAAAAGAAAAGTAAGGCGGTCTCTAACATCAAGTGCAACACCCCACGACGAGGTGATGCATGGGACAGCACTACAGCCATCTGAGCGCCGAAGAGCGAGGTGCGATCATGGTGGGCAAGGCCCGTGGCGAGAGCGCAAGGCAGTTGGGGCGGTTGCTGGGTCGCTCCG
>NZ_NFZS01000006.1 GCF_003264855.1 Dyella jiangningensis | reverse complement strand
CAGCCAGCGCAAGCTCGATGCCATCGCGCGGGAGATGAACCTGCGTCCACGAGCCACCCTCGACTATCACTGTCCGGCGGAGATGCTCATGCGGGCACTGGGGCGCGATGACCTCGCTCAGGCCATCGATGATGCACTTCTAGATTGACACCGCCTAACCCAAAGAAAATGGCCTTGAGAGCCAAGGCTCGTAGCGATATGAAGGATAGAGCCTGACGACCGAGGTTAGCCGGGAAGCGCTCGTTACTACCTCGAACGAAGCCGCTACACCGCAACGCACCGAAGCGAAGAGGACTTAAAGCAGCTTCGTTGCACGGAGAGGGAATCTTGGGCGCGGCCATCCCTTCTCCCTCTCCCCTCCGGGCGACCCGAAGGTAGTCCCTGTGGGAGAGAGGGCTGGGGTGAGAGGCGGGTGCTCGCGATAGGGTTACCTACCTCTGTAGGAGCGCACCCAGTGCGCGACCGCCGCGTGGCGACGTACCTCGCCCTGCACACTCACGACGACCAGAGACCGAGGCAACCATGCCAGTCCGCGGTCGCGCACTGGGTGCGCTCCTACAACGAGGCCGCAGGCTTCGCGAAGCGATGTGCCGCGTAGCGGCACGAGCCTTCACCAAACCCCTGTGTGGCGGTGAGGGGTGGACGAACAGGCCCCGCAGGGGTGCCCGACAGGACGTCGGGCACTTTTCGTCCGGGCAGGAGCCCGGTCGAAAAGCCCGGCCGCCCCTCACGGACTGGTCGGGCGTAGCCCGGCCAGCGCCAAAGCGGGGTGCCGTTCTCTTTGGTTACTTTCTGACGCGAAGCTAATCCCTGTGGGACTTGGGCAAGCAAGAGAAAGTGACCCGGGCCGCGGCAGCGGCTCGGAAGCCCGCCGCAGACGAGCCCGATCGCGAAAACCCCACAGTTGAGCCGTCGTAAACCGAGCGCTTCGATAAAGCCGAAGAGTGAAGACCGCGGCGGGCGGCGATCGCGCACTGGGTGCGCTCCTACAAAAAAATGCGGAACGCGATGGACTGGGGCCAAGGGCCCGCGCACAGCCTGCACCCCACAAAGCCCCGAAAAGACCCGGCCCTTCCACCATCCCCAATGACTTCTGGCGTATGAAAACCCTCCCCCGCGCTCCCTAATCTGGGCGTCTTCGCGCCCCGCGCCCTCCAAAGGTTCCATCCTCCATGCGCAAGCTCCCTCTCGCCATTGCCCTGGCGGCACTGACCCTCGGCACCGGCGCCTATGCCGCGGACAAGCACGACAAGGACCAGAAGCCCGACGACAAGCCGGAGGCCGCGCTGCTGAAGCCGCAGTCGTCGGAGACCTCGGGCACGGTGAAGGTCGAGGGCAAGAGCATCGACTACAAGGCGGTAGCGGGTACGCTGGTGCTGCATGGCAGCGGCGACAAGGAGAACGAGCCACAGGTGAGCATGTTCTATGCCGCCTATTTCAAGAAGGGCGTGGAACCGGGCAAGCGGCCGATTACCTTCATCTACAACGGCGGCCCGGGTTCCGCCACGGTGTGGCTGCACATGGGCGCGTTCGGTCCCAAGCGCGTGGTGACCAGCGATGACTCGCATACGCCTGCCGCGCCCTACGGCCTGGTCAACAACGACTACAGCCTGCTCGATGCCTCCGACCTCGTCTTCATCGATGCGCCGGGTGCCGGTTTCAGCCGTCTGATCGCCGACGAGCAGGACAAGGGCAAGCGCGATGAGCAGATGAAGGAGCGCAAGAAGCAGATCTACGGCGTGGATGGCGACGGCCACGCCTTCGCGCAGTTCATCACGCAGTTCCTCTCCAAGTACAACCGCTGGAACTCGCCGAAATACCTGTTCGGCGAAAGCTACGGCACCACGCGTTCGGCGGTGGTGGCGAACATCCTGGAGAACGAGGACAGTGTCGACCTCAATGGCGTGATCCTGCTCTCGCAGATCCTCGCCTTCGACACCAGTATCGACGGCGCGGCCAACAATCCCGGCGTGGACCTGCCGTATGTCGTGGGCCTGCCCACCTACGCAGCCACCGCTTACTACCACCACAAGCTGCCGCAGCAGCCGGCCGCACTGGAACCGTTCCTGCGCGAGGTGGAACAGTTCGCGTTGACCGACTACGCCTCGGCCCTGATGGCCGGCTCGCGCCTGGATGACGCGCGCAAGCAGGCGGTGGCGCAGCGCCTGCATCAGTACACTGGCCTGCCGGTGGCCTACCTGGTGAAGGCCAACCTGCGCGTCGACGGCGGCATGTTCGAGCACGAATTGCAGGCCGACGGCGACATCACCACCGGCCGTCTGGACACCCGTTTCTCCGGTCCGTCGCTCGATCCGCTCAGCAAGTCGTCTGAATACGATCCGCAGTCCTCGGCGATCAGCTCGGCCTACGTGGCCGCGTTCAACGACTACGTGCGACGCGACCTGAAGTTCGGCGATGGCCAGAGCTACCGCCTGTTCGCCGACATCGACCACTGGGAATTCGCGCACAAGGCGCCGGGCGCCACCGAGTCGCTGCAGCAGTCCACCAACGTGATGCCCGATCTCGCCACGGCGATGAAGACCAACCCGAACCTGCGCGTGTCGCTGCATGGCGGTTACTACGATCTCGCCACGCCGTATTTCGCGGCCGACTACGAGATGCACCACATGCCGATCCCGGCGACGCTGCAGAAGAACATCTCGTACTCGTGGTACCCGTCGGGCCACATGGTCTATGCGCACGAGGATTCGCTGAAGCAGCTGCATGACAACGTGGCGCGCTTCATCGGCGAAACCGACAACGTCGGCAAGCACTGATCGGCCAGGTGCGGCGGACAACCGCCGCGCCTTCACGCCCGGCTTCCGGGCGCGGCGCTAGTCTCGCGAGACCCACTTTGTCGGAGTTCCCGCCATGAGTACCGAAGCCGTCGCCAAACGCCTGGTCGCCATGTGTCGCCATGGCCAGTTCGAGGAGGCGCAACATGAGCTGTACGCCAAGGATGCCGTGAGCACCGAGCCGGAGGCGGCGGCGAATGGCCCGCTGGGCAACGTGAAAGGCCTCGATGCGATCCTGGAGAAGGGCAAGCGTTTCCAGGCCGGCGTGCAGGAAATCCACGGCATTGAGGTGAGCGAGCCGCTCGTCGCGGGCAACTGGTTCACCATCACGATGTCACTCGACGTGACCATGAAGGAATACGGGCGCAACACCATGACCGAGGTCTGCGTGTACCACGTCAAGGACGACAAGATCGATTCGGAGCAGTTTTTCTACGATATGGGTTGAGGGTGCTCTTGCTCTCTGTAGGAGCGCACCCAGTGCGCGATGGGCCTTTGGGTCGGCAGAGGGTTATGGCGAAAGCCGATCTGCGGGATGTCCCGACGCCGCGATCGCGCACTGGGTGCGCTCCTACAGGTGCAGCGCGAGCCCAAACAAAAAGCCCCGCTCTCGCGGGGCTTTTTGCAACTTGCACCAGCGTAGTGCTCAGTCGATGTCGAGGAACGAACGCAGCTGTTCCGAGCGGCTCGGGTGACGCAGCTTGCGCAGCGCCTTGGCCTCGATCTGGCGGATGCGCTCGCGGGTGACGTCGAACTGCTTGCCGACCTCTTCCAGCGTGTGGTCGGTATTCATGTCGATGCCGAAGCGCATGCGCAGCACCTTCGCTTCCCGCGGGGTGAGGCCGGCGAGCACGTCGCGCACGGTTTCCATCAGGCCCGTTTCGGTAGCCGACTCGATCGGCGAGGACGCGTTGGTGTCCTCGATGAAGTCGCCCAGATGCGAATCGTCGTCGTCGCCGATCGGCGTTTCCATCGAGATCGGCTCCTTCGCGATCTTCAGGATCTTGCGGATCTTGTCCTCGGGCATGTCCATTTCCTTGGCCAGCTCCTCCGGCGTCGGCTCGCGGCCGAACTGCTGCAGCATCTGGCGGGAAATGCGGTTCATCTTGTTGATCGTCTCGATCATGTGCACCGGAATACGGATCGTGCGCGCCTGGTCGGCGATCGAGCGCGTGATGGCCTGACGGATCCACCACGTGGCGTACGTCGAGAACTTGTAGCCGCGGCGGTATTCGAACTTGTCCACCGCCTTCATCAGGCCGATGTTGCCTTCCTGGATCAGGTCGAGGAACTGCAGGCCGCGGTTGGTGTACTTCTTGGCGATCGAGATCACCAGGCGCAGGTTCGCCTCCACCATTTCCTTCTTGGCGCGGCGGGCCTTGGCCTCGCCGATCGACATCGTGCGGTTGATTTCCTTGATGTCGGTGAGCGGCAGGAACAGCTTGCGCTCGATGGCGCCCAGCTTGTCCTGTTCGGCGTCGATCGCTTCCTTGTGCGGCTTGATGTTCGGCGACCACTTCTGGCGCTTGCGGCCCAGCTCGTTCGCCCACTCGAGGTTGCCCTCGTTGCTGGGGAACGCCTTGAGGAACTCGGCCTTGGGCATCTTCACGTGCTTGACGAAGATGTCCATCAGCACGCGCTCGTGGTGACGGATGTCGTTCACCACTTCGCGCAGCTTGCGCACGAAGCCGTCGATCAGCGCGGACGGCAGCTTGAGCTTGAGGAACTCCTCAGCCATCTGGTCGCGCAGCTTGGTGACCTTCTTGTCATTGATGTCGGTGGCCTTGGCGGCCGCCTTCTGGAACTTGCCGTAGTAGTCGCGCAGCAGCTCCATGCGGCGCTTGACCTCTTCCGGGTCCGGACCGGTCGGACCGGCTTCTTCGTCTTCGCCCGCAGCCTCGTCGTCTTCTTCCTCGACCTCGGCATCGGAGTCGTCCACCGCGGCGTCAGCCAGGGCGGCCTGGGCAGCATCGGCGGCTTCTTCCAGGTCGGCGAAGCCGGCCAGGATCTCGCTCAGGCGGCGCTTGCCGTCCAGGTGCTGGTCGTATTCCTCGAGCAGCAGCTCGATGGTCAGCGGGAAGCTGGCGAGCGCGGTCTGCACCTGGCCCAGGCCTTCCTCGATGCGCTTGGCGATGGCGATTTCGCCCTCGCGGGTCAGCAGCTCGACCGTGCCCATCTCGCGCATGTACATGCGGACCGGGTCGGTGGTTCGGCCCACTTCGGAGTCGACGGCCGACAGCAGCGCCACGGCTTCTTCGGCGGCGGCTTCATCGTCGGTGGACGCGCCCGGGGCGGTGTCCGACAGCGGGTCGGCATCCGGCGCGGCGTCGTGCACTTCGATGCCGACGCCCTTGAGCACCGCCATGATGTCTTCGATCTGCTCCGGATCGACGATGTCGTCGGGCAGGTGGTCGTTGATCTCGGCGTAAGTCAGGTAGCCCTGCTCCAGACCCTTGGAGATGAGCGCCTTGATTTCAGACTGTTGCTCAGGAGCTTTGCTATTCATACCTACCGCCGCGTATGCAGGAACCGATCAGTATACCCATGTGATGCTTTTTTGACCAGTTTTCAAGTGAAATTAACGGAACGGCCGACACGCAAAAATCGCGCCAAATAGGCATCTTCCGGGGATTTTCTCGACGAGGAAGGAGGTGCGCGGTGCGGACCGGCGGTCATGGTGTCTCCAGCCAGAAAGTGACCGGACCATCGTTGACCAGATGCACCTTCATATGGGCACCGAAGCGACCGATTTCCACCCTGGGGTGCGCGGCACGCGCCAGTTCGACCAGCCGATCGAACCAGCGCCGGCCTTCCTCGGGCGTCGCCGCGCTGGTGAAGCTGGGGCGCATGCCGGAACGGGTGTCGGCGGCGAGGGTGAACTGGCTGACCAGCAGCAGCTCGCCGCCGGTGTCGACCAGCGAGCGGTTCATGCGGCCCTGCTCGTCGGCGAACACGCGATAACCGAGCAGCCGTTCGAGCATGCGTTTCGTGCGCGGCTCGTCGTCGCCGGGCTGCACGGCGACCAGCGCCAGCAGGCCGGGGCCGATGGCTCCCACGGTTTCGTTGTCGACATCCACGCGGGCGGACAGGACGCGCTGAATCAGGGCGATCATGGAAGGCATAACGGCTGGAGTGGCCGGAAGCTTAGGGCCTGGCTACCAGCGGCGGTAGCCTCGGGCGCAGGAATGGAAGCGGCGGCGACGTCACCGAACCGTGAAGCGGCACGGCGGCCGGTTACACTGCGGCGCTCATGCGATTCGACATCACCCTCCTCTATCTCGTCCTGCGTCTGCTCGGAAAGCTGCCCCTGCACACGCTGCACGGCTTGGGCGCGGCCATCGGCCGGTTCTCCCTGTGGCGCCATAGCCGGACCGCGCACATCACCTCGGTCAACCTGCGCATCGTCCGGCGCGGACTCGACGAAGCCGCCCACGCGGCGCTGCTGCGCAGCGTGATGGAGGAAAGCGGCAAGTCGGCCATCGAGATCGCCGGCATCTGGGGGCGTGACGCCGAGCGCGCGCTCGACCTGGTGCGCGACGTGCGCGGCGAGGCGCTGTTCGACGCCGCGCTGGCTGCCGGCAAGGGCGTGATCATCGCCGCGCCGCACCTGGGCTGCTGGGAGTTGCTGAACTACTGGCTGTGCCGCAAGACGCCGATGGCCATCCTCTATCGCCCCCCGCGCATCGCCGCGGTGGAGGGCCTGCTGCGCAAGGTGCGCGGCGCGCTGGCGCCCGAGCAGGTGCGCGCCGAAGGCGCGGGCGTGCGCACGCTGTACAAGCGGCTGGCCGCGGGCGGCACCGTCGGCATCCTGCCCGACCAGAAGCCGCGCGCGGGCGAAGGCGAGGTCGCCCCGTTCTTCGGCCAGCAGGCGCTGACCATGGTGCTGCTGCCGCGGCTGGCGGCGCGCACCGGCGCCACCGTGCTGTTCGCGTTCGCCGAGCGGTTGCCGCGCGGCGAGGGGTTTCGCATCCACCTGCTGCCCGCACCGGCGGGGCTGGACGACGCGGACCTGGCCGTCGCCTGCCGCGCCCTCAATCGTGGCGTGGAGCAATGCGTGGAACTGGCCTTTACGCAGTACCAGTGGCATTACAAGCGTTATTCGGCGGACGCCTGGCGTAGCCCGTACGACTGAGCAAGCCTCCTTCGGCGCCGTCATGCCGGCGCAGGCCGGCATCGCCTTGCCTGAGTGCCAGGGTTTCGCGGGAGCGGTCATCAAGTACCGCGCGAAAAACACGCATCGCCGCCACTGGGTGGCTCGCTTCGGTCGCTGCCCTTCAGGTGTTCTGCGCGCTTCGCGCTCGTCCGACCGGTGCCGGAATGACCGCACGTTTGCGGGCTACGGGTTCTCGATCCGCCGCAGGAACACCGTCATTTCTTTCTCGGCTTGCTTGTCGCCGCGCGCTTGCGCCACAGCCATGCCTTGCCGCCAGGCCTCGGCGGCGCCCGCCCTGTCGTCCAGCGCCAGGAGGGCCTTGCCCAGCAGTTTCCAGGCCGCCGAATAGTTCGCATCGAACGCCAGCGCCCGCTTCAGTTCGGCCGCCGCGCCCGCCGCATCGCCCGCGCCAAGCAACGCGTTGCCAAGCGAGAAGCGCAGCAACGCGCCATCGCGTGGGCCGCCGCATTGCGCTCGCAGGTTGGCGATCAGCGTGTCGTTCATGGGCTTACTGCAGGGCGCGGAAGCGCCATTCGTCGACCTGGTAGATCCGCGTCGGATGCGGCGGCTCGGCCGGCACGCGGCCGGCACGCAGGTCCGCCAGCGACTTGGCCGGCCAGATCACCACCCACGAGGAGCGGAACGGCTGCACCAGCAGCGGGTAGCGCAGGTCGGTCGGCTCCAGCTTCTCCGGACGGGCCACGACCAGGCCGTCCGGATGCTCCTGCGCGAACTTCTGCAGGGACTCACCCTCGCTCAGCCGCTCGATCGGACGGGTGATGCGGCCTTCGAAGTGGAACTGGCCCTCGTAATTGCCCAGGTAGCCGATCGCCCGACCTTCGGCATCCGCAGCGCCCAGCAGGTGTGCGGACGGACGCAGGTCGAAGTTCTGCCACATGGTCAGGGTAAACAGCGTATTGAGCGCCAGCGTGCCAAGCAGGCCGGCAAAGGCGAGTCGACGTACTTCGCCGCGGCCGCGCACCAGCAACAGGCCGCCGAGCAGCACGAACACGATGCTGAAGAAGCGGCTGTAGCGCTGCGTGCTGTCGAACCATTCGCCGTGCAGGTCGTTGTGCGCCACCAGCACCGGCAGCACGAACAGGAACACGCCGAACAGGATGCCGCCCACGCCCAGTGGCCAGGTGCCCAGCCAGGCATTGTTGGCGAGCTGCGCACGCTGGTCGCGCAGCACCGCGACCGCGCCGGCGATGAGCAAGGCCGCACCGGCGAATTCCGGCAACGGGTAGTACAGCTGCTTGCCGCTGATGAAGGAGAAACACAGCATCACCGGCAGCAGCCAGCACAGCGCGAAGCGGATGCCGCTGTCGAGCGGTCGACGCAGCGTGATCAGCGCCGCCCACGCGCGCGGCCAGCCGCTGAACGGGAACAGCAGCGCCGGGATCATCGGCAGGTACCACCAGAACGGGCGGGCGTGGTCGAACGCATCCACCACGCGGCCGGCGGTCTGGGTGAAGAACAGCCGCTGGCGGTAGGCCTCGCCACCGGAGAAACCGGCCGGCAGCGCCCACGCCAGCAGCATCGCGCCGCCCAGCAGCAGGGCCAGCACGCCACGGCCGTACCAGCGCGCGCGGTTGTCACGGGCCCAGTCGTTCCACAGCGGGCCCAGCAGCCACGGGAAGGCGATGTGCAGGAACATCACCGGACCCTTGGTCAGCAGGCCGGCGCCGACGCACAGGCCGAACAGCACCCAGCGCGGCTCCGCGCGCTGCGGCTTGGGCGTGAGGCACAGCAGGGAGGCCAGCACGCAGACGGCCAGCAGCACCTCGTACATGATCTGCAGGCCGAACAGGAACGCATAACCCAGCGCCAGCAGCATCCACGGCGCGCCCTTGGCCACCCACGGGCGGTTGGGGAACAGCCGCGTCGCCAGTACCGAGACCAGCACCAGCTGCGCGCCGCCGAAGATCACTTCCAGCACGCGCGGCCAGATGTCGTTGACGCCAAACACCGCCCAGCCGGCGTGGATCAGCCAGAACAGCAGCGGCACCTTCTCGCTGTACGGCTGGCCATTGATGTGCGGCACCAGCCAGTGATGGTGGTTCCACATCTCCCACGCGACGGCAAGCGTGCGGGTGGAGTACAGCGGCATCGGACCGTGCGAGAAGATCGCCAGCAAAGCGGCCAGGGCCCACAGTGGCAGCCAGGGCCAGAGGGAGCGCAGGTGTTCGGAGCGGCTGTAGCTGCTGGATGCCACGGGCAGTCTTCTTGATGGTGTTGAGACGATTCTATCCCGAGCCGCGCAGGCCGGTCCGAACGGGAATTCAGGGAGTGCAAGAGGGCCGTGCTTCGCTCCGCCCCGGACCCTCATCCGCCTGCGACCGAAGGATGTCCCGTGGGGCCGGTACCTTCTCTCCCACAGGGACTACCTTCGGGTCGCCGGAGGGAGAAGGGTTCAAGGGTCAGGCTCAACTTTTATCGGGGGAAGAGCTCGAGCGTCAGCCCCTCTCCCCTCGGGAGAGGGGTTGGGGTGAGGGTACGGGCCCCTCTCAGTCCTGACGCTTCAGACCGGCCCCCAGTAGCCGATGCGCCGCCGAATCTTCAGCTTCCGCCAGAAATTCCACGGCTTGCGGCGGCGGTTGCGGCCGCCGGCGGCGATGAAGCCATCGATGGCCTTCAGGATGCGCTCGCTGGAGTGGCCGTCCCGGTAGGGATGGATGGCGTCGCCATACTCGCGGATGGCCTGCATCAGCTCGGGCGGCCGCGCCAGCGCCCGCTCGATCGCCGGCTCGAACTGCGCCACCTCGTCGATATCGATCAGCTGCGGACCCGGGCGGCGGTTCTTGAAGGTCACCACCGGCTTGCCGGTGAGCAGGAACTCGTTGAGCGCGGATGAGGTGTCCGAGCACATCATGTCGACCTGCGGGAACAGTTCGAGGATGTTGTCGTTCTCGGCGAAGCTCAGGTACTCGTTCTGCAGCGCCTTGAACTTGGCCGTCGTCTCCGGATTCATCTTCGGATGGAAGGTGACGATCCAGCGCCAGCGGCCGTCGCGCGAAAGGCGCTTCACCTCTTCATACAGCGTTTCGGCCGCGCTCCACGACGGCGAGAAGGTGGAGTGGTAAAGGATCACGGGCGGTTGGCGCACCGGCGGGATGGGGCCGCTGATCTGCTTCATGAAAGGGTCGAGCTTGGGAAAGCCCGTTTCCACCACCGAGAAATGGCCCACGCGGTCGGCGATCTCGTTGAACTTCGCCGTGTCGCGCGGGCCCGTGGTGCAGTACAGGTCAAAGAAGCCGCGCACGTAGATGTGACGCGGCTTGCCTGCGTCGAAGCCGTGGAAGGTTTCCACCTTCACGCCCGGAAAAAAGTGCGGCACGGCATTGCTGGAAGTGATCACCGCGCGCGCCTTCCACGCGCGCACCTCCTGCACGGTGAGCAGGCGCTCGCCCTCCACCAGGTCTTCCGCGCCGGGGCCATCGAAGAACCAGGCGGCCTCGTCGCCGCGCGCGCGGATGGCTTCCTGCACCGGACGGAGGATGGCCAGCGCGTAGCGCTCCGAGCCGTAGAGTAAATAGTGCTGCTTGCTCATCGATCGATACCGTGGCGAATCAGGGCGTCCGCGGCGCTTTCCAGCGAAGCGGGGTTGCGGCGCATCTCGTAGTAACGCATGCGCTTGTAGGCCGCGTACGAGGCAGCTGTCTGGGCGATTACGAAGCCGCGCCAGCCGTCGAGAAAGGCGAGGCGGAAGAAGTAATCCTTGATGAAGGCCAGCAGATACACGAACGGTGTCTGCCACATGCGCACCGGCTTGTTCTTCTCCAGCCAGTCGCGGCACTTCAGCTCCGCGTAGCGCAGCACCTTGATCTGCTTCTGCGGCAGGCTCGGGTTGTTCTCGTGGTTGAAGCGCGCATGCAGCGTCACCGACGGGCCATCGAACACCAGCGACTCATGCACGCGCACGTCCTTCCAGCGCGCGCGGTCGCGGTGGAACAGGCGGGCCATCTTCTCGCCCATCGACGGCAGGTACCAGCGCATCGGCGCGCCCATGTAGATGGTGGCGCGGCGCAGGATCACGGCGCTGTTGTCGCTGGCCATCAGCTCGGGCAGGCGGCGCTCCAGTTCGGCGGCCAGTTCCGGCGAGAGGTATTCGTCGGCATCCAGCGCCAGGATCCAGTCATGGCTGCACTGGGTGGTGGCGAAGTTGCGCTGCGCGCCGAAACCCAGCCAGTCCTGGTGCACCACGCGCGCGCCGTGCGCCTGCGCGATGGCGACGGTGTCGTCCGTGCTGCCGCTGTCGATCACCAGCTTCTCGGCCGCGAACGGCACGCTGTCGAGGCAGCGGGCGATGCTGTTCGCCTCGTTGTAGGTGATGACCACGAGGGTGAGGGGGAAGGTAGGCATGGCGAGATTCTAGAGGCGGCAGGAAGGCCAAGGCCACGCATTCCGCTGGACGGGCCGCCATGACGCGGGTATTACCCGGTCAGAGCAACTGCTGCAGCGCCGCGTCCAGCCGTGCCCCGAAACCTTGCTGGTTGTCCACGTACCAGCCGCGGGCGGCAGCGCCCAACTGCTCCCATTCGGCCTGTTCCATGCGACGGCAGCGCTCGACGGCGGCCTCCAGTGCGACCTCGTCGAACAGGTAACGGATGGCGAGGTTGAGTGGGCCGTCCGGGGTCGCCGCGACCGGTACGCCGCGCGCGGCCGTGACCAGTTCGTTCATGGGCGGCGCATCGCAGGTCAGCACCACGGCGCCGCAGCTCAAGGCCTCGACGATGTAATGGCCCCAGCCTTCCGTCTCGGACAGGCACAGGTGGAACGCGTGGCTGTTCTGCAGCGTGCGGATCTCGGCGATGTCGGCCACGTATTCGCGGCGATGCACGATGTTGGCCGCCGAAAGGTCGACATCCGGACCGACGCCCGGCGCCTGCAGCACGTGCAGCACGGGCCATTCGGGATGCCGCCGCCATGTCGCCAGCAGGCGCTCCGTGCCCTTCATCCGGCTGGCACCGGCCAGATGCAGGAAGGTGGGCTGGCGTTCGCGGGCGGGCTGCAGGCAATCGGTGCTGTGGAAGCCGATCGGCAGCGTGCGCACGCCCAGCCGCTGGAAGATCCCGGTCGCTTCGCGCGTCTTGGTGAGCACGACGTCATAGCGCGCCAGTTGCTTGCGGTCGCGCTGGGAAAACCATTCCGGATTGGGGATGAACGCATTGAGCCGCGCCAGCGGCAGGTGCTCGGGGCTGGCGTGTTCCAGCGTGATGTTGAGGTCGTACCGAGGTGCCTTGCGGCTGGCGCTCCAGCGCAGGGCAAGCTTCTGCCACCAGCGGCGCTTTCGCGGCGCGCTGGCCGGCGTGAAGCTCACCTCGTGGCCCAGCTCGCGCAGCGCGTCGCGCAGCAGGCGGATGTCATGGCTCAGGCCACGGTTGTTGTCCCACGCAATGAGGTTGATGCGGGCCATGGAGTCGCGCTGAAAGGTGGAAGTGGCACCGGCGCCATGACGGCGCGGTCAGGCTCCGGTCGCGCGCAGGCGGCTGATCTGCACCGTCATGCCCAGCACCAGGAAGAAAAACAGCGAATGGGGCATGGAACGATAGAACACATTGTCGGTCAGCCCGCACAGCACATACATCAGCACCGTCAGCAGGCCGATCATGGCCGAGATGGCCACCGCGTCATCCCGGTCGAACACACGCCGCGCGAACAGCACCAGCGGCATGCCGAACAACAGCAGCAACAGGATCAGCCCGGGCACGCCGCCGGCCACCGCCGCCTCCAGGTATTCGCTGTGCGGGTGTTCGTACTTGGCGATGGAATCGCTGGCCAGGCCAAGCTTCACCTGCGATTGCGTGTACTTGCCGAACTGGTCGATGCCCACGCCGGTCACGGGGTGCTCGACGAAGGCCCGCGTGGCGACCCGCCACATTTCCAGGCGTTCGCGCACGGCACCCTGCGTATCGTTGCTGCTGTACGTGCGCACTTCATGGCCGATCGCGTCGAAGCGGGCCACGATCTCGCCCCGCATCAGCAGCACCGCCCCCGAGGCCACCAGCACGGCGCCCGCCAGCACGACCAGGGGTGCGCGCCACTGCCGCGTGCGATAGATCGAGCAGCCGATCACCAGGGCGAACACGGGGACGCAGGCCAGCAGCGGGCCTCGGCTCTGCGTCAGCAGCGCGCCGAACATGCCGAGCGCGGCGCAGAGCGCATGGAAGACGCGTTCCGTCAGCGCGAGCTGCGGCCGCAGCAACTGGACCACGCTGCTCAGCGACAGCACCAGCATGAACATGGCCAGCTCGATCACGCCCCAGTCGCCGCCATCGATGCCCGAGGCGCGCTCGGCGCCCTGGAAATAGTGCTGGTAGATGCAGACCAGGCCGAGCACCGCCGCCGTCATGCTCAGCCCGCGCCAGAACCACGCCATCCGCAGTGGCCGGGTAAAGACGGCGGTGATGCCGAGGAACAGCAGGATGTGCGAGGGCAGGTCGAACTCGTTCCAGTGCAGGCCATGGCCCAGGATGTTCGCCGCCGCGAACAGCACGGCGGCCCAGCACAACCACGTGATGGGGCGCGCCCCGCGATAGATGGCGCGGGCCGTCCGGTCGGCGATCAGCAGATACAAGCCATAGAAGAACAGCACGCCCACCAGGGTCACCTTGGCCCGGCCGGGAGTCGCGAATGAGAGCGGAAGCAGCGCAAGCAACAGCGTGGATACCAGCGGGGCAGTACGCGCGGCCACGGTGGCAGGTGCAACTTCTCTCATTCCATCCTCGATCAATTCCGGCCAGCGAAGCCAGTCCTACGCCGTGCATACCGACGTGGCTGCTGCTCCACTCATGCCGAAGGGAACAGGAATCCGCCTGTACAATCTATGACATTCTATGGGGAAAACCCGATCCTTCCCCTAGTACAAGAGAGATAGGGTTCATATCCCGGCAGATTCCTGCGGCGGGTTCGTTGTCTTTCCTTGAGGCTTGGGCGTGAAGCTCTTATTCACCAACTTCCACTCGGGTGATGGTGGGGGTCACACCACGTACATCCGCACGCTGGCCGCGGCGCTGGCGTCGCGCCACGAGATTCACGTCGCCGCCCCGCCCGGCAGCCGCCTCAACCACGAGGCGCGCGCGCTGCCCGGCGTGTTCGTGCTGGACCAGCCCTTTCCCAATGGCCTGGGCCGCTGGCGCGCCCGGCGGCGTGCCCGTTCGCAGCTGGCGGACTACCTGCGCACGCACGCCTTCGACATCGTCCACGTGAACGGTTCGGCCGACCACCGGCTCGTGCTGTCGGCGATGCCGGCGAGCCGGCCCGCCGTGGTCTGGACCAAGCACAACTCCAAGCCGGTGCGCGGCATCGGCCATTGGCTGCGTGCGCGTCGCACCGACCAGGTGATCGCCGTGTGCGATGACACCCGCCGCGAACTGGCCACGACGGCCTATCGGCGGTGCCGCCTGTCGACGGTCCACAACGGCATCGACATCGAGCACTGGTCGCCCCGGCCGACCGGCGAGGCAGTCGGGTTGCGCGAACGCTGGGGCGTGGACGGTGACATGCTGCTGCTGGGCAGCAATGCCGGCACCGCAGCCTACAAGGGCTGGATGGATCTGCTGGAGGCTGTCGCCACGCTTGTGCCCGAGCTGCGACATCGCCTGCGTATCGTGATCGCCGGCGTGCCGCCCAAGGCCGCCGAACGCGAGCGCGTCGCGGCGCTGGGCCTGCAGGACACGGTGGTGTTCCCGGGCGTGCTCACCGATCCGCGGCCGATGGTGGCGGCGCTCGATGCGGGTTTCGTACTGTCCTACGACGTCGAAACCATCTCCTTCGCATGTCGCGAAATGATGGCGATGGGCAAGCCGGTATTGCTCAGCGACTACGCCGGGCTGCCCGAGAACCTGGAGCCGGGCAAGGATGGCTGGCTGGTGCCGGTGCGCGACCGGGCGGCCATCGCCGCTGCCGTGACGTCCATCCTGGAACAACGCGCATCGCTGCCCGCCATGGGCGCGGCCGCACGCGCGCATGCCGAGCGCGACTTCGGGCTGCCTTTGTTCGTCCAGCGCACCGAGGCGATCTACCAGGCACTGCTGGCCGGATAGCCAGGACGGTCGCCACGTGCGGCGCCGCCCCTGCATGCTTACTCGTCGACGGCGGCCGCCGGCAGGCGATCGATGCTCTCGTCCGGCAGACAGCCCGGGGTCACTGCATCGGCCTTGAACATCCACCACTCGCGACGATTCGCGTGGCCCAGGCTGATCGCCTTGCTGCGGTCCACGCACTGCCCCATCACCGGGTCGAGCACGAACAACCAGCGATGCGCGGGATCCTGTGCCTGCCACTTCACGCCGGCGGCGTACTGGTCGTGCCACGGCTGGGTGAAGCCGAAATCGACCGCTGGACGGTTGAGCATCAACAGGTTCTGCTCCTTCCACGCCACCATGCCGAGCTGGTCGCCGGCAGGTAGGCGGTCGCGCACTTCCTGCATCACGCCCGCGGCGGAACTGGAATCGTTGAGGATCGGATACGCCCAGAACCCCAGCACCAGCCACATCGCCACCATGCCGCCAGCCACCGCGGCCACGGCGCGGCGCACGCGCAGCGCGGCGACCAGCAGCAACAGGATGGCGCCGAGCGTGGTGCCCATCCACCACAGGGCGCGTCCGCCGTCCTCGAAGCCGCGGGCGATGGCGAAATTGGTGGTGGCCTTCGGATGCACCGCGAGCCCGGCGATGCCCATGACAAGCATCGCCGCACCCATCACGCCGATGAAGACCAGCCCGGCGATGCGCAGCCAGCGCTTGTGCAGCAGCTCGCCGAGGTACGGCGCGGTCACCAGTGCCAGCATCGGCAGCGCCGGCATGATGTAGACGTCGCGCTTGCCCTTGGGGATGGAGAAGAACACCAGCAGCAGCACGATCCAGCCCAGAGGCAGCAGGATCCGCGCATCCTTTTCCTTCAGTGCGCGCCACCAGCGCGGCAGCGTGCCCGGGTAGGTCAGCGACAGCGGCAGCCAGGTGAACAGCACGATCGGCACGTAGTAGAGCGTGTTGTGGTGGTGATCCCACGACTTGCCATAGCGCCCCGCCGTCTGGTGGAACAGGATGTCGTTGACGTAGGCGGCGTAGGCCGGGTCGTTCGCGTGGGCCTTCGCGCCCAGCAGCATGGGCACCAGCCACACCGCGATCGCCGCCAGCACGGCGACCAGTCCCAGCACCCAGCGCCACCACGCGCCCGCGCCCATGCGCGCCACGCCGTTCCACTGGCCGAAGCTGGCGACGAGGTAGGGCACCAGCATCAGCAGCGCGAGCACACCCACGCCCTTGGTGATCACGCCCAGTCCCGCGCAGAAGCAGCCGAACCAGAATGCCCGCCAGTTCGGCCCCTTGAGCAGGTGCACCAGCAGGCCCCAGTTGGCCGCGGTGATGTAGAACATCACCAGCGGATCGATCTGCGCACGCTTGGTCTGGTAGACGAACTGGAACGTGATCAGCAGCGCCGAGGCGGCATACAGGCCCACCTGGCGGTTCCACAGCCGTCGGCCGAGGTCGTACACGCACAGCAGGCAACCGAGCGCGGCCAGCAGCGACGGCAGCAGGAACGCGATGCGCCAGTTGCCGATCACCTTGTAGCTGGCGGCCTCCAGCCAGAACAGCATCGGCGGCTTGTCCGAATACAGCTCGCTGCCGCGATGCGGGAACAGCCAGTCGCCGCTCTCCACCATTTGCTTGGCGGCCAGCGCGAAGCGCGGCTCGTCCGACGGCCAGGGATCGCGCAGGCCGATGCCGGCGCCGATCACCACCAGGGCGATCAACAAGAGCAGCCAGAACTGGCGGCGTTCCTGCGTGGTGGCTTGGGAGGTGGTGAGCATGCGTGGATTCCGGAGGCGGCGTGGCCGCGTCACAAGCAGTTCCAAAGCGTAACGGGCCGCCGCTTATGGCGTGCTGAGCCGCGTGGGCATGGCGGCCATGCGCGCGGCGCGCAAAGCGGCGGCTTCAGGACTTCTCGAGGACCGCATAGTACATGCCGTCGAGGTCACCATCGCCGGGCAGCACCTGCCAACCCACCGCCGCCGGCTGTCCCGCGGGCAACGAGAAGCTTGCGGCGCGCGCGTCCTGGCGGCCTTCCAGCCAGCCGTTCACCACGGCCTCGTTCTCGTCACGCAGCAGCGAACAGGTGATGTAGACGAGCTTGCCGCCCGGTGCGAGCAACGGCCACAGCGCCTCCAGGATGCGCCGTTGCTGGGCGGCCAGCGGCGCGATGTCGCTGTCGCGCCGGTGCAGGCGCACGTCGGGCCGGCGGCGCATCACGCCGGTGGCGGAGCAGGGAGCATCGATCAGGATGCGATCAAAGGGCTTGCCATCCCACCACGCGGACGGATCGCCGGCGTCGCCGATGACGATGTCGGCCGTGAGGCCCAGGCGTTCGAGATTCTGCGTGATGCGCTGCGCGCGCTTGGGCTCGAACTCCAGCGCGGTGAGCGCGATGTCCTCGCGTTCCAGCAGGTGACAGGCCTTGCCGCCCGGCGCGGCGCAGGCATCGAGCACGCGTTGCCCGCTGCGAAGATCCGCCAGGTCGCCCGCGATCTGCGCGGCGCCGTCCTGCACGGCGAACTCGCCGGCGGCAAAGCCGGGCATGCGCGTGACGTCGCTGCTGTGCGGAAGCACGATGCCATCCGCCAGCCATGGGTGCGCGTCCACCGTATAGCCATCCAGACGCAGGCGCTCCATCAGCGACTCGCGATCGGTGCGCCGGCGATTCACGCGCAGCATCAGCGGCGGCTCGAGGTTGTCCGAGGCCATCACGGCATCCGCCTGCGCGGGCCAGTCGCGCGCAATGGCTTTGGCGAGCCACGCCGGGTGTGCATGGCGCGTCTGCGGTTTCGCATCGAGCGCGGCCAGCAACTCGGTGCGCTCGCGCTGCCAGCGGCGCAGCACCGCATTGACCAGCCCTGCGAACCGCGGTCGCTGCAATGCCCTGGCGGCCTGCACGGTCGCCGCCACGGCGGCATAGTCGGGCAGCTGCAGGATCTCCAGCTGCACCAGCCCCAGCACCAGCAATGCGTGGATGGCCGGTTCCTTCTGGCGCAGCGGCTTGTCGAGCAGGCGATCCAGTGCCGCATCGAAACGCAGCCACCAGCGCGCACCGTCGCTCAGCAACGCCATCAACAGGGCGCGGTCACGCGCGTCGGGCAACTTGGGCGCGTAACGCTCCATGGCGTCACGCAGCGAAGCGCCGCGCAGGGCGACATCGGCAAGGGCCTGGGCGGCGAGGGCGCGGGTGTCGGTCATGGGGAAGAAAGTAGCGGAGAGGGGTGAGAAGCGGGAGTAAAGGCGAAAGCCCTCATGGCCGTCATTCCGGCGCAGGCCGGAATCCAGTAGCGGCACGGCCAGGCTGTCGCGAGGGAACCGACTTGTACGCTTTGGCGATCACCCAGCGATATCTCCATTGGATGACCAGCCTTCGGCTGTTGCGAAGCGCCTCCGGCCTGCGTCGGAATGGCGGCTATGAAGCGTCGCGGGTTCTCATGGCATTGAGGTAGTCCGCCGCCGTGACGCGCTTGCCGCCGGCGCGCTGCAGCGCCGTCACGCGCAAGGCGCCTTCACCACAGGCGATGTCGATGCCGTCGCGAGCCATGTTCAACACACTGCCGGGCGCGGCGCCAGGCTGCCCGTCGATGGCTCGTGCGGCCCAGATACGCAGCGTTTCGCCCGCCACCTCGCCTTCGGCCACCGGCCACGGATCGAACGCGCGCACCTGGCGTTCCAGCTCGATCGCCGGTCGTGCGAAGTCCAGCCGCGCCTCGGCCTTGTCCAGCTTGTGCGCGTAGGTGACGCCCTCTTCCGGCTGCGCACGCGAAGCCAGTGTTTCGCCCGCCATCACGCGGGCCAGGCCTTCGGCGAGCACGTCCGCGCCAAGCGCGGCGAGGCGGTCGTGCAGCGAGCCGCCGGTGTCGTCGCGCGAAATCGGCGTACGGCGTTCCAGCAGTACCGGGCCGGTGTCGAGACCTGCCTCCATCTGCATCAGGTCGACGCCGCTCTCGGCATCGCCCGCGAGGATGGCGCGCTGGATCGGCGCGGCACCGCGCCAACGTGGCAGCAGGCTGGCGTGCACGTTCCAGCAGCCCAGGCGAGGCATCGCCAGCACCTTGCGCGGCAGGATCAGGCCATAGGCCACCACCACCATCAGGTCAGGTTTGTAGCCAGCGAGCGTCGCCTGCGCTTCAGCGGATTTCAGCGATTCGGGTTGCTCGACCGGAATGCCGGCCGCAACGGCAGCCTGTTTCACCGGGCTCGGCGTCAGCTTGCGGCCGCGACCCGCGGGGCGATCGGGCTGCGTATAGACGGCCACCACCTCGGCGCCGCTGGCGCGGCAGGCTTCAAGGCAGGGAACGGAAAAGTCGGGGGTGCCCGCGAAAACGACGCGCAGCTTCAAGCGCTGGCCGCCTGCTTGCGTTGCTTCTCCAGGCGCTTGAGCAGCATGGAGCGCTTGAGCGGCGACAGGTAGTCCACGAACACCTTGCCGGCGAGGTGGTCCATCTCGTGCTGGATGCACACGGCCAGCGGGCCTTCGAACTCGCGTTCGATGGTATTGCCGTCCACGTCCTGCGCCTTGACCTTCACCTTCAGCGCGCGCGTCACGTCCGCATAGATGCCGGGAAACGACAGGCAGCCTTCCTGATAGACCTGCGCGCCGTCCTTCGCGACGATCTGCGCGTTGATCAGCACCAGCGGCTCATTGCGCTCCTCGCTCATGTCGGCGACCAGCACCTGCTGGTGCACGTTGACCTGGGTGGCGGCCAGTCCCACGCCGTTGGCTTCGTACATGGTCTCGAACATGTCGGCCACGAACTGCTTGAGATCCGCGTCGAAAACGCGCACGGGCTCGGCCTTGGTGCGCAGGCGGGGGTCGGGGAATTCGATGATGGTCAGGACGGACATGGCTTTACCTCAGGCGCTCAAACTGCGGGCAATTTGGTGAAAACCAAGCCCGCGCGCGATCTAGAATGCGCCTTATTGTACGCCGCCAAACCCTCGGAAGGCATGCCGTTTTGCCAACTGGACACGGTTGCGTGAACAAGTGGTTCGGTTACACTCGCCCGAGCGTCGGGGGATGGGGGATTCCCGTTTATGATCAGAAAGTCCATTGGGCTGCTGGCCGGCATGCTGGTCACGGTGGCTGTTTACGCTGCGGGTGCGCAATTGCGCGCCGATCACCCCGATACCTATACGGTGCGCAAGGGCGACACGCTCTGGGCGATCTCTGCACGCTTCCTGTCCAAGCCGTGGCTATGGCCCGAGATCTGGCAGGCGAACCCGCAGGTGCAGAACCCGCACCTCATTTATCCGGGTGACGTGCTCAACCTGTCCTTCATCAATGGTCCGCGCGTGGGTCTGCAGCCGCGCGTACGCACCGAAGGCGAGCCGATTCCCGCGATTCCGCTGTCCGACCTGCGCATGTTCCTCAAGGAAATGCGCGTGCTCGACACCAACCAGGTGAAGTCGCTGCCGTACGTGGTGGGCTTTGAAGAAGCCGACCTGCGTGGCACCGTGGGCCGCAACGTCTACGTGCGCAACCTGCAGGCCGAGCCGGGCCAGCGCGTCGCCATCGTTCGCCCGTCGCAGACCTTCCGCAATTACAACGGCAGCAAGGGCCGCGACAACGGCGGCGACCTGCTGGCGCATCCGCTGGACAGCGACGTGTCCACCGTGCGCACGCCGTGGTACGAGGAATCGCGCAACGACGGCTACTACGGCAAGGGCGAGGACATCGGCACCGAAGTCAGCGTGATCGGCACCGCCGAAGTGCTGCGCACCGGCGATCCGACCACCCTGCTGCTGCTCGACTCCACGCTGGAGATCCGCAAGGGCGACCGCATCCTGCCGATCGACGACAAGCCGTACGACCCGTACTACTACCCGCATGCGCCGAAGTCGCTGCCGGGCAACGCGCGCGTGATCGCATTCGCCGATGCCCACGACGCGGTCGGGCCGCGCCAGGTGGTCGCGCTGAACATCGGCGCGCAGGACGGCGTGGAGAACGGCCAGACCTATTCGATCTACCAGCCGGGCGAATCCATTCCCGACGACGTGGCCAGCAACAGCTGGAACCGCGGCACCGGCAAGAGCGTGACGCTGCCGCAGGAGTTCGTCGGCCACGTGATGGTGTTCCGCACCTTCGATCGCGTGAGCTACGGCCTGATCATGGACGGCCTGCGCCCGGTGCATAAGCACGACAAGCTCGAACTGCCGGAGTAAGCCTCGCGGCAATGGATGACAGAACGGCGCGGTCATGACCGCGCCGTTTCTTTTTGTGGCCGCCCCTAGGCTTGGCGGCCATGATCGATACCGACTTTTTCCGTGCGTGGCTGATCCTGCTGCGTACGCCCGGCCTCGGGCCGGCAGGCCTTCGCGAGTGCCTGGCCGGCCAGGCCGGCGACATCCATGCGGCGCTGCGGTCCCTGAGCGCGCAGTCCGACTCGCTGCCCGATGCCGCCCGCGACTGGCTGCGGCACCCCTGCGAAAAGCGCCTCGCCGCGGACCTGGCCTGGCTGGACCAGCCAGGCCATCGCCTGCTGTGCTGCACCGACGAGGATTTCCCGCCATTGCTGGAAACCATCCCGCAACCGCCGGCTGCCTTGTTCGTGGCCGGCAGTGCAGAGCTGCTGCTTCATCCTCAGGTAGCCATCGTGGGTGCGCGTGCTTCGACCCTGAGCGGCCGCACGCATGCCCGGGCGTTCGCCCAGGCCTTGGGGCGGGCAGGCTTTGTCGTCGCCAGCGGCATGGCGGACGGGATCGACGGTGCGGCACATGAGGCGGCGCTGGATGCCGGGCTGCCGACCGTGGCGGTGATCGGCACCGGGCCGGACCGTGTCTACCCGCGCAAGCACCACGCGCTGGCCCGCCGCATCGCATGGCAGGGGGCGCTGGTCAGCGAATTTCCGCCCGGAACGCCGGCCCGGGCGGACCACTTCCCGCGCCGCAATCGCCTGCTGTCCGGGCTGGCGCTGGGCACCCTGGTGGTGGAAGCCGGCCTGCCTTCCGGCTCACTGATCACGGCCCGGCTGGCGGCCGAACAGGGGCGGGAGGTATTCGCCCTCCCCGGTTCCATTCATAATCCGCTCGCGCGCGGCTGCCACCAGTTGATTCGCGATGGCGCACGGCTGGTTGAGACAGCTGGCGAAATCGTGGACGCACTGGCGCCAGCCGCGGTGGCGCTGGGCCGGGAGCTGGCCAGCCGGCTTGACGATCCCACCGATCCCGCGCCGGCCGCACCAACGGATGCGGCCGGCCAGATCGTGCTGGATGCGCTCGGGCATGGCCCCATGGCGCTCGACGAGCTGGCAGGTCGCGTGGCTCAGCCTGTCGCCGGCCTGACGACTGCGTTGTTGTTGCTGGAACTGGACGGCAAGGTCGAAGCCCTGCCCGGCAATCGCTACCAGCGGTTGCCGGGCTAGCCAAAGCCGTACCGCCACTCGTTTTCACATGGCCGAGCTTGACGAGGTTGAGTCGGCATGCCTTTAACTAAATATAGAGGCCGGCCCCGGATGGGCGGCCATTGATGGCGGATACCGAGTTTCATGGCAAAAAACCTGCTTATCGTCGAGTCGCCGGCCAAGGCCAAGACGATCAACAAATACCTCGGCAAGGACTTCCAGGTCCTGGCCTCCTACGGTCACGTGCGTGACCTCAAGCCGAAGGAAGGGGCCGTCGACCCCGACCACGGCTTTGCCATGGCCTACGAGGTGATCGATCGCAACGAGAAGCACGTCGATGCCATCGCCAAGGCAGCCAAGGTGGCTGACGACATCTATCTCGCGACCGACTTGGATCGCGAGGGTGAAGCCATCTCCTGGCACATCAGCGAGATCCTCAAGGAGCGCGGCCTGACCAAGGGCAAGCAGCTCCATCGCGTGGTGTTCTCCGAGATCACGCCCAAGGCGATCAAGGCCGCCGTGGCGGCGCCGCGCCAGCTCTCGCTGGACATGGTCGATGCGCAGCAGGCGCGTCGCGCGCTGGATTACCTGGTGGGCTTCAACCTCTCGCCGGTGCTGTGGCGCAAGGTGCAGCGCGGACTCTCCGCCGGCCGCGTGCAGTCGCCGGCGCTGCGCATGATCGTGGAGCGCGAGGAAGAGATCGAGGCGTTCAAGGCGCGCGAATACTGGACCGTCGAGGCCGCGCTGCGCCATGCCGAGGGCGACTTCACTGCCCGCCTCACCAAGCTCAACGGCAAGAAATTCGAGCAGTTCGACCTCACCAACGAACACGACGCGATGGCCGCGCGCGCGGCGTTGAAGGAGGCTGCGCATGGCCGCCTCACCGTCAGCGAAGTGGGCAGCAAGGAGCGCAAGCGCCGTCCGGCGCCGCCGTTCACCACCTCCACGCTGCAGCAGGAAGCCGCGCGCAAGCTGGGCTTCTCCACCAGCCGCACGATGAAGATCGCGCAGGGCCTGTATGAAGGTGTCTCGCTGGGCAGCGAGGGTAATGTCGGCCTGATCACCTACATGCGTACCGACTCGGTCGCGCTGTCCGAAGACGCCGTGGGCGAGCTGCGCGAGCTGATCGCGCGCGACTTCGGCCGCAAGGCGCTGCCGGATCATCCGCAGACCTACAAGGCCAAGTCCAAGAATGCGCAGGAAGCGCACGAAGCGGTGCGCCCGACCTCGGCCATGCGCACGCCGCGCGAGGTGGCGTCGTTCCTCAACGACGAGCAGCGCAAGCTGTACGAGCTGATCTGGAAGCGCACCGTCGCCTGCCAGATGATCCACGCCACGCTCAACACCGTGTCGGTGGACTTCGACCTCAAGCACGTCGCCGGCGGCGATGCCGCGTTCCGTTCGACCGGCACCACCGTGGTCGATCCGGGCTTCCTCGCCGTGTACGAAGAAGGCCGCGACCAGAAGAGCGCGGACGATGACGACGAAGGCCGCCGCCTGCCGAAGCTGGACGTCGGCGAGCAGGTCGCGCTGCACGACATCGTGGCCGACCAGCACTTCACCGAGCCGCCGCCGCGCTATTCCGAAGCGAGCCTGGTGAAGACCCTGGAGGAATACGGCATCGGGCGTCCGTCCACCTACGCCAGCATCATCCAGGTGCTGCTCAACCGCGAATACGTGTTCCTCGACAGCCGCCGCTTCAAGCCCACCGACGTGGGCCGCGCGGTGAGCAAGTTCCTCACCTCGCATTTCACGCGCTACGTCGATTACGACTTCACCGCCAAGCTCGAGGACGAGCTGGACGCGGTGAGCCGCGGCGAAGAGGCGTGGGTGCCGCTGATGGAGCGCTTCTGGCAGCCGTTCAAGCAGCAGGTGGAAGAGAAGACCGAAACAGTCGATCGCAGCGAAGCCACCGGCGCGCGCGAGCTCGGCACGGATCCGAAGACCGGCAAGCCGGTGTCGGTGCGGCTGGGCCGCTACGGGCCGTATGCGCAGATCGGCGACAAGGACACCGACGAGAAGCTGCAGTTCGCCAGCCTGCGTCCCGGCACGAGCATGCACACCATCACGCTGGACGAGGCGCTGGAGCTGTTCAAGCTGCCGCGCAAGCTCGGCCAGGCCGAGAACGGCGACGAGGTGAGCGTGGGTGTGGGCCGATTTGGTCCGTTCGTGAAGCAGGGCAGCACCTATGCCTCGCTCAAGGCCGAGGACGATCCGTACACCATCGAGCTGCCGCGCGCCCTGCAGATCGTGCAGGAAAAGCTGGAGATGATCGCCAACCGCATCATCAAGGACTTCGGCAACGGCGTGCAGGTGCTCAACGGCCGCTTCGGCCCGTACATCACCGATGGCGAGAAGAACGCGCGCATCCCGAAGGACCAGGAGCCGAAGGAGCTGACCGAGGCCCAGTGCATCGAGCTGCTCGCCGCGGCGCCGGTCAAGAAGGGCCGTGGCGCGTTCAAGAAGGCGGCGGCGAAGAAGGCGCCGGCCGAGAAGAAGCCGGCGACGAAGAAGGCCACGGCCAAGACGGCGACCGCCAAGAAGGCGGCGACCAAGAAGGCCGCAGCGACGAAGAAGACGGCTGCCAAGAAGACGGTCGCCAAGAAGACCACGGCAAAGAAGGCCACGGCCAAGAAGGCGGCCAGCAAGAAGACGACCGCCTGAGTGGCGGTCCGCTTCACCCTCGACGAGCTTGATGCCGCCGCCGCGCTGCTGCGCCGCGGCGGTGTGCTCGCCTATCCCACCGAGGCCGTGTTCGGCCTTGGCTGCGATCCGCATGACCGCGCCGCGTTCGAGCGCATTTTCGCGCTCAAGCAGCGCCCGGCCACCCAGGGCGTGCTGCTGATCGCGGCGGATTTCGCCCAGGTCGAGCGCTACATCGACCTGGCGGCCGTACCATCCGACGTACTCGCCCAGGTGCAGGCCAGCTGGCCCGGTCCTCACACCTGGATCTTCCCTCGCTCCGCGGCCGTGCCCGACTGGGTCGCCGGCGCCCATGCCGGCATCGCTCTGCGCGTGACTGCCCATACCCCCGCCGCCGCGCTTTGCCAGGCCTTCGGCGGCGCGCTGGTATCCACCAGCGCCAACCCCCACGGTGAGGCGCCGGCCCGCAGTGCCGCCATGCTCGATACGTATTTCGGCGACCGGCTCGACGGCCTGCTCGACGCCCCCCTGGGCGATCAGCAAAAGCCTACGGTCATCCGCGACGCCATTTCAGGCGCTATCATCCGATCCTGATTGAGGTTGTTCGGTTCGCCAGATCTTGCGAATCATGAACGACCTCCGCATGCCACAGGCCGCCGGTAAAGGCGGATTCAGTGGCTGCCCTGAGGATGGGGACCTCGTGGGCTCTCGGTGTTTACGTCCGCACGGCGGTCTGCGCGAGCCGGCTTGCCGGTGTCATGTCAGCGTTTGGGAGATGAGCTTGGCCATCGTTTTCGAAAGCTTCCAGCGGGACCAGGCGGCCCATGGCCTGCCCTTGCTGGTCGCCGGCCAACCGGAGCGCACCGTGGCCTGGCATCAGGGCGAGGCGGTCAGCGCCGCGCGATTCATGGCCCATGTGCAGGCCATCGCCGCCCAGCTCCCGCCTGCCGCGACCGCCGTGAACCTGTGCGAAGACCGCTACGCCTTCCTGGTCGCCTTCTGTGCCATCGCGCTCCGTGGCCAGGCCAACCTGCTGCCCTCCTCCCGCGCGCCGCAGGCAGTGGCCGAGGTGATGGCGGCGCATCCGGGCTGCTATGCCGTGGGCGAGCTGGCGCTGCAAAACCCGCCCCCGCACTACCGTCACCTGCCCGCCCTGTCGGTGACGCCCGACACGGACGACGGCTGCGCCTGGCTGGCCCTCCCGTCCGACCAGGTGGTCGCGATCGGTTACACCTCCGGTTCCACCGGCGTGCCCAAGGGCAACGTCAAGACCTGGGGCAGCTTCCACGCCAGCAATGCCGGCAACCTGCGCATGCTGCATGCCGCCGTCGGCAAGGGCTTCCACGTGGTGGCCACGGTGCCGCCGCAGCACATGTACGGCATGGAGATGTCCGTGCTGCTGCCGCTGCTGGACGATGTGAGCGTGCATGCGGGACGGCCCCTGTTTCCGGCCGATGTCGCGGCCGCCCTCGCCGAGGTGCCCGCGCCGCGCGTGCTGGTGACGACGCCGGTGCACCTGCGTGCGCTGATCGAATCCGGCGTGGCCTTGCCGCCGATCGCCGCCATGGTGTCCGCCACGGCGCCGATGCCCGTGGAGCTGGCCCAGGTGGCCGAGCAGCGCTACGGCGCGCCCCTGCTGGAAGTGTTCGGCTCCACCGAAACCTGTGTGTTCGCCAGTCGCCGTGCCGCGGCGGACGAACCCTGGACCCTGTTCGACGGCGTGCACCTGCACCCGCAGCCCGATGGCACCCAGGTGCGCGCGCCGCAGCTGGACGAGCCGATGACGCTGGCCGACATCGTGACCCTGCATGACGGCGGCCGCCGCTTCCGCCTGCGCGGCCGCCATGCCGACCTGCTGGAGATCGCCGGCAAGCGTGCCTCGCTGGGCGACCTGACACGGCGCCTGCTATCGATTCCTGGCGTGAAGGACGGCGTGGTGTTCCAGCTCGACGACGGCGACGCGCTGGGCGTGCAGCGCATCGCTGCGCTCGCGGTGGCGCCGGCGATGTCCGAGCACGCCATCCTCGATGCGCTGCGATCCGCGGTGGATCCGGTGTTCCTGCCGCGACCGCTGAAGTTGGTCGACGCGTTGCCGCGGAATGAGACGGGGAAGTTGCCCAGGGCAGCGCTGTTGGCGTTGCTGTAGGTTTTCCGTCCGCGTTGCGCGCAAAGGACTTCGCGGCGCATGCCCCTCCTTGTGGGAGCGCACCCTGTGCGCGACAGCCTTTCGCACCGGTCTTCACGTTTATTGCTCTTAATGGGAGCGAGCTATCGCCTTCGGTAGCCACGCTGCCGCAAGCCTGCCGCCTACGCAGCGGGCGTTTCGATCTCCTGCCGGAGCTCGAGTCACTTTTCTTTTGCTGGCCCAAAAGAAAAGTAACCCAAAGAAAATGGCCTTCAGAGCCAGGGCTCGTAGCGATATGAGGGATAGAAGCGTCGGAGTACCGAGGTTAGTCGGGATGCGCTCGTTACTACCTCGAACGAAGCGGCTACACCGCAACGCGCCGATGCGAAGAGGACTTAAAGCAGCTTCGTTTCGCGGAGAGGAGGCTCGGATGCCGCGTACTCCCTCTCCCCTCAGGGGAGAGGGCTGGGGTGAAGGGGCGCGCAAGCCCTGCCTACCTCCGTAGGAGCGCACCCAGTGCGCGATACACGCTGACGGCGAGACCAAGACCGGGGTCTTCTCGCCACCGCCCGGGAAACCACCTGACTGCTACCCGCCCGGCGCGCCCTTGCTGCGCTGCGCAAACCCACCCCAGCCACTACAATGACGGGCTGCGCCGCCCATGGCGCCTTCTTTCGCAGTTGGAGTCCCCATGAAAGTCCTGGTTATCGGCAGCGGTGGGCGTGAGCATGCGCTGGCTTGGAAGCTCAAGCAGTCGCCCCGCGTGAGCGAGGTGGTCGTCGCGCCGGGCAATGCCGGCACGGCGCGCGAGAAGGGGCTGCGCAACGCGGATGTGGCTGTCACCGATATCGATGGCCTGCTCAAGCTGGCGAAGTCGGAGAAGATCGCACTGACCGTGGTGGGTCCCGAGGTGCCGCTGGTGGCGGGCCTGGTCGACAAATTCCGCGCGGCCGGCCTGCGTTGCTTCGGCCCGCGCGCGGTGGCTGCGCAGCTGGAAGGCTCCAAGGCGTTCGCCAAGGATTTCCTGCTACGCCATAACATTCCCACCGCTCGCTACGCGGTGTTCACCGAGCTCAACCCCGCACTGGCCTACGTGCGCCAGCATGGCGCGCCGATCGTCATCAAGGCCGATGGCCTGGCGGCGGGCAAGGGCGTGGTGGTGGCGCTCACGCAGGCCGACGCGGAACAGGCGCTGCACGACATGCTCGGCGCGCACCAGTTCGGCGACGCGTCGGCGCGCGTGGTGATCGAGGAATTCCTCGATGGCGAGGAAGCCAGCTACATCGTGATGAGCGATGGCCAGCACGCCTTGCCGATGGCCAGCAGCCAGGACCACAAGCGCCGCGACGAAGGCGACATGGGTCCCAACACCGGCGGCATGGGCGCCTATTCGCCCGCGCCGGTGGTTACGCCTGACGTGGAAAAGCGCATCCTCAAGGAAGTGATCGAGCCGACCCTGCGTGGCATGGCGATGGAAGGCGCGCCCTTCATCGGCTTCCTCTACGCGGGCCTGATGATCGACAAGAGCGGCGCGCCCAAGGTCATCGAATTCAACGTGCGCTTCGGCGACCCGGAAACGCAGCCGATCATGCTGCGCCTGAAATCCGACCTGGTCGAACTGATCGAGGCCGCGCTGGACGGCGAGCTGCACCACACCCATGCGCAGTGGGATGCGCGTCCGTCGCTCGGCGTCGTGATGGCGGCGGGCGGCTATCCGGGCAAGGTGCGCAACGGCGACGTCATCAGCGGACTCGACGGCGACTTCGGTGCCGACGTGAAGGTGTTCCATGCGGGCACGCAGCTCGACGCCAAGGGCGAGGTCGTGACAGCCGGCGGCCGCGTGCTGACCGTATGCGCACTGGGCAAGGACATCGCCGCGGCACGCGAGCACGCTTACGCTGCCGTCGGCAAGATCCACTACGAAGGCGCATTCTGCCGCCGCGACATCGCCCATCGCGCGCTCCATCGCGGTTGAAGCACGATATCGGCCCCTGAAAGAAAGCCCCGGCCTTTGCGCCGGGGCTTTTGCTTTTGGAAACGCGTAACAGCCACTGCCCACCGCAAACCTACGGCGTGGATTGCTCCGCCATGGCCTTGAGCCCCTGCAGCACGTCGGCGAAATCACCCGTCACCATGGGCCCGAACGCGTCCGCCGACGGACCCGTGATGCGCGTGCTGTAGGTGACACGCACACCGCCCGAGGGCATCGGCTGGATGCGGTGACCGACGATCACCCGGGTTCCGTCGATCACCGTTTCGTCGGTGAACCCTTCGTGCTCGCGAACATCGATGAGCGTGCTGACGAAGGCATCCGCGCCCGGCGGCCGCATGGTAAAGCTCGTGCCCGAGGCGAAGGCGCCGTGCAGCTCGATGTGCTCGATGCCGGCGTTCCACGCCTTCCAGCCCGAAACATCCGCGAACAGCGCCCAGATGCGCACCGGCGTGGCGCGGATCTCGACGCTCTCTTCATGAGTCCACACGACAAGTCCCTGTGTAGGGTGGAAGCGCAGGATGGCATGCGCCTGGTCGGTGTGATGCCGACCCGCGTGCAAGCGTGTCGTACCGCTTCCGGTCGATCAGCCGGGGATGTCCGGCTCGACCAGTGCCGCCAGATGCAGCAGCGATTCCTGCCAGCCGAGGTAGCAGCCATCGACGGGGATGATGTCGGGGATGCCTTCCTGCACCACGTTGATCTCGGTCCCGCAGGACACCTTGCGCAGCGTGATGGTGGTCTGCATCTCGCCGGGCAGGTTCGGATCGTCGAACGTGGCCGTATAGCGTATGCGTTCGCCCGGCACGAGTTCATGGTAGGTGCCGCCGAAGGCGTGGCTGTGGCCGGTGCTGAAGTTCGTGAACGACATGCGATAGGTGCCGCCCACCTTGGCATCCATCTGGTGCACCTTGCCGGTGAAGCCGTTGGGCGGAAGCCATCGCGCCATCGCGTCCGTGTCGGTGAAGGCGCGGTAGATCTTCTCGGGCGTGGTGCGTAGTACGCGATGGAGCTTGACGGTGTTGCCGGCCATGATCGGTTCTCCTTGGGATTCAAAAAGCGTGGGGCATTTGCCTACTGGCCATACAACGACGAGCGGCCGGCACACGGATCGACACGGCTGCGTGCAGCCGGCGATGCGGCCTTCAAGGCTGCTTGCGCAGGAACACGTGCAGCGCCCGTTCGCCCTGCAGGCTGCGATGGCATTCGTAGCCGAGTGCGCGCAGATCGATGTCCTTGAAAAGGTTCTCGCCCGAGCCCAGCAGCACCGGACGGACGGCCAAATGAAGTTCGTCGACCAGTCGTGCCTGCAGGTACTGGCGCACCATCGAGACGCCGCCGCCGAGCCGGACGTCGCGGCCTCCGGCGGCGTCTTTTGCCTGCGCCAGCGCGGCATGGATGCCTTCGGTGACGAAATGGAACGTCGTGCCGCCAGCCATCGTCAGCGAAGGCCGCGGGTGATGGGTAAGCACGTACACCGGCACGTGGTACGGCGGCTCTTCGCCCCACCAGCCGCGCCAGCTTTCATCCGGCCAGGGGCCACGTACCGGGCCGAACATGTTGCGTCCGAGAATCCAGGCGCCAACGTTCTTGAAGCTTTCTTCCGCCATGGTGTTGTCGACGCCGGTCTCGCCGCCCTCGCTACCGTTCATCGAGCGCCACAATCGCGTGGGGAAGAACCATTGCATGAGTTCCGGGCCACCCACGCCGAGCGGATGGTCAACGCTCTGTTGCGGGCCGGCGCCGTAGCCGTCCAGTGACAGGGCAAAGCTCTGTACGCGAAGTTTCGACATGGTCCGCTCGCTATCGTGGGGTTTCCTGCTTACGACGAGCGAGCATCGCCGATTTCGACACCGGGCGTCGATGCCCGCCTAGGCATGCTTCTTCATGCGGCGACCAGCGCGCCGCCGGGGTCGTCCAAACAGCACGCGCAGCTCGTCCTTGGCATCCTCCAGATGCTTCTTCTGCTGTGCAGGCAACTGTCGTCCGCCGCGGTTGATGTAGAAGTTCAGCATCGACATGGCCGAGCGGAATGGCGAGGATTTTCGCCGCTTGCTGTGCTCGGCCGATGCCTTGAGCGATCGGGCGATGTCCTTGGGGTCGTGCTGGGTGAACATGCCCGACTTCAGGTCGAGCGCGTCGCTGGTCTCCATGACGTGCCTGGACCAGCGGTGCTTGCCGCGCGGAGAGCGGGAATGGCGAGAGCGTGTTGCCATGGGCGTACGCATCGAGGGAAGACCCCACATCACTAGCGCGGGGCCAGTCATGACGATGTGTCCATCGGCTGATGCGTGCGTGATCACGGTGCGCAGGACCAGGAACGCCGCAGGCCGATGGCGACACCGATCGTGGCCACGAGTTACGGCGGATCCTTGTCGAATGCCGTGGTCCCGGGCGGCAAGATCACCCACGGATGGCGCCGGCAGTCGTAGACGGAAACGGTGGGGCCGGGAAACGCCGGATCGGCGAACGCTCCCACCGCGACGCTCACGTGTCCCTCTTCGCCTTCTTCGGTGTGGAACAGCGTGGTTCCGCATATCGGGCAGAACCGGAAGCGGAATCGCGCGCCCTGGTCACCGGTGCGCAGGTATTCGGTGGCCGTGCCCGTGACACGGAATGGCGCTGCGAAACTCGCCAGGGCAGCGAACGCGCTGCCGGTTCGCTGCTGGCAGGCAAGGCAGTGGCAGATGCCGACGCCGCGCAGTTCGCCGTTGACCTCGATGCGGAGCTGGCCACAGCTGCAGGATGCTGTTCGTGGCATGGGTTGCCTCGCCGGATCGTTGACGTGTTTGGAGCCTGAGCCTGTCGCGCCGCGAACGTCGCGCTATGCGCGAATGTGGACAAGGCCTAGGGCGTGAAGTTGCTGTTCCAGTTCCGCTGTCGAGCTCCAAGGCAGGATGGGCGAGTTCTGCCGTTCGTCCGGCGGATGCGATGGCAGCTCGTCGGACCAGCCGCCGCAACCCACCAGGGGAAGCAGCGGCCGCTTGTGCAGCCAGGCCAGGCAGACTTCGGAGATCGTGCCCGCGCGACCGCCAATGACGATGCACGCATCGCCGGCGAGTGCCATCAGCAGGTTGCGCGCATCGCCCATGCCGCAGGGAATGGCGACGGTGGCGGGCCAGTCCGCCGGAGGCATCTCGTCCGGCGGCACGACGCTGACCACCAGGCCGCCTTCCTCGATGGCACGTTCCGCCGCCACCCGCGTGGCCGGGCTTCCACAACCACTGACCACGGTGATGCCCAGCCTTGCGAGCAGCGCTCCTGCATCGCCGGCCAACGCGTAGGCAGCGGAGCCCGGTTCGGCGCTGCCCAGGACGCACACCTGTGGGCGACGGTGGGATGTGGCCATGCGGGTTCCTTCCGATGGGAATGTGCTGCCAGGCTGTAGCAACCTCGCGCATCGACGACACCGGCTCAGCCGCGATGTGCTGCCTCGATGGCGGCGACGTCGATCTTCTTCATCGTCATCATGGCATCGAACGCGCGCTTGGCGGCCACGCGATCAGGATCGGTGAATGCCTTGATCAAGGCCACCGGCGTGATCTGCCACGACAGGCCCCACTTGTCCTTGCACCAGCCGCAGTCGCTCTCCTGGCCGTCGTTGCCGACGATTGCGTTCCAGTAGCGATCGGTTTCGGCCTGGTCCTGCGTGGCCACCTGGAACGAGAAGGCTTCGCTGTGCTTGAACATGGGCCCGCCATTGAGCCCGATGCACGGGATGCCCATCACGGTGAACTCGACCGTCAACACGTCGCCCTGCTGTCCCGACGGATAGTCGCCCGGCGCGCGGTGCACCGCATCGACGGATGAGTCGGGAAAGGTCTTGGCGTAAAAGCGCGCCGCATCTTCGGCGTCGCCATTGAACCAGAGACACACCGTGTTCTTCGCTGGGGTTGCCATGTTGCTTCTCCGTGGGATGAACCAAAGGCAGTGCACGTAGGCGAGCGCCGGCCGGAACAGGGCGCGCATCGCATGGGTAGCACGGATTGAACGGGCTTCGGGCGTGGTTGAAAACTGCCGTGTTTGCCATTCGGCGGTCGTTGCCGTGCGGATGATGGGTACCTTGGTTTCGCGCTAGGCTTGCGCCGACATCGCGCCAGGGATCCGCATGAGCCAGTTCCAACTGCTGGGAAGCCGCCGTTTCGCCCCGTTCTTCTGGACGCAGGCACTGGGCGCGTTCAACGACAACGCGTTCCGTAACGCGATGGTCATGCTGGTGGCGTTCCAGATGGGGCTGGATGACCACACCGTGTCGCTCTACACCAACCTGGCACCGGCGCTGTTCATCCTGCCCTACTTCCTGTTTTCGGCCACCGCGGGCCAGTTGGCCGAGAAATACGAGAAGTCGCGCATCATCCGCTACGTGAAGCTGTTCGAGATCGCCGCGATGCTGGTGGCGGCCGTGGGCTTCTACACGCATCACACCACCTTGCTGCTGGTGGTGTTGTTCCTGATGGGCATGCATTCGACCACGTTCGGGCCGATCAAGTACGCGATCCTGCCGCAGGCGCTGAAACCCGAGGAGCTGGTGGGCGGCAACGGCCTGGTGGAAATGGGCACGCAGCTCTCGATGCTGATCGGCATGATCGCCGGCAACTCGCTGATGCTCATCGCGGGCTATGGGCCGGTGGCGGCATCCACCGTGACGATACTCGTCGCGGTGGTGGGCTATCTCGCCAGTCGCCGCATTCCGCCGGCACCGGCCACGGCGCCCGACCTGGTGTTCAACTGGAATCCGCTCACCGAAACGGCGCGCGTGCTGGGCATCACGCGCGAAGACCGCAAGGTGTTCAACGCGGTGCTCGGCATTTCGTGGTTCTGGTTCTTCGGCACGGTGCTGGTGGCGCAGTTGCCCAACTACACGCGCATGAACCTGGGCGGCGATGGCTCGGTGAATACGCTGGTGCTCACGCTGTTCTCGCTGGGCACGGGCATCGGCGCGCTGCTGTGTGAACGCATGTCGGGACGCCGCGTGGAAGTGGGCCTGGTGCCGCTGGGCGCGTTCGGCCTCACCGCGTTCGGCGTAGACCTGTACTTCGCGCACCCGCACCTGGCCGCCGTGCATGGGCTGGATTGGCACGGTTTCCTGCGCAGCGCCGGCAGCTGGCGCGTGGTGATGGATCTGACGCTGATCGGCGTATTCAGCGGTTTCTACGTGGTGCCGCTGTTCGCCTACGTGCAGGCGCGCACGCCGCGCGAGCGACTGTCGCGAGTGATTGCCGGCAACAACATCCTCAACGCGCTGCTGATCTGCCTCGCCTCCGGCTTCGGGCTGGCGCTTGGCGCACTCGGGCTCACGGCGGTGCAGATCTTCCTTGCCGCGGCAGTACTCAACGTGGCGGTGGCGGTGTACATCTTCACGCTGGTGCCCGAGTTCCTGATGCGCTTCATCACCTGGGTGCTGGTGAACACGCTGTACCGCGTGCGCGCGGATGGGCTGGAACAGATTCCGGACGAAGGCCCGGCGCTGCTCGTGTGCAACCACGTCAGCTTCATGGACCCGCTGCTGTTGATGGCAAACCTGCGGCGTCCCGCGCGTTTCGTCATGTACTACAAGATCTTCAACATCCCGGTGCTGAACTTCGTGTTCCGCACGGCGAAGGCGATCCCCATCGCGGGGCAGAAGGAAGACCCGGCCGTGCTGCAACGTGCGTACGAGGATGTGGATGCCGCGTTGGCGGATGGCGAACTGGTGTGCATCTTCCCCGAGGGCGGGTTGACGCGCGATGGCGATATCGCGCCGTTCCGTCCTGGCGTCGCGCGCATTCTCGAACGTCGCCCGGTGCCGGTGGTGCCGCTCGCGCTGCGTGGCCTGTGGGGCAGCGTGTGGAGCCGTCGCGACTCGATGCTGCATCGCGCACGATTGCCGCGACGATTCCGCGCGAGGGTGGAGTTGGTGGCTGGCGCGCCGATCGCACCGCTGGATGCGCGCATGGCCACGTTGGAAGCGCGGGTGCGCGAGCTGCGCGGCGATGTCGCCTGAGCGTCAACTCCCCGTGTAGGAGCGCACCCAGTGCGCGACCGCGGAGGTTGGGCGTACCGCTACGTAGGCTTTTCGCGCACTGGGTGCGCTCCTACAGGGATCGCGGGGTCGGCAAGAAGGTGTTCCGTGCGGTGGTCTTGCCTCGGCGCGGCGGTGATATTTCCTGCCGAGGGTCAGCTCATCCACCCTGCCAACACGATCAACGCCACCACGCTCAACCACGCCAGCAGGGCGCGAAGCAGCGCACCGCGCAGGCGGATCAGTTCGCCGATGGTGTCGGTGCGCTCTTCGGCATAGCCGTCGCCCGCTTCGATGTCGACCTGCACGTCGGCGCGCGCGGCGGCACCGAGGAAGCCCGGGCCTTCGACATACCAGCTGTTGGGCGCCTGCTGCTGGTGCCACTGTTTCCATGCACCGATCACCGCATCCCAATGGCCGACCAGCGCCAGCGTGAACACCATCAACTGCGCTGGCAGCCAGTCGGCGATGTTGGCGAAGGTGCGTGCCGCGCGTTGCGCGGCTGCGTCCACCCGCAGGCTGGGATCGCGGCCCAGCGTCTGCGCCAGGCGATACAGCAGTGCGCCGGTCGGCCCGAGCACGAAGAACCACAGCAACACGCCGAAGCGGCGTCGCAACGCGGCGTAGGCGGTGGCCTCGCCAAGCGCGATGGCGTTCCAGCTCACCGCTTCGCCGTCGTCGGACAACGCCTGCGCCGCGGCCTCGCGCGTCGGCTGATCGGGCGCCTTGATGATGGCTTCCAGGTCCGCCTCGAACGCATGCGGTCCAAAGCAATACAGCAGCACGACCAGGGAGAAGACCAGCCGCAGCAGTTCGCTGGCCGGCAACAGGCTGATCAGCCACACCACCAGCAGGCACAGCACCACGGGCACGCCGAGCGTCACCGTGGCGCGCGCCGGTCCGCTGGTGTCGCCCAGCTGCGCCACCCAGCGCCGGAAGCCGCCGTCACCGCGCCAGTGCGTCAGCTGCGGAGCGACGTGCACCAGGCCAAGGGCAATGAGGGCGGTGAGCAGGCTGACAGCCATGAAACGGTCTCCGGTCGTTGGCCGCATTGTAGGTCATGGCTGTGACGGCCAGCAGCGGACAGGGCTAGATGGCAGCCTCATGTAGGAGCGCATCCAGTGCGCGATCTGCACTTGGAGGTGGCGTGGCGGAAATCCGGTATCGATGTTGGATTGCTGTTCCGCGGTCGCGCACTGGGTGCGCTCCTACAGGGAGGAGGAGTACGCGCTCAGCGCTTCGCCTGCGCCACCAGCGTGTCCAGATCCAGCCCCGCGCGCTGCTTCAGCCAGTGCTCCAGCAGGCGATAGGACACGGACAACGGCAGCGAGGGCAGGAAGCTGCCGTCGGCCAGTCCGCTGACGATGTCCTCGGGCGTGAACCAGCGGGCTTCCTCCAGCTCGCGGTCGCGCAGGCGGATCTCGCGCGACACGGCCTTGGCGGTGAAGCCCACCATCAGCGACTGCGGCAACGGCCAGGGCTGCGAGGAGTGGTAGTACACGTCGCCGACGATCACGCCGGACTCCTCGGCCACTTCGCGACGCACCGCGTCTTCCAGCGCCTCGCCCGGTTCCACGAAGCCGGCCAGGGTGGAATAGCGGCCCTTCGGCCAACCGGCCTGGCGTCCGAGCAGGCAGGCGCCTTCGTGCTCCACGATGACGATGACGGCCGCGTCGGTGCGGGGGAAATGCATGCGGCCGCACTGCTCGTTGGTGCATTGGGCGCGATGGCCCGAGGCGACCAGGATCAGCGGCGAACCGCAGAAGGCGCAGTAGCGGGTTTCGCGCTGCCAGTGGGCAAGGCCCTTGGCGTAGGCGAACAGGCCGGCTTCGTCGGCGGCCAGCAACAGGCCAACGTCGCGCAGGCCGGCGCGTCGTGCGTCGAGCGTCGTTTCCAGTGCGGCCGCCTGTTCGCTGTCGTCGACGGCCAGCAGGAAATGCGGACGTTCGGCGGCAAAGCCGAGGAAGGTGGCCTTCAGCTCCCCGAGCAGGCGCTCGCGCTCGCCGCTGTCCAGCCAGCGCAGCGCGTCGCTGCCGGGCAGCAGGTAGGTCTGGCCGAGCGCGTCGAGCACGAGGTAGCGGGCGTGTTCCGAGGAGCCATGCTCGTTCACCCACAGCGACTCGTCGCGCTTTTCGGCGACCCGGTCGAGGATGAGGCTGAGTCCCGCGAAGGTATTGAGGCGCGGCGTCGTGGTGCGGTCCATGCCTCGTCGGGGCTCAGGCGGAGAAGGAAGAGCCGCAGCCGCAGGTGGTCTTGGCGTTGGGGTTGCGGATGACGAACTGCGAGCCGCTCAGGCTTTCCGAATAGTCGATCTCCGCGCCGGTGAGGTACTGCAGCGACAGCGGATCGACCAGCAGGGTGACGCCTTCGCGGTCGATCGCGAAGTCGTCTTCGGCCTGGGCTTCATCGAAGGTGAAGCCGTACTGGAACCCGGAGCAGCCACCGCCCGTGATGTACACGCGCAGCTTGAGCTCGGTATTGCCTTCCTCGACGATCAGCTCGCGCACCTTGCGGGCCGCGGCTTCGGTGAAGACCAGCGGCGCACCGGCGTTGCGATAGTCGGGAACGGTGGGGAGGGGGACGACGGTATCCATGATGCTCAGGTGGGGATGAGGCGGCTCGCCCGCAAGGATACCGCGTTCAGGCCGGCACCGGCTCCGCATCCGCCAGCGACGGCGCGGGCAATTCACGCGGCAGCTCGGCGGCCTGGTGGCTCATGCGGCCGTTGACCTGGGCGCCCGCGGCCATTTCCAGCGTGCGGTAGTGCACATCGCCGGTGATGCGCGCCTCGGGCGCCAGTTCCAGGCGTTGCGCCGCATGGATGTCGCCCTGCACACGGCCATTGATGATGGCGTGCGGCACGCGGATCTCACCCCGCACGATACCGTTGTCGCTCAGCGTGAACACCGCGCCCTCTTCTTCGGCCAGCACCGAGCCCTCGATCTGCCCGTCCAGATGCAGCGTGCCGCTGAAACGCACGTCGCCATGGATCACGGTGCCGCGCGCGACCAGGCTGGTGTCGGAGGAATGGGCGGTGGGCGTGGTGCGCTCCGGTCGCTTACGGTTGAGCATCTTGTTCCCCTTGGGTCGGTGTGAGGTGGCCGGACAGGGCGTCGCCCCATGTCACGGCCCGGCTGACCGCGTCATCACCGGCCGGCTGGGCGGTGATCACCAGGCGGGTCGGCCGGAAATCGGCGGGCAGCACGATGGTGGCGTGCAACTGTTGAAAATATTTGAAGCGGAACGCCATGCCGCCGTTCTGCGAGGTGTCGCCCAGCGCGTCCCAGGCGAGGCGCACCACCTTGTCGCCGCGCAGGCCTTCCACGGCGACCGTCGCGTTGCCGCTGACGTCCTCGCCGCGCTTGGCGTTCTGGGTGAGGCTCACCGTGAGGTTCCAGGCATGCGAGCCGCTGACGGGCTGGAGGCGCACCTCCTGCACCTTGAGCCCTTCGCGCTGCGCATCGCCACCGGTGAGCCGGGAATAGAAGCCGAGATCCGCGCGCAGGCCGCTGATCTCTTCCTCGCGCTCGGCGAGCGTCTTGCGCAGCGACTGGTTGGCGATGTCCGCCACCTGGTCGGCCCGCTGCAGGTTGGCCACCTGCTGCAGGAGGTCGTCATTCTGTTTGCCCAGCGCCTTGAGCTGGCGCTGTTCGACGGCAGCGGGAGTCGCATGCCGTACGCCGGCACCAACGATGAGCCCGGTCAGCAGCAGGCTGAGCAGCCATGCGCCGCCCAGCCACCAGGCACGCCGCCGCCACCCGGCCGCATCATGCGGACGAACGACGAAACGCGGTGGTGGGCGTGAAGCCATGCGCGGCCTCCCCGGAGAAAACCAAGGTATAGCCGCGCCGTGACGAAAGCGTCAAGGAACGACGCCACAGCTTGCGCAGGCCAGGCGGCCCGGGCGGATCAGCTGTCGATCTTGGACTGCAGGTAGCGCTCGGCGCTGATGTCCTTGATCAGGCTGAACTGGGTTTCCAGCCAGTCGATGTGTTCTTCCTCGTCATGGAGGATGGACTTGAACAGGTCGCGGCTGACGTAGTCGGCGATGCCCTCGCTGTAGGCAATGGCCTCACGCAGGTCGCGCACCGCGGCCATTTCCAGGTCGAGGTCGCCCTGCAGGCATTCGACCGGGTTCTCGCCGATGCGCAGCTTGCCCAGGTGTTGCAGGTTCGGGAGGCCATCGAGGAACAGGATGCGCTCGATCAGGTGATCGGCGTGCTTCATCTCCTCGATCGATTCCTTCTGCTCGTGCTCCGCCAGTTCGCCGTAGCCCCAGTCCTTGTACATGCGGTAATGCAGCCAGTACTGGTTGATCGCGGTCAGCTCGTTGTAAAGCACCTTGTTGAGGTACTCGATGACCTTGGCGTCGCCCTTCATGAGAAGTCTCCTTGCGTCTACAGCACGCGACTATACGTCGCCCTTGACGGGGATGACGGAACGAGAATGAGTTCGGATCGCCCAAACAAAAACGCGCAACCGAGGCTGCGCGTTCCGGGAATTCGTGCGGCGGGCCTGCGCCTCAGGCGACGACGGCGATCGGCATCGTCAGCCGTATCTGCTGCACCGCCTTGTCCAGCGTGGCCCGTGCTTCCTGCTCGCAGCAGCCGCAGCAATCGGAGCAACCGGTGCGCGCCTGCAGGTCGGCGAAATGATGGACGCCATCGGCGGCGGCTCGGCGGATGTCACCGTCGGTGACGGCGTTGCACATGCAGATATACATGGCTGCATATGGGAACGCAAATGCGAATGATTGTCAACTGATATTCGCGTGGACTGCCAGAGGATCCGCCGTTCAGGCCGCGGCGTGACCCTTGCGGGCCGTATGTCCCGATTCCTGGCCGGGACGCTGGGGCAGTTCGCCCAGCTCCAGGCTCAGCAGCGACTCCACCAGCGGCGCGAAGTGGCGCAGGGCGCGCTCATAGACCTGGCGCTTGAAATTGACCACGTGGGCGGCCGGATACCAGAAATCCACCCAGCGCCAGTGGTCGAATTCGGGCTTTTCGCAGGCGTCCAGGCGCAGGTCCTGCTCGTTGCCCACCAGGCGCAGCAGGAACCACACCTGCTTCTGGCCGATGCAGGTCGGCCGCTGGTGATGGCGGACGTAACGGTTGGGCAGGCGGTAGCGCAGCCACCCACGGGTGGCGCCAATGACCTCGACATGGTGAGGGGCCAGGCCGGTTTCCTCTTCCAGCTCGCGGTACATGGCTTCCAGCGGCGTTTCGTCGCTGCGCATGCCACCCTGGGGAAACTGCCAGCCGTCACGATTGACGCGGCGCGCCCAGAACAGTCGGCCGTCCGCATTCAGCAGAACGATGCCCACATTCGGACGATAGCCATCGACGTCGATCATGTTGCCTCCTGGGCCGGCCGCACGAAGGAAACGCGTATTTCCAGATAAGGCCGCCCGGAGATGATTCAATCACAGCGTACGAAGAGGCGGCAAGCCAAACACTTGAACCGAAGGGCCTCTCCGACTAAACTGCCGCGCCCCGCCTGATTGACGCCACGTCAACGCCCCTGGGCTGGGACGCACCCAAGGCTATGTAGCTCAGCCGGTTAGAGCACAGCACTCATAATGCTGGGGTCGGTGGTTCGAGTCCACCCATAGCCACCATTGCGCGTACACGAAAGCCCTGCAGGCATGCGGGGCTTTATTGTTTCTGCTGGCGGCGAATCTCGCCGGGGTTGATCCGCCGACAGGTCGCGTGGCGATCCGGCATCGACCGTCGGGCTGAAGCAAGCACGATGCGCCGACGACGTCGAGCGGGAGATGGCGTGCCCGTGGTCGATGTTGGGACCGCTCAGTGTCCGAACGCCCGCGCTTCCCTGGCCCAAGGATGTGATGCGGCGCACCACGCATTTTCACCAAGGCTCCGTGTGGATTGATGCAGCCAGAAGCGCGTCGTTCGCGGCAAATGCGGCGACAGCAAACGAAGAATCATCAAGAGCCGCCCGCTTTTTGACAATTGTTTGCCCGCACTCCGTCCTATTCACTACGCCGACGCCGAAGGCCGCGCGATGGGGATCGCGCCGCCTCGCGAACTGCGAGGCAGGACTTCCAGCGTAGTGACATGACAACGGAACCGGGCGGCGTGAGCCGCCGGGGACATCACAGCTCGGGGGAGTGAGTTCGAATGAACGGCAAGATGCAAACGACCGATTTGCAGCATGGGGCGTACCCGCGATTCACCGTTTCGCTGTCCCGCCACCGTCTGGCGGCGAGCGTGGCCCTGGGCCTGATGCTGATGCACGCGCCAATGGTGGCCCTGGCGCAGGACGGCACCCAGGCGGCAGCCGTCACGGCACCGGCACCGGCGGAGTCCGGCAAGGCCGACGCGGCCAAGAAGAAGGATGGGAAGAAGGACGATGGCCAAAAGGACGTCCAGAACCTTGATGGCGTAACGGTCACCGGCATCCGCGCCAGCCTCGAGTCCGCGCAGTCGCTGAAGCAGAACGCCAGCCAGATCGTGGACTCCGTCACCGCGACGGACATGACCGCCTTGCCCGATCGCAGCGTGACCGAAACCCTGCAGCGCATCAGCGGCGTGACGGTGGACCACTTCCTCGCCGACAACGATCCGGATCATCCGTCGTCCGAAGGCAGCGGCGTGTTGATTCGTGGCCTGCCCTACGTGGCCAGCCAGCTCAACGGGCGCGACAGCTTCTCGGCCAACAACGGCCGCTCGCTGGGTTTCGAGGATGTGCCGGCCGAGCTGATGGCCGGCGTGGACGTGTACAAGAACCCGTCGGCGGAGCTGATCGAAGGCGGCATCGCTGGCACGGTGAACCTGCGCACGCGCATGCCGTTCGACAATCCGGGCCAGGTGATCAGCTTCTCCACCGGCATCAACGAAGGCGATATGGCGAAGAAGAGCAAGCCATCGGCTTCGTTCCTCTACAGCAACCGCTGGAAGAGCGACAGCCTGGGCGAGTTCGGCGCGTTGTTCGATGTCTCCTACTCGGAGCTCGCCTCGCGCAACGACGGCATCCAGACCAATCCCTACGTCATGCGGCCCGACGCGACCGACTCGTCGTACTACGCGCCGAACATCGCCGCAGGTTCTTCCACCAGCACGGTGTACGTGCCGGGCGACATCAACTGGCTGGAAATGCAGATGCAGCGCCGTCGCATCGGCCTGTATGGCGCCATCCAGTGGCGTCCCACCAACGACTTCGAGTTCTACTCGCAGTTCTTCCGCTCCGACTACAACCTGGAGTGGAACCAGCACAACGTGCAGACGAACGAGAGCGCGTACAACAACGTGCTGCCCGCGCCGGGCACGCAGTTCAGCTACAACGGCCAGGGCATCTTCCAGAGCGGCACCATGGCGTCCAACGCGTGGCGTGGCGACGCCTCGATGGGCATCCCCGATGGCTATGTGAACTATTACACCGACAACCGCATCCAGCACCAGGTCACGCGCACCACGGACTGGTCGAACGGCTTCAAGTACAACATCAACGATCACGTCCTGCTGACCGGCGATTTCCAGTTCGTGAAGTCGACCAGCGACATGCGTGACTTCTCGGTGTTCGGCCAGTTCTACATGCCGCCGGCGAACGTGAGCGTGGTCGGCACGCCGAGCCTCACGCTGTCCGATCCCAGCTACCTCGCGAACCCCGCCAACTACTACCTCGGCGCGGCGATGGATCACCTGGAATACGACTACGCCGTGCAACGCACCGGTCGGCTGGATCTGGAATATAACTTCCAGGACAGCAGCTGGCTGCAGTTTGCCCGTGTCGGCGTACGCGCCACCAACCGCGACGCATCCAGCAACAACACCAACGGCAACTACAACTGGGGCCCGATCAGCCAGATCTGGAAGGCCTCCAGCTACACCTCGACGGGCCTGGACTGGTTCAACCAGATTCCCTCGTGGATGTACGAGCAGTATTCGATGTCCCACTTCTACCGCGGCGCGAAACTGCCGACCACGCTGTGGTTCCCCAGCAATGCGCTGGTAAGCAACTATGCGAAGGCGATCCAGGCGTTGTACGCGATCGAGGCCGCGGGTGGCTGGCAGGCGCAGGTGCCGGGTCTGCCAGGTGAGAACAACCACCAGAACGAGGACACGCAGGCCATCTACGGCTCGCTGTATTTCGGCAACGAGGACGCGCTGGGCATTCCCTTCGACGGTAACATCGGCTTGCGTTACGTGAAGACGGACGTGAGCGCGAACGGCTCGATCCAATATCCGTCCGCCAGCAATATCAGCGGCAGCACCGCGAACCTGACACCGGAACAATTGGCCTTGTTCAGCGGCGCCTACGTGCCGATTTCCGGCAAGGGCAACTATCACAACTTCCTGCCCAGCCTGAACCTGCGATTCAAGTTCACCGATGAGCTGCAGTTGCGCCTGGCCGCGTCCAAGGCGATGACGCGCCCGGACATCAACCAGCTCAACTCGTACATGAAGCTTGGCGCGTCGTGGGGCGGCCCGGCCGGCCAGCAGCCGACGATCACCGGCTGGACCGCGAGCACCGGCGGCAATCCGAACCTGAAGCCGCTCGAGGCCACCCAGTTCGACTCCGCGCTGGAATGGTACTTCTCGCCCACCGGCATGCTGTACACCACGGTGTTCTACAAGAAGATCAAGAACTACATCACCAACGAAGTCACCACCGAGAACATCGGCGGGCAGGAGTTTGCGGTCACTGGTCCGCAGAATGCCGGCGACGGCAACGTGAAGGGCATCGAGGCGGGCTATTCGCAGTTCTTCGATTTCCTGCCGGGCGCGTGGAAAGGCCTGGGCGTGCAGGCGAACTACACCTTCCTGCGCAGCAGCAAGATCGCCGGCACCACCTCGTGCGATCCCGACCATGCCAATGGTTCATGCGGGGCGGACTTTGTCGTCACCAACCCGCCGCTGCCGATGGCCGGCCTGTCGCAGAACAGCTACAACCTGATCGGCATGTACGAGTACGCCAACTGGTCGGCCCGCCTGGCGTGGTCGTGGCGCAGCCGCTACCTGATCACCGCGGAAGACTCGGGCGATACCTATCTGCCGATGTGGAACGATGCGTACGGCCAGCTCGACGCGTCGGTGTTCTATCACATCAACAAGAACATGCAGGTCGGCCTGCAGATGAACAACCTCACCAACGCGACGACGCGCGTGTTGATGGGGCCGGCCACCTACGTCAACGGCACGGTGGACCCGCATCTGTACACGCGAGCGATCTTCGAGAACGATCGCCGATACGAGCTGGTGTTCCGCGCCACGTTCTGAGGGGTTTCCGTCGCCCCGAAGGCAGGTCCGCGTTCGTTGCCGGTGTGATGCCTCCCCGTGCATGCCGGCAACGAATGCGGACGCCTGGTCGTCAGGCCTTCAGCTGTTCCTGGTATTGCTTGGGCGTGCAGTCGAATTCGCGGCGGAACACCACATACATGTACTGCAGCGAGGTGAAGCCGCTGCGCACGGCCACGTCCGTCAGCGACATCGACGGATCGGTCAGCAGCTGCCGCGCGCGCTCCAGCTTGTGCTCGAGGATCACCTGGTGCACGGACTTTTTCAGCTCGCGCTTGAAGTGTTCTTCCAGCAGCGTGCGCGATACGTTGACGTAACCGGCCACCTGTTCGGCCTTGATGCCCATGCAGGCGTACTGGCGGATGTAATGCCGCGCCCGCATCACGTGCGGGCTGCGGATGCACTGGTACTGGCTGCTGGCCTGCACGTTGATGCCGGCAGGCGGCACCAGCACGCGCGAGCCGGAACAGTCGCCGCCGTGCAGCATCTGATGCAGCAGCTGCGCCGCGGTGCGGCCCATTTCCTCGGCGCCCTGCATCACCGAGGTGAGGCGTATGCAGCTGAGCACCTGCACGATGGGGTCGTTGTCGATACCGACGATGGCGACCTGTTCCGGCACCGGCACGTCGCCCACGATGCAGGCCTGCAGCAGCTGCCGCGCGCGTGCGTCGGTGGCGGCGATGATGCCGATGGGCTTGGGCAGGCTGTGGATCCATTCGGCCACTTCGTGCTGCGCGCGCCCCCAGCCGCCCGCGCTGGTGGACGCGCCGTGGTAGACGATGCCTTCCAAGCCATCCGCGGCGGTGAGGTGACGGAACCACATCTCGCGCTCGTGCGCCCAGCGGTTGTCGGGTTCCGGCGGCTTGCCGAAGAAGGCGAAGCGTTCCAGGCCGTGCTCGATCAGATGGCCATACGCCGCCTGCACCAGCTTCCGGTTGTCGGTCGCCACATAGGGAATGCCCGTGGGGTACTGCGAGTCGTCGGCATACGAGCCGCCCACCGCCACGACGGGAATGGGAAGCGCGGATACGGCTTCGGCCACGACCGGATCGTCGAAGTCGGCAATGATGCCGTCGCCCCGCCATTGGCGAATGCCCAGGGTGCGGCAGCGGAAGTCCTCTTCCATGAAGAGATCCCACTTCACGCGGGTAAAAGTGAGGTATTCCCCAATGCCTGCGATGACCTGGCGGTCATAGACCTTGTTGGCGTTGAAAAGCAGCGCGACGCGATGCGGCAACATCCATCAACCTTTGGCGATGGGCAATGGGGCCGCAAGTTAGCGGCTTGCATGGCGTGCGACACGCTGCGCTGCATCATCCGTTGTCCCCCGAGGGGACAGGTGCCAGCTTCCATGCCGTACGGACGTCTATACTTCCATTCGTGCATGTGCGCCCGGCTCGGCGCTCTCGGATCACGCCGCTCGACCGTGGCGACCGCCCCATCTCCGGGAGGGGCAAGTCCTCTCCACCCCTTGAGACGGCCGCCCTGGGTGGAAGGGTTGTTGTTCGGATCGGTTCCATGCTCGCCGGAACGGCGGCTTGCGTGCCCTCCCGCCGCGTCCCAAAGGGCGGATTTCCGGCTTTTTTGCATTGCGACATGGCATTTCGGCAAAGCGCTAGTACAGTCTGCAGCACGCACCCCCCTTCCAGCGGCAGGCAGCCCCCAGGCCCTGCGGAAACGGATCGGGGGTTTTATTGGACCGATTTATGGTAGCGCTAACATCTTGGGCCCCTGAAAACGTATGAGCCTTGTGGTTGGACTTGATGTCGGTACCCAGAGCGTCAAGCTGGTGGCGTATGACGCGGCCACGCGTCGCGTGGTTTCCACGCATGGCCACCCGCTCGAGCTGATCGCCGGCGATGACGGCAGTCGCGAGCAGAAGGCCCAGTGGTGGATCGATGCGATCCGTGCCTGCTTTGCGAAGCTCGATGCCAACTCGCGTTCGCGCGTGACGGCAATCGGCGTGTCCGGCCAGCAGCACGGCTTCGTGCCGCTCGATGCCGCGGGCAACGTGCTGGCGCCGGCCAAGCTGTGGTGCGACACGAGCACCCAGGCCGAATGCGACGAGATCATGGATGCCGCCGGTGGCGCCGCGCGCTGTGTGGCTCTGGCAGGCAATCCCATTCTGGCCGGCTATACCGCGTCGAAGTTGCCGTGGACGCGCAAGCATCGTCCCGAGGTCTACGCGCGGCTGGCGACAATCCTGTTGCCGCATGACTACGTGAACTTCTGGCTGACCGGCGAGCGCTGGATGGAATACGGCGACGCGTCCGGCACCGGCTGGCTGGATGTCCGCACGCGGCAATGGTCGCCCGAGCTGCTGGCAGCCACCGACGCGGACCGCAAGCTCATCGACTGCCTGCCGCCCCTGGTCGAGGCGGACGCGAGCTTCCCCATTGCGCCCGCCATCGCGGACGAGCTTGGACTGCCGCGTTCCGTGCGGATCTCGGCCGGCGGCGGCGACAACATGATGGCGGCGATCGGCACCGGCAACGTCGAGCCGGGCGTGTTGAGCATGAGCCTGGGCACGTCGGGCACGCTGTTCGCGTACGCCGATCACCCGGTCGTGGACGACGCGGCGGGCTGGGCGGCGTTCTGTTCCTCCACCGGCGGCTGGCTGCCGCTGATCTGCACGATGAACTGCACGATCGCCACCGAAAGCGTGGCCAAGGCGTTCGGTTTCGGCACGCGCGACGGCGATGCCATGATGGTGGGCACCTCGCCCGGCGCGGGCGGCCTGGTGATGCTGCCGTTCTTGAATGGCGAGCGCACGCCGGACCTGCCGCATGCGCGCGGAAGCCTGCACGGCATGGACCTCAACAACCTCACGCGCGGCAATATCTATCGCGCGGCGATGGAAGGCGCGACCTATGCGTTGCGCAACGGCTACGACGCACTGCTTGCCGCGGGCCTGCGTTTCGATGCGATCCGCCTCACCGGCGGCGGCAGCCACAGCGCCGCGTGGCGACAGATGGTCGCCGACGTGTTCGAGCTGCCGGTGGAAGTGCCGTTGCAGGCCGAAGGCGCCGCGTTCGGCGCCGCGCTGCAGGCGTTGTGGGCGCACGAGCGCGCCCACGGCCGCGATGCGGACCTCGCAGCGATGGCGCGCGAGCACGTGCTGATCGCCCCCGGACTCTCCGTTCGCCCGGATGGCAAGAACGTGGCTGCCTACCAGGCTTCCTATCGCCAATTCCTGCGCCACCTCGACGGCGCCAAGTCCTTCTACGCCAGTCACCCGGCGGGTACCGCCTGACCCCTCGGGCCTGTTGCCTCATCACTCCTCGACCAGGACCACACGATCATGAGCACCCCTTTCATCGGCAAGCGTGAATTCTTCCCCGGCATCGGCCGCATCCCGTTCGAGGGGCTGGGTTCGGACAATCCGCTGGCGTTCAAGCACTACGACGCGAACAAGAAGATCGGCGACAAGACCATGGCTGAGCACCTGCGTTTTGCCGCGTGCTACTGGCACACGTTCTGCAATGCAGGCCATGACCCGTTCGGTCCCGGCACGCGCGTGTTCCCGTGGGATGCCGATGGCGCGCCGCTGGCGCGTGCCGAGGCGAAGCTGGACGCAGCATTCGAGTTCTTCACCAAGCTCGGCGTGCCGTACTACTGCTTCCACGACATCGACATGGCGCCCGACGCCGACGATGTGGGCGAGTACGAGAAGAACCTCAGGCACATGGTCGCGCTGGCCAAGGAGCGCCAGGCCTCCACCGGTGTCAAGCTGCTGTGGGGCACGGCGAACCTGTTCAGCCACCCGCGCTACATGAATGGCGCGGCGACCAATCCGGATTTCGCGGTGGTGGCGCGCGCCGCCGCGCAGATCAAGGCCGCGCTGGACGCCACGGTGGAGCTGGGCGGCGAGAACTACGTATTCTGGGGTGGCCGCGAAGGCTACGCCACGCTGCTCAACACGAACATGAAGCGTGAGCTGGAACACTTCGCTCGCTTCCTCACCATGGCGCGTGACTACGGCCGCAGCATCGGCTTCAAGGGCAACTTCCTGATCGAGCCCAAGCCGATGGAGCCGATGAAGCACCAGTACGACTTCGACTCGGCCACCGTCGCCGGCTTCCTGCAGCAGCATGGCCTGGACAAGGACTTCAAGCTCAACATCGAGGCCAACCACGCCACGCTGTCGGGCCACACCTTCGAGCACGACCTGCAGGTCGCTTCCGACCACGGCCTGCTCGGCAGCATCGATGCCAACCGTGGCAATGCACAGAACGGCTGGGATACCGACCAGTTCCCGAGCGACCTGTACGACACCGTGGGCGCCATGCTGGTCGTGCTGCGCCAGGGCGGCCTCGCACCCGGCGGCCTCAACTTCGACGCCAAGGCGCGTCGCGAGTCCACCGACCTGGACGACTTGTTCATCGCGCACATCGGCGGCATGGACGCGTTCGCGCGCGGCCTGGAAGTGGCGCATGCGCTGCTCAAGCAGTCGCCGCTGGAGCAGTGGCGCGCCGAGCGCTACAGCAGCTTCGACAACGGTCCGGGCCTCGATTTCGCGCAGGGCAAGTTCAACCTGGCGCAGCTGCGCGACCTTGCCGCGAAGAACGGCGAGCCCGCCAAGCGCAGCGGCAAGCAGGAGCGTTACGAGAATCTGCTGAATCAGTACCTGCTGCGCTGATTCGCGAAGCCTGCTTCGCTAGCGTCTGATCTGAGTGGTCGGCAAGCCGCACGGGGATGTGCCTTGCCGACCTTGGGGAGCCGGAAACACGACCATGAGACACCGACAGCATGAACAGCGTAACGCTTGATGGCGCGGTAGCCGCGAGGCATGCGGAAAACACCCGACTCATCGTCCAGATCAGTTGCGTCGCCACGCTCGGCGGCTTCCTGTTCGGGTTCGATAGCGGCGTGATCAATGGCACGGTGGATGGCCTCAAGCAGGCCTTCCAGTCCACCTCGGCGCAGATCGGCTTCGAAGTGGCCTCGATGTTGCTGGGCTGCGCGCTCGGCGCGTTCTTCGCCGGGCGCGTCGCCGACTACTGGGGCCGCCGTTCGGTGCTGATCATCTCCTCCGTGCTGTTCCTGCTGTCGGCGCTGGGCGCCGGCGCAGCGCACAGTGCCGCCTTCTTCGTGTTCGCACGCATCATGGGTGGCTTCGCGGTGGGTGCGGCCAGTGTCATTGCACCGGCCTATATCGCCGAAGTGGCGCCCGCGCGTTATCGCGGCCGGCTCGCCACCGTGCAGCAGATCGCCATCATCAGCGGCCTGTTCAGCGCGTTCCTTAGCAACTTCCTGCTGGCGAAGGCGGCCGGCGCATCCACCGGCGTGCTGTGGCTCGGCCAGGATGCGTGGCGCTGGATGTTCTGGATGCAGGCGTTGCCGTCATCGCTGTTCCTGGTCTCGCTGCTGTTCATCCCCGAAAGCCCGCGCTTCCTGGTCGTGCGCAAGCGCGACGGCGAAGCGAAAGCCGTGCTCGCGCGTCTCTATGGCGAACAGGAAGCCACCAACAAATTCGCCGAGATCGGCGCCTCGCTGGCGCAGGATCGTCATCGTCCCAAGCTGTCCGATCTGCTCGACAAGACGAGTGGCCGTGTGCGTCCCATCGTGTGGGTGGGCATTGGACTCGCCACGTTCCAGCAGCTGGTGGGCATCAACGTGGTGTTCTATTACGGCGCCGTGCTGTGGCAGGCCGTGGGTTTCTCGGAAAACGACGCGCTGTTGATCAACGTGTTCTCCGGCGCGCTGAGCATCGGCGCCTGCCTGATCGCCGTGCTGCTGATCGATCGCGTGGGCCGCAAGCCGCTGCTGTGGATCGGCTCGGTCGGCATGACCGTCACGCTCGCACTGGTCACCTTCGCCTTTGCGCATGCCGGCGTCGATGCCAGCGGCAAGCTCGCGCTGTCGCCGGCGATGGGCACGCTCGCACTGGTGGCGGCCAACGTCTACGTGGCCTTCTTCAACATGTCGTGGGGGCCGGTGATGTGGGTGATGCTGGGCGAGATGTTTCCCAACCAGATCCGCGGCTCGGGCCTGGCGGTGGCGGGCGCCGCGCAATGGACGTCCAACTTCGCCATCACCGTGAGCTTCCCCATTCTCCTGGCGAGCATCGGCCTGGCCGGCGCGTATGGCATCTATGCCGTGGCGGCGGCGATCTCGGTGGTGTTCGTGCTGCGCTACGTGAAGGAAACGCGCGGCAAGGAACTGGAACAGATGGAAGGCTAGTGCGATGCGTGGCGCCAGCCTTCCGCGTCGCCGGCGATCAGCCCTTGGGCTTGGTGCCGGCACCGACGGGCGGCGCCACCGAATCGCGCTTGATCAACTGATGGGCGACCACATGATCGACCACCACTTTCGTTTCAGTGTCCTTGCGGCGGATCGCGCGCTGCAGGATGTCGATGGCCGAATCGGCCATGCTGGCGATCGGCTGGCGCACGGTGGACAGCTCCGGCCACACCGTGGTGGCGGCCGAGGTATCGTCGAAGCCGACGATCGAGAGATCGCGCGGCACGTCGAGTCCGCGCCGGTGCGCCACGGAAATCGCCGCGGCGGCCATGTCGTCGTTGCTGGCGAAGATCGCAGTGGGCGGCTTGCGCAGCGACAGCAGGTGCTCCACCGCCTCCAGGCCGGAGCGATAGGTGAAGTAGCCCTGTTGCACGAGGCTCGCGTCATACGCGATGCCGGCGTCCTTCAGCGCTGCCTGGTAGCCCTCGAAGCGGCGCGCGCTGGCCGTCTGGTTGGGGTGGCCCTTGATGAAGGCAACGCGCGCGTGGCCCATGCGGATCAGGTGCTCGGTGACTTCCTTGCTGGCCAGGTAGTCGTCGATGCGCACGCTGGAAATGTCGTGGTTGAAGCGGCCCGAGGCAATGGCCACCACCGGCACGCCGGCGCTGACCAGCTCTTCGATCACCACCTTCGATTCGCACAGCGGCGGCGGCAGGATCACGCCGGCCACGCTCTTGGCCAGCGCGCGGGCCGCCTTGCGCTCACCACCGGCGTCGAGTTCATCCCAGTCGTCGATGACCAGCTGCGCCGCCGTGCGTGCGGAGCCACGCAGCGCGCCGAGCAGCAGCTCGCGCAGGTAGCCCGCGCTGGGGTTGGTGTAGATCAGCGCGATGCGCGCGTCCTGCGCGGCCGCCAGCGAGCTGGCCGCGAGGTTGGGGATGTAGCCCAGTTCGCGCACCGCCGCCATCACGCGTTCGCGCGTGGCATCGCGCACCTTGCTGTGGCCGTTGACGACACGCGATACCGTCATGGCGGAGACCTTGGCCAGCGCGGCCACGTCGTCGATGGTGACGGCGGCCCCCTTGCGGCGAACCGACTTCCTGCCTGTCTTCTTCAATGCCGTTTTCCTTCGCGCGGAGCTGGTGCGACAAGGCCGGTGCCGTATCGCCCACGACCGTCGCTGTCAGTCCTGATGTCGGTCGGATCTGGAGTGCATTCTTGCATATGTTAGCGATAACTGCCGTGGCGCTTTCTCTACCATTCCGGCCCGCAAAGCATGCAGGAGGCCAACTGACGGCGGCATTTCGAGTGCTTCTGGTCCTCGTGCTGGCCCTGCTCGCAACGGGCCTGGCGCATGCCGAAGACGGCTACGACCTGTGGCTGCGCTATCGGCCCCTGCCCGAGACGCAGGCCGCCGTCTATCGCAGCCATGCCGCACAGCTCGTGTTGCCGGTCGCCACGCCGACCCAGCAGGCGACGCGTGATGAACTGTTGCGTGGCCTGGGCGGACTGCTTGGTCACGCACCCGCCGTGGCGTCGGCCGTGGATCGCGACGGCGCCATCGTGGTGGGCACGCCGGCCTCCTCGCCGGCCGTCGCGGCGCTCAAGCTGGACGTGCGCGCGCTGGGTCGCGATGGCTACCTGATCCGCCACGCCGTCGTGGACGGCCATGCGGTCATCGCCATCGTGGGCCAGGACGACGTGGCCGCGCTGTATGGTGCCTTCCATTTCCTGCGCCTGCTGCAGACGGCGCAATCCATCGATCACCTCGATGTACGCGAGGCCACGCGCATGTCGCTGCGCGTGCTCGACCATTGGGACGACCTCAGCGGTCACGTGGAGCGTGGCTACGCCGGCAACTCGATATGGGACTGGCAGAAGCTGCCCGACTGGCTCGACCCGCGTTACATCGACTACGCGCGCGCCAATGCCTCCATCGGCATCAACGGTACCGTGCTCAACAACGTCAACGCCAACGCCGCGATCCTCACGCCGCTCTATCTGGACAAGGTGAAGGCGCTGGCCGGCGTGTTCCGGCCGTACGGCATCCGCGTCTATCTCAGCGTCAAGTTCAGCGCGCCGATCGAGATCGGCGGCCTGAAGACGGCCGATCCGCTCGACCCTGCGGTGCAGCGTTGGTGGCGGGCGAAGGCGGATGAGATCTACGCGCTCATTCCGGATTTCGGCGGCTTCCTGGTGAAGGCCAACTCCGAAGGCCAGCCCGGCCCGCAGGACTATGGCCGCACGCATGCCGACGGCGCCAACGTGCTGGCCAGTGCGCTGGCATCGCACGGTGGCGTGGTGATGTGGCGCGCTTTCGTCTATTCGCAGCACAACACGGACGATCGCGCCAAGCAGGCCTATACCGAATTCAAACCGCTGGATGGCAAGTTCGCCGCAAACGTCCTGCTGCAGGTGAAGAACGGACCGATCGACTTCCAGCCGCGCGAACCGTTCAACCCGCTGTTCGGCGCGATGCCGAAGACGCCGTTGATGATGGAGTTCCAGATCACCAAGGAATACCTGGGTTTCGCCACGCACCTGGTGTATCTCGGCCCGTTGTTCGAAGAAGTGCTGCGCGCCGACACCCATGCCAAGGGCAACGGGTCGACCGTGGCGAAAGTGATCGATGGCGAACTCGACGGGCACACGCTCACCGGCATCGCCGGCGTCGCCAACATCGGTACCGATCGCGACTGGAACGGCTCGGATTTCAACCAGGCCAACTGGTACGCCTACGGTCGCCTCGCATGGAATCCGCAGCTGTCGTCGCGGGTCATCGCGGAGGAGTGGGTGCGCGCGACCTTCAGCAACGACGAGGCGTTCGTGAAGCGCGTGGTCGACATGATGATGCTGTCGCGTGAAGCGGTGGTCGATTACATGACGCCACTGGGCCTGCATCACCTGATGGGCAAGGGCCATCACTACGGCCCGGCGCCGTGGGACGCCAGCGGTCCGCGCGCCGACTGGACGCCGGTGTACTACCACCGCGCCGACCACGACGGCATCGGCTTCGACCGCAGTCATACCGGCAGCAACGCGGTCGCGCAGTACGCGCCGCCGATCGCGGCCGAGTTCGATGACCTGAAGACGATTCCGGACGCGTACCTGCTGTGGTTCCACCACGTGCCGTGGAGCTATCGCATGCGCTCGGGCCGCACGCTGTGGGACGAACTGGTCATGCATTACACGCAGGGCGTGGATGACGTGAAGCAGATGCGCGCCACCTGGCAGGCGCTGGACGGGCGGATCGATGCCGAGCGTTACCGTAAGGCGGCCGTGTTCCTCGGCATTCAGGAGAAGGAGGCGCAGTGGTGGCGCGATGCCAGCATCGCGTACTTCCAGAGCCTCAACGGGTTGCCGCTGCCGGCCGGCTACGCGCCGCCGCCGCAGCCGCTGTCGTACTACGAGTCGCTATCGTTCCCCTTCGTGCCGGGTTATCGACCATGAGCCATGATGTCTCCATGACGCGCCGCCTCGTCGCGACGTTCGCCGCGTTGTTTCCTCTGGTCGCCTTCGCTGCACAAGCCGACGACACGCTGCTCAACCCGTTGTTCCAGGATCACGCGGTGCTGCAGCGCGAGCATGCGAACCCCGTGTGGGGCCATGCCAAGGCCGGCGAGAAGCTGACGGTCGAATTCGCCGGCAAGCGCATCGACGCGCGCGCCGATGCGCAGGGACGCTGGCAGGCGAAACTGCCGGCGCTCAAGGCCGGTGGTCCCTATGCGCTGAACGTGACGACGGCCAGCGGTGCCTCGCAACGCATCGATGACGTGCTGGTGGGCGACGTATGGCTGTGTTCGGGACAGTCGAACATGGTGCTGCAGGTCAAGCGCGCGCTCGATGCGCGCTCGGAGGTGCAGAACGCCGACAACGACCGCATCCGCATGCTCACGGTCGACAACGTCAGCAGCGTCATGCCGCTGGACGCGATCCCGGCCACCGATCACTGGTTGAAGACCACGCCCGACACCGTCGCCGAGTTCTCTGCCACCTGCTACTTCTTTGCGCGCGAACTGCAGAAGACGCAGGACGTGCCGATGGGCCTGATCGTCTCCGCCTGGGGCGGTTCGCGCATCGAACCGTGGATGAGCATGCGGGCGCTGCGCAAGGTGGGCGGCTTCGACCAGGGGCTCGACCTGCTGGCGATGCACCAGACGGATCCGGCGCAGGCCGGCGAACAATGGAGCCGCCAGTGGCAGGCGTGGTGGCATTCGCGGCCGGGCGTGAGCGAAAGCAATGAGCCGTGGAACCCCGCGCGCGTCGCGCATCAGGGCTGGCAACATGCGCCGCTCGACAAGGGCGCGTGGCAGCGCTGGGGCGTGCCGGAGCTGGCCAACTTCACTGGCACGCTGTGGTATCGCACCACGCTGAAGCTGAGCAAGGCGCAGGCGGAGCAGGCGAACGAGCTGTCGCTGGGTGCGATCAACGAGACCGACCAGACGTGGGTGAACGGTCATTGGATCGGCACCGGTTACGGCGGTGAACGTACCTACAAGCTGCCGCCCGGCACGCTGCACGAGGGTGACAACCTGATCGCCATCAACGTGCTGGGTACCTATCGCGACGACGGCCTGTACGGTCCGGCCGACAAGCGCGCGCTGCGACTGGGCGACGGATCGTCGGTGCCGTTGGGCGACTGGGAATACCAGGTCGTGCCCAGGTCCTACGGCTCGCCGCCGAGCCTGCCGTGGCACCCCACCGCTGGCCTGGCCACGCTGCACAACGGCATGATCGCGCCGCTCGGCGCGTACGGTGTGCGCGGTGCGTTGTGGTACCAGGGCGAATCCAATACAGGCGACGCCGGCAACTACCGCCGGTTGCTCGAAGGATTGCGCGAGGATTTCCGCGCACAGTTCGGCGCGCAGCTGCCCATGCTGATCATCCAGCTGGCCGGCTATGGGCCGGCGCCGACGCACCCCGTGGAAAGCGGCTCGGCCGAAGTGCGCGAGGCGCAGCGTCTTGCCGCGGCGAAGGACGAGCACTCGGGCCTCGCCGTGGCGGTGGATATCGGCGAGCGCACGGACATCCATCCGGCCAACAAGCAGGAACTGGGGCGCCGCCTTGCACGCGCCGCGCGTCACGTAGTGTACGGCGAAGCGTTGCCGCCTTCCGGCCCGGTGGTCGCGAGCGCGCAGCGCGACGGCGACACGGTGACGCTCAGCTTCCGCGATGTCACGGAGCCGATGGTGGCGTACGGCGCGGATCACCCGATCGGCTTCGAACTGTGCGGCGTTCAGGCGAATACCTGCCATTACGCCGATGCCGACACCCATGGCAACCAGGTAGTGCTGCACGCATCGATGCCCGCGGCGTCGATTGCCCGCGTGCGCTACTGCTGGGCCGACAGTCCCATCTGCACCCTCTATGACGGCTCGGGCCTGCCGGCAGGCCCGTTCGAGCTGTCGCTCTCCACGTCTTCCGCTGATCAGGAAAAGCATCCATGAGCACCGCTCCCATCGACCACCAGGGTTCCGCGCGCGACCGCGAGATCGTCGAGGCCAAGGTCATCGTGACCTGCCCGGGCCGCAACTTCGTCACGCTGAAGATCGTGACGCGCTCGGGCGTCACCGGCCTGGGCGACGCCACGCTCAACGGACGCGAACTGGCGGTGGCGTCGTACCTGCAGGACCACGTGGTGCCGAACCTGATCGGACGCGATGCCGGCCGCATCGAGGACATCTGGCAGTTCTTCTACCGCGGCGCGTACTGGCGCCGTGGCCCGGTCACCATGACCGCGATCGCCGCCGTCGACGTCGCGCTGTGGGACATCCTCGGCAAGATGGCCGGCCTGCCGATCTACCAGCTGCTGGGCGGCCGCTCGCGCGAGGGCGCACTGGTGTATGGCCACGCCAACGGCCGCGACATCAGCGAGGCCAGCGACGAGGTGGCACGCTTCAGGGAGATGGGTTTCCTCGCCATCCGCGCGCAGTGCGGCGTGCCGGGGGTGAAGAAGGCCTACGGCATCTCGGTCGGCGGCAAGCCCTACGAGCCGGCCGAAAGCGAGTTGCCCGCCGAAACGGTATGGTCCACGCCGCGCTACCTCGACGTGGTGCCCAAGCTGTTCGAGCGCCTGCGCGCCGACCATGGCGACGACGTGGAACTGCTGCACGACGTGCACCATCGCCTCACGCCGATCGAGGCTGCCCGCCTGGCACGCAGCCTGGAGCCGTATCGCCTGTTCTGGCTGGAAGACAGCACGCCGGCGGAGAACCAGAAATCCTTCGAGCTGATTCGCCAGCATTCGGTGACGCCGCTGGCGGTAGGCGAGGTGTTCAACTCGATCTGGGACTGCAAGCACCTGATCGAGAACCAGCTGATCGATTACATCCGCACCACCATCGTGCATGGCGGCGGCATCACGCACTTGCGTCGTCTGGCGGATTTCGCCGCGCTTCACCAGGTGCGCACGGGCTTCCACGGCGCCACCGACCTCTCGCCCGTCTGCATGGGTGCCGCGCTGCACTTCGACACGTGGGTGCCGAATTTCGGCATCCAGGAGTACATGTTCCACTCCGACGAGGCGAACGAAGTCTTCCCGCACGACTATGAATTCCGCGCCGGCCGCCTGCATTGCGGCGAGAGCGCCGGCCACGGCGTCACCATCGACGAGAAGCTCGCCGCTCGCTACCCGTATGCGCCCAAGCAGCTGCCGATCGCGCGGCTGGAAGACGGCGCGATGTGGGATTGGTGAGCACGATGCGCCGCGTTCTTCGTGGTGTCGCGTTTGGGCTGGCCCTGGTGCTGGGGGCGGCGGTGCATGCGCAGGAGCCGGTATTGTTCGACTGGTTCGAATACCGCGGCCACGACGCTGCGTTCGAACAGCCGCTGCCGCCGGGCCACTACTACAACCCGGTGTTGACCGGCTTCAGCCCCGACCCCAGCATCGTGCGCGTCGGCGAGCACTATTATCTGGTGAATTCCAGCTTCGCGTATTTCCCCGGCCTTCCGGTGTACGAGAGTCGCGACCTCGTTCACTGGGCGCTGATCGGCCATGTCATCGACCGACCGTCGCAGGTGAAGCTGGACGGCCAGGGCATGTCGCGTGGCCTGTATGCGCCGGCCATCACGCATCACGACGGCACGTTCTATGTGATCAACACCTCCGTGGACAGCGGCGGCAATTTCATCGCCACCGCGACGAATCCGGCAGGGCCGTGGTCCGATCCGGTGTGGCTGCCGGCGCTCGCCGGCGGCATCGATCCGTCGTTGTTCTTCGATGACGACGGCAAGGCCTACGTCGTCAACAACGGGGTGCCTGAAGGCGGCTCGCGCTACGACGGCCATCGCGCGATCTGGATGCAGCAGTTCGACGTGGCGCGGCATGCGTTGACGGGGCCTCGTCGGGTGCTGCTCGATGGCGGTGTCGATCCGGCGAAGAAGCCCATCTGGATCGAAGGGCCGCATGTCTACAAGCGCGATGGCTGGTATTACCTGATGTGCGCCGAAGGTGGCACCGGTCCGCAGCATTCGGAAGTGGTGCTGCGCAGCCGCGCGGTGTGGGGACCGTACGTGCCGTACGAGGGCAATCCCATCCTGACCCAGCGCGATCTGCCTGCCGACCGCGCCCAGCCCATCGTCAACGCCGGTCACGCCGACCTGGTCGAAGGGCAGGATGGCAGCTGGTGGGCGGTGTTTCTCGCGAGTCGGGCGTATGACCGCGTGCACTACAACACCGGGCGCGAAACCTTTCTTTTGCCCGTGACGTGGAAGGACGGCTGGCCGTCCATCCTTCCAGCGGGCAAGGCCATACCACAGGTGGTGCAGGGCCCATCCTTTCTCGCAGCGGGCTCGCAGGCACCGCATAGCGGCAACTTCACCTGGCGCGACGAGTTCGACAAGCCCGCACTGGATGCCTCCTGGCAGTTCGTCCGCACGCCGTCCAAGCCATGGGCGGACCTGCGCTCGCATCCAGGCCAGCTGGCGATCGAACCGCAGGCGCAGGACCTCGATACGCTGCACAACCCATCCTTCCTGGCCCATGCACAGCAGCATCTGGCGTTCGATGCCAGCACCGAGCTGGTCGTGCCGGCGCAGGATGGCGTCGAGGCGGGCATCGCTGCGTTCCAGAACGAGCACTACTGGTATGCCTTCGGCGTGCACCGCGCGGGCGGAAAATACCTGCTCACGGTGCGTCTCCATCGCGGTGCGGCCAGCGAGCTCATGGGTACTGCCGCGTTCGACAAGGCGCCCACGCATCTGCAATTGAAGATCAGCGGAGACGCCGGACGCTACGACTTTGCCTACAACGAAGGCTCGGGGTGGAAGCTGATGGTGCGCGGCGCCGATGGCAGCCTGCTCAGCACCGATGTCGCCGGTGGTTTTGTCGGCGCCACGCTGGGACCGTACGCGCGCCTGCTGGACACGCCTTGAAAGGAACGGAATGAAGATGACGATGACGACATACAGGCGCAAGGCGCTACCGGCCATGGCAGTGGCGTTACTGGTGGCGCTCGGCACGTCGTCGTGCGCGCCGCACGCGGGCGGCACGAAGCAGGCGACGAGCGCGACGCCGGTATACCTCGATCTTCATCGCAGCTTCGAGGATCGCGCCGCCGATCTCGTTTCGCGCATGACGCTGGAGGAGAAGGTCGCGCAGATGCAGAACAACGCGCCGGCCATTCCGCGCCTGGGTGTGGCCGCCTACGAATGGTGGAACGAGGGCCTGCACGGCGTGGCGCGCGCCGGCGGCGCCACGGTGTTTCCGCAGGCGATCGGCCTGGCCGCCACCTTCGACACCGCGCTGATGGGACAGGTGGCCACCGCCGTCAGCGACGAGGCACGCGCGAAGCACCAGGAATTCCTGCGCCACGACATGCACGGCCGCTACGAAGGCCTGACGTTCTGGTCGCCCAACATCAACATCTTCCGCGATCCGCGCTGGGGACGTGGCCAGGAGACCTACGGCGAAGACCCGTTCCTCACTTCGCGCATGGGCGTGGCCTTCGTGCACGGCATGCAGGGCGACGACCCGACTTATCGCAAGCTCGACGCCACGGCGAAGCATTTCGCCGTGCACAGCGGACCGGAATCGGAGCGCCATCACTTCGACGTGCACCCGAGCGAGCGCGACCTGCACGATACCTATCTGCCCGCGTTCCAGGCGCTGGTGCAGGAAGGCCACGTCGACGCGGTGATGGGCGCATACAACCGCGTGAACGGCGAATCCGCCTCGGCCAGCCCGCGCCTGTTGGGAGAGATCCTGCGCAAGGACTGGGGCTTCAAGGGCTATGTGGTATCCGACTGCGACTCGGTCGATGACATCTTCGCGCGGCACAAGATGGTGGCGACCGCCGAAGAAGCGTCCGCGCTGGCGGTGAAGAACGGTGACGACCTCAATTGCGGCCACACCTACGCCGCACTGGTCAACGCAGTGCACCAGGGCCTGGTCAGCGAAGCGGACATCGACATCTCGCTCAAGCGCCTGATGCTGGCACGCATGCGCTTGGGGATGTTCGATCCGCCCGAGCGCGTGCGCTGGGCGCTGATTCCGTACTCGGTCAACCAGTCGGCCGAACATGACGCACTGGCGCGCCGCGCAGCGGAGGCGTCGATCGTGTTGCTCAAGAACGATGGCATCCTGCCGCTGTCGCGCGAACTCAGGCACGTGGCTGTGATCGGTCCCACCGCCGACGACGTCACCGCGCTGCTGGGCAACTACCACGGCACGCCGGCGGACCCGGTGACCATCCTGCAGGGCATTCGCGAGGCCTTGCCGCAGGCGGAAGTGACCTATGCCCACGGCGCCTCGCTGGTGCAGGGTTTCGATGGCCAGGGCACGGCGGCGCTGATCGAGTCGCGCTACCTGCGTCCTGCTGCGGATGCTGTCGAGCACGGCCTCCAGGCCGAGTATTTCCGCGGTAACGACTTTGCCTCGACGCCGGTGCTCACGCGCGTCGATCCAAAGATCGGCTTCCAGTGGGACCACGGCACGCCCACCGATGACTTGATCATGCGCGGCGAACTGCCGTCGGATCATGCGTTGGCGATTCATGAATTCAGCGTGCGCTGGCGTGGCCAGCTGCTTCCGCCGGTGTCCGGCCGCTACGAATTGAGCGCACCGGCCAGCGATGGCTATCGCCTGTACGTGGATGGACGCCTGGTGCTCGACGCCTGGAGCGGCGACGCCACCGCCGAGCGCCCCCGCAGCGCTTTCGTGGATCTCAAGGCCGACAAGCCTTATGACGTGCGCCTGGAGTACGCCAACAACAACCAGAACCACGAGGTGCGCCTCGCCTGGCGCCTCCCGGGCGCCAAGCCGCCGCTGGAAGAAGCCTTGGAGGCGGCTCGCCGTGCGGACGTGGTGATCTACGTCGGCGGCCTCAACAGCAACGTGGAAGGCGAGGAGATGAAGGTGAACTACCCCGGCTTCGCCGGAGGTGATCGCACCGACCTGCGCCTGCCTGCCACGCAGGAAAAACTGCTCGAAGCGCTGCACCGTACCGGCAAGCCCGTGGTGATGGTGCTCACCTCCGGTTCGGCCCTGGCGATCGACTGGGCCAAGCAGCATGTGCCCGGTATCGTGTTGGCCTGGTATCCCGGCCAGCGCGGCGGCAACGCGGTGGCCGACGTGCTGTTCGGCGCGGCGAACCCCGCCGGCCGACTGCCGGTCACCTTCTACAAGGCCAGCGAAAAACTGCCAGCGTTCGACAACTACGACATGCGCGGCCGTACCTACCGCTATTTCGAAGGCACGCCGCTGTATCCGTTCGGCTACGGCCTGTCCTACACCAGCTTCGGCTACTCGGACCTTGCGATTGATCGCGACAGCATCGCGCGCGATGGCAGCATGCACGTGACGCTGAAGGTAAAGAACACCGGCCGTCGCGCGGGCGACGAAGTGGTGCAGCTCTATCTGCGCCCGTTGCAGGCGAAGGACACACAGGCGCAGAAGGATCTGCGCGGCTTCCAGCGCATCGCGTTGCAGCCGGGCGAAGAGCGCGAGGTCCGCTTCACCGTGTCGGCGACGAAGGATCTGCGCTATTACGATGAGCAACAGCATGCCGACGCCGTGGCACCCGGTCGTTATGAAGTGCAGGTCGGCGCCTCCAGCACCGACATCCGCGCCACCAGGACATTCACGGTGACGCCGTGAGGACCTTCGCATGAGCCACCCTTCTCCACGTGCACGCATCGTCTGCTTCGGCGAGCTGCTGCTGCGGTTGTCGCCGTCCGGCCAGGAGCTGCTGTTGCAGTCGCCACGCCTCGATGCCCGCTTCGGCGGCGCGGAAGCCAACGTCGCGTGCTCGCTCGCCATCCTTGGCCACGACAGTGCCATGGTCAGCACCTTGCCCGACAACGCCATCGGCCACGCCGCCGCAGGCGAGCTGCGCCGGCATGGCGTGGATACCTCGCGCATGCGCCATGCGGACGGCCGCATGGGTCTGTATTTCCTCACGCCCGGCGCGATGCAGCGACCCACCGACGTGCTGTACGACCGCGAGGGCTCGGTGTTCTCGCAGGCCACGGCGGAAAGCTACCACTGGCCGCGGCAGTTGGAGGGCGCGCAATGGCTGCACCTGTCGGGCATCAATCTCGCGCTCAACGACGTCACCGCCGAGGCCGCGCTGGCTGCCGTGCGCGCGGCGCGCGACAAGGGCGTGCGTGTTTCCTTCGACTGCAACTACCGCAGCAAGCTGTGGGGATCGCGTGCGGCGAAGGCGCCGGCACTGCTGCGCGAAGTGATCGACCATGCCGAACTGATGTTCGGCAACGACCGTGACGTGGCGCTGGTGCTCGGTGCGGCGTTCACGCAGGACGACGCCGGCGAGCGCTTCGCCGCCGCGGCCGCCGCCGCGTTCGACGCCTGGCCGAGCCTTCGCCGCCTGGTGGCGACCGCGCGTCTGCACAGCACCGTGGATGACCATCAGCTGTCCGGCATGTTGGCGCGGCGCGATCGCGTGCTGCACACGGCGCCGCATACGCTCACCGGCATCGTCGATCGCATTGGTGGCGGCGACGCGTTCGCTGCGGGCTTCCTGCATGGCCTGCTGCGCGACATGAGCGACGAGGCGGCACTCGACTTCGCGATGGCCGCCACCTGCCTCAAGCATTCCATTCCCGGCGACGTGAACCTGTCGCGCGAGGCGGATATCCACGCCTATCTCGCGCAGGACGGTTTCGAGGTGAAGCGTTGATGATGGTGGATTCGGTTCTCAAGCGGCTTTCCAAGCGCGCATTGGCAGAGCTGCCTGCATCGGTGGCGACCCCGGCTTACGCGCTGGACGAGGTCCGCATCGGCGTCGTGCACATCGGCGCCGGGGCGTTCCACCGCGCGCACCAGGCGGTGTATCTCGACGACCTGCTGGCACGTTTTCCAGACTGGGCCATCTGTGGCGTATCCCTGCACAGCAGCGAAGCGCGCGACATGCTGCGCCCGCAGGACGGCCTCTACGCCTTGTCGCTGCTGGGTCGCGAGAATCACCTGCGCGTGATCGGTTCGGTACGCGAATGGCTGTGCGCGCGCGACGAAGGCGCGGCCGTGCTCGCGCGGCTTGCCGATCCGCAGGTAAAGCTGGTGACGCTGACCATTACCGAGAAGGGCTACTGCCTGGCGGGTGCCGACCTGGATGCGCATCATCCGGACATCGTCCACGACCTGGCTGCGCCACAAACGCCGCGCAGCGCGATCGGCTATCTTGTGGAGGGCCTGCGCCTGCGTCGCGCGCGGGGCGTTTTACCTTATACCGTGCTCAGCTGCGACAACTTGGCCGACAACGGACATCGCCTGCGCCGCGCGCTGCTGCAGTACGCGCGGCGCCTCGATGGTGCGCTGGCCGACTGGATCGACGTGCACGTCGCGTTTCCCTGCTCGATGGTGGACAGCATCACGCCAGCCACCGACGACGCGCTGCGTGAGCGCGTGCAGCACGAGCTGGTCGTGACGGACGCGTGGCCCATCCAGCGTGAAACCTATACCCAATGGGTGGTCGAGGATCGCTTCTGCAACGACCGCCCGCCGCTGGAGCTGGCCGGCGTCACGCTGAGCCAGGACATCGCCGGCTACGACCGCGCCAAGCTGCGGCTGCTGAATGGCGCGCATTCGTCGCTGGCCTATCTCGGCTCGCTGATGGAGATCGACAGCGTGGGCGAGGCAATGGCCGAACCCGCGCTGGCCGCGTTCGTCGAACGTTTGATGCGCGAGCACATCGCCCCGGTCATCGCCTTGCCGCAAGGCCTCGATGCGCCTAGCTACATCGACGCGATCCTCGAGCGCTTCCGCAACCCGGCCATTCGTCACCGGCTCTCCCAGATCGCATGGGATGGATCGCAGAAGTTGCCCGTGCGCCTGCTCAGCACCATCGGCGAGGCGCTCGCGCAGGAGCGGAGCATCGCGCCCCTGTGCGTGCCCGTGGCGGCCTGGATGCATTTCGTGCGGCGGCAGGCGCACCGCGGGGTCGCGCTGGTCGATCCGTTGAACGACACGCTGTCGGCAGTGGGGCGTTCGTGCCATGGCGACCCCGAAACCGATGTACCCGTCTTCCTCGCACTGGATGCGGTCTTTGCACCGCTCTCGGGCGATGAACGATTCCGTGCATGGCTGTTGCGTGCCTATGGCGCGCTGGGCGACGCCAGGCCGGCGACGGTGGCGCGCGTGCTGAAAGCGTTCTAGCAGGGCCTTGGCAAGCGGATGAGAGAAACGATGAAGAAGCGGAAGAATCGCCTGGTCGCCTGGACCGGGGTCCTGGCGCTCTGGGCGGTGACGTCGCAGGCGGCCGAGTTGCCACGCGTCATGCGGACGCAGGGTGCCAGCCAGTTGATCGTGGACGGCAAGCCATATGTGATCTTCGGTGGCGAACTGGGCAATTCCTCGGCGGGTACCGAGGCGCAGGCGGATGCCATCCTGCCGCGTCTGGCGGCGTTGCACGTCAATACGGCGCTGATGCCGGTGGCGTGGGATCAGCTGGAGCCGCGCGAAGGCAGCTACGACTTCCGCCTGCTCGATCACTGGATCGATGTGGCCCGTACCCAACGCATGCATCTGGTGTTGCTGTGGTTCGGCAGCTGGAAGAACAGCTTCTCCGAGTACGCGCCGAGTTGGGTGAAAGCCGACGTGCGGCGTTTCCCGCGCGTGCGCGGCATCGACGGCGCGCCGCTGGAGATCCTCTCCACCTTCGGCGAAGAGACGTTGCGCCTGGACGCCAAGGCGTTCGCGGCGCTGATGGCGCATCTGCGCGCGAAGGACAGGCAGCAGACCGTGCTGATGGTGCAGGTGGAGAACGAAGTGGGTGTGCTCGGTGAGCGCCGCGATCGCTCGGAGCCGGCCAACCGTGCGTTCGACGCCGACGTGCCTGCGACCCTGATACAGGCCCTGCAGTCACGTCGCAACGCGATGACGCCCGAACTGGCCGCGCATTTCAACCCACAGGGGCACAGCTGGAAAGAGGTGTTCGGCGACGCCGCGGACGAGGTGTTCATGGCATGGCGTTATGCCACCTACATCGATGCGGTGGCGGCCGCGGGCAAGGCGCAGTACGCGTTGCCCATGTATCTCAACGTGCAGCTGCCGGCACCGCAGGAACGCGCCGGTGAATATCCCAGCGGCGGCTCGCATCCCTACTTTCAGCAGGTGTACCAGGCCGTCGCCAGCCACATCGATTTCTATTCGCCGGATATCTATTGGCCGGAGTTCGCGTACTGGGTGCAGCGCTACCAGGCCCTGGGCAACCCGGTATTCGTGCCTGAGGCGAGGCTGGAGGCGGGGCCGTACAACGCGCTGTATCTGTACGGTGAAGCGCGTGGCTTCGGCTTCAGCCCGTTCGATATCGACAGCCTGCCGGCACCCGGTAACGACGGCGCGTCGCCATTGCTGATGCAGGTGTACGGCGGATTGCGCGATCTGGGCGACATGCTCCCGGCGGCGCAAGCCGAACATCGCACGCGCGGTCTGGTCCTGCACGCCAGCAGTCCGCGACCGACGCAGACGGTCGCATTGGGTGGCTACCTGTTCGAAGCCACGCTGTCGCGCTCCTGGCCGGCCAGGACGCTGGAAACCCAGGATGGCGCGATGCTGGTGCTGCAGTCGTCTCCGGACGAGTTCTACCTCGTCGGCACCGGGCTTACCGTCACCATCTGCCGCGATCCAGACGTGGATGCGCGCGTGGCGGGCATCGACAGCATCGAGGAAGTATCCCGCCATGGCGACACCTGGCAGACGTTGCGCCGGTTGAACGGCGACCAGAGCAACCAGGGGCGCCAGCTGATGATGGATCCCCGCAACGCGCACGTTTATCGCGTGCGCGTGCACGCGATCGAGCGGTGATAGCCAGGCATCTCCTCACGAGGAGGTGCCTGGATGCATGCATCAACCGAGCTTGTAGGCCTTCCTGGGCAGACGGTAGGCGAGATCGATCGCCACCTCGGCCGCTTCGTCTTCGTCCATGCGGTGCTCCGCCACCAGCTTGGCGAGGAACGCACAGTCGATGCGGCGGGCCACGTCGTGCCGCGCGGGAATCGACAGGAACGCGCGCGTGTCGTCGTTGAAACCGACCGTGTTGTAGAAGCCGCCGCTGGCCAGGGTCTGCTCGCGGAAGCGCCACATGCCTTCCGGCGCATCGTGGAACCACCAGGCGGGGCCGAGCAACAGCGACGGATAGTGACCGGCCAGCGGTGCCAGTTCGCGGCTGTAGTTGCTCTCGTCCAACGTGAACAGGATGAGCTGGAAGTTCGGCTCGTTGCCGAAGCGGTCCAGCAGCGGCTTCAGCGCGCGAACGTATTCGGTGCGCAGTGGGATATCCGCGCCCTTGTCGCGCCCGTAACGCTCGAACACGCCAAGGTTGTGGTTGCGGAAGCACCCGGGATGCAGCTGCATCACGAGACCATCGTCCACGCTCATCGCTGCCATCTCCGTGAGCATCTGTGCACGGAACAGCTCGGCTTGCGCAGCGGACGCGTTTCCGCGCACCACCGTGTCGAACAGGCGGGCAGCCTCCGCGCGCGACAGGTTCGCGGTGGCCGCAGTGGGGTGGCCGTGGTCGGTGGAGGTGGCGCCCATGTCCGCGAAATAGGCGCGGCGCTGGCGGTGCGCGCGCAGGTAGCCGTCCCAGCGGTGCACGTCTTCGCCGGTGAGTTCGCCGAACTGCTGCAGGGCGGAAGGGAACTGCTCGTGTTCCGGATCGATCACCGCGTCGGGCCGGTAGGCCGTGATCACGCGGCCCTGCCAGCCGCTCTCGCGGATGGTGGCATGGTGCTCCAGCGGATCCAGCGGCGACTCGGTGGTGGCGATCACCTCGATGCGGAAACGCTCGAACAAGGCGCGCGGCAGGAAGCCAGGCTGGCGCAGCGCGTCGTTGATGTGGTCGAAGTACAGGTCCGCCGTGCTCGCGTCCAGCCGCACGCGCAGGCCGAACACCTCATGGAACACATGGTTCAGCCACATCGACGAAGGCGTGCCGCGGAACAGGTGGAAGCACTCCGCGAACACGCGCCACGCTTCGCGCGGATCGACCTCCGCACGCGAGCCGTCGGCACGCGGGATACCCAGCGCATCCAGCGGCACGCCCTGGCTGTACAGCATGCGGAACACGTAGTGGTCCGGTACCAGCAGCAGCTCCGTCGCGTTGGCGAACGGTGCGTTATGCGCAAACCATGCAGGGTCGGTATGGCCGTGCGGGCTGACGATCGGCAGCGTCGCCACCTGCGCATACAGGCGCCGTGCGATCGCGCGCTGCAGCGGATCGGAAGAAAACAGGCGGTCGTCGTGCAGCGCCAGGGGTTGGGGTCCGGTGGTCATGGCAGGGCTTCGATGGCGTGACTGAATTCAGTGGGAGGAGACGACGGGCGTGTCGTGCACATACTCGCGCAACCAGGTCAGCGGGGGGCGTTCGCTGCCATCCGGGCGGATCAGGTAGGCATGCTGCTTGTCGCGCCAGAGCCCGGGACGAAAGCCCCACAGCGTGATGCCGCGCACGCCGGGATGTTCCCAGAACACCGGGAACACGCGCTGGTAGTCCTTGAGCTGCTGCGCATCGCTGCGCCCGTCTATGTCCAGTTCGGTGACGTAGATCGGCAGGCCGGTCGCGGCCAGGCGGTCGAGATTGGCGTGGTGCATGGCCATCGGCACGTCGGGCGTGGTTTCGAAGGCATGCTCCTGCAGGCCGATGCCGTCGAGCAGGCGTTCCATCTGCAGCAATTCGATGATGGCCAGGTACTGGCCCGTGCTCTTCGCGCTGCGCGTGATGCTGTAGTCGTTGATCAGCAATCGGGCATGGGGAAAGCGTTGCCGGGCCATCCGGAAGGCGGTGAGTATCCAGTCCCATCCGGTACTGCCCTTGTCGCCGAGCGCGCGTGCATAGTTGCCGCCGTCCTTGCGCGTGCCGACGGGCGGATGGTGCAGTGCCTCGTTCACCACCTCGACGAAATCGGCATCGGGATAGCGCTCGGCGAGCGCATCGAACCAATGTTCGACGGCCTTGCGCTGCTCGTCCGGCGGCAGCGTGCGCACCCATGCGGGCTGCTGCTGGCCCCACACCAGCACATGCAGGTGGAACGGGAAGCCGTGGTCCTTGGCGAAGCGATAGGCTTCGTCAAGCGCCGACCAGTTCATGGTGCCGCGCACGGCTTCCACGCTGGCCCATTTGCCGGCGTTCTCGGGTGTCACCTTGTTCCAGTCATCGGCGAAGCCTTCCGCCTGCAAGGCACTGTAGGCGCTGCCCAGGAATTTCTGCTGCCCTGCGGCCAGCGGAGCGCCCTGCACCTGCGAGGCAAGCATGGCCAGAACGAACGTCAACCATCCTGCGAGTCCTGCTTTCACGGCGTCACTCCCCCTGGGGTTTCGTTTGGACGTCCAAATGGACCGGCTCCAGCGACGGTGCCAGTCCATGCACGACGGCGAGCGCGACCAGATAGGCGCCGCCGGCAAGCATGAATACCGGCACGTAGCTGCTGGTCAGCTGCAGCAGCAGCCCGATCACGGTGGAGATGAGCATGCCGCCCACCGCGCCGGCAAAGCCGCCGACACCGACGACCGAGGCCACGGCGCGGCGAGGAAACAGGTCCGACGCGAGCGTGTAGACATTGGCCGACCAGCCCTGGTGCCCCGCGGTGGCGAGACCGATCAAGGCGACGGCGAGCCACACGTTGTCCGCCTTCGCCGCGAACACGATCGGCACCACCAGCAATGCGCACAGCAGCATGGCGCCCTTGCGCGCGCGATTGATGCTCCAGCCGCGTCGGAGCAGCCGCCCGGCCAGCCAGCCGCCGGCGATGCTGCCTACGTCCGCGAGCAGGAACACCGTGATCAGCGGCGGTCCCAGTTCCAGCAGGCTCAGTCCGTATTGCGCGTGCAGGAACTTGGGCAACCAGAACAGGAAGAACCACCAGATGGGATCGGTGATGAACTTTGCGGCCGCCACCACCCAGGCCTGGCGGTGCCGCAACAGCTGGGACCACGGCACGCGCGCACCGGAAACGACCGGCTCGCTGCCGATGTGGGCGCGTTCGGCGGTGGAAAGCTTCGGCTGCTGGTCGGGCGTGCGATAGGTGAGCAGCCACACCACCAGCCAGGTGGCGCTCAATGCGCCCGTGCACAGGAAGGCTGCCTGCCAGCCCCACCGGGCCGCCACCAGCGGCGCCATGATCGGCGCCACGATCGCGCCGATATTGGAGCCCGAGTTGAAGATGCCAGCGGCGAACGCACGCTCACGCTGCGGAAACCATTCCGCCACCGCCTTGATCGCCGCAGGGAAATTCCCCGACTCACCCAGGCCCAGCGCAAAGCGCGCCGCCGCGAAACTCAGCACGCCGGTAGCCAGCGCGTGGCTCATGGCGGCAAGGCTCCAGATGCCGATCGCCAGCGCATAGCCGATGCGCGTGCCGAAGCGGTCGATCACCGCGCCCGCGCACAACAGGCCCAAGGCGTAGGCCGCCTGGAACGCCGTGACGATGCTGCTGTACTGGAGCTCGTTCCAGCCGATCTTTTCCTGCAGGAACGGCGCGAGCACGCCCAACACCTGGCGATCGATGTAGCTGATCGTCGTCGCCGCCAGCAGCATGGCGCAGACGCGCCAGCGATAGCGGCTCATTGGCGACGCAGCCACTTCGTACGTAGGCGCAGCAACGGCGGGCGACGCGCGTTCGGAGCCGGTGCTGCGTGGACTGCTTTGCATCGTGATGTCTCCCCTCGTCACCGTGACCGCGGCTGGCTCGTTCGGTGATAGCGCTACCATTATTGGCGTGACAAATCGCGAAAGTCACGGGGGTACGCAGCACGCTTCTGTTCAGCAAGAAAACCGCGGAAAACAAGCTTTTTTCTGGCATTCTGGACGGCTGCCGAATCGAATGTTGCCCTGCAGCGTGCACCACCAAATTGTTAGCGCTACCTTTTCGGCGCATTCGCGGGGAGGACGCAAGACCGCGTAGCTGTTCCAAGCAAAAGCCAGTCACCCGCAGGGTGCCGCAATGGCGCCCCGGGGAGGATTACGTCACCAGAATCGAGAGGGGAGTATGGTGCAGACCCAATTCGCAAAAACCCTGTTGTCGAGCGCTCTGAGTCTTGCCTTGTTTGGCGCGGTGGGGGCCGCACAAGCCGAGGAACAAGCCCAGGCGCAGCCGGCGGCAACACCGACGCAGTCGAACGCGCAGAGCAGCGATCAGACGCAAGGCAACGGCGGCCAGGCTGGCCCGGCCAAGACGCTGGGTGCCGTGAACGTCAGCGGCAGCTATCGCAGCAGCATCCAGTTCTCCACCGACGCCAAGCGTGACGCCACCAACGTCACCGATTCGGTGTTCGCCGAAGACATCGGCAAGTTTCCGGACACGAACATCGCCGAGTCGCTCACCCGCGTTCCGGGCGTGCAGCTGACGCGCGACGTGGACGGCGAGGGCGTGAATATCCAGATCCGCGGCCTGGGCACCGATTTCACCAAGATCATGCTCAACGGCGACCAGCTCGCCGTCGCATCGGCCGGCGGCCTCAATTCGCAGAACCAGAATCGCGAGGTCGATCTCGACCTGCTGCCGACGGAGTTCTTCACCCAGCTCACCGTCAACAAGACGCCGACGCCGAGCATGACCGAAGGCGGCATTGCCGGCGTGGTCGACATGCGCACCACGCGTCCGTTCGACAACCCGGGCACGCATCTGACGTATTCGCTGCAGGGCCAGTACAACTCCATCGGCAAGGACGTGAAGCCGCGCGGTTCGCTGATCGGCAGTTGGACCAACAAGGAAGGCACCTTCGGCGCCACGGTGGGCTACACCGCGTCGAAGAGCGACTACAACGTGCAGGGCTTCGAAACCATCGGCTGGACCACGCCGCAGCTCACCGCTGCGCAGTGCGGCACCGCTGCTGGCCATTGCAGCCCGGCGGGCGGCAGCTGGGTGATCCCGGGCACCGTGCCGGCCAACGCGGGCCTGGGTCTCACGCAAGGCCAGGTCATCGACAACGCATGGCTGCTCGCGCACAACCCGGGCCTCACCACCGCGCAGCTCGCCAATGCGCTCATTCCGCGCCTGGGCCGCGATGCGTACACCGACGGCACCAATGATCACCAGTCCGCGATGGCATCGCTGGAATGGCGTCCGAGCGAAGCGGCCCACTTCTACCTGGACACGCTGTTCTCGCAGAAGGAAAAGCACTTCGACCGCCTGGACATGAACCTGATCGGCCGCAGCGGTCAGCTGATTCCGACCAACATGCAGGTCGACCAGAACAACGTGGTCACCCAGGCAAACTTCGCCAACGCGCAGTACTTCCTCGAAGACCGCCCGTACGACCAACACACCAAGTTCTACAACATCAACCCGGGCGGTACGCTGCTGTTCGGTTCCAGCGACAACTGGAAACTGGATTTCCAGGGTTACACGCAGCGCAGCTGGTATCGCCAATATGCACCGTCGATCGACGTGCAGACGCCGATGAACCAGAACATCTCGGTGAACTACGCCAACACTGGCGGCAACTATCCCGCCATCTCGCCGAGCGTGAACCTCAACGATCCCAACCTGGGTTGGCAGTACTACCGCGTCAACATCCAGAACGAGACGCGCACCACCGACAACAAGGGCACGCGCTGGGACCTGCAGTGGGGTGACGACAGCAACAACCTGCGCGGGGGCTTCGCTTACGACGATATCAACCGCGAGATCAAGGCGTACGACAACAGCTCGGCATGGGCGAGCGCGGTCAACGCGGCGGTGGGCGCCAACGGCTGGTCCCAGTACATCAGGCCGGGCAAGGACGGCTTCATCACGATGGACACTGCCGCCTTGATGGCGGCCACCAACTACGACTACCTCAATGCCACGGCGCCGCTTGGCACGGCCGCGGCGAGTGGCGCCAATGCCGGCAACATCCAGGAAAAGACCTGGGCCTGGTATCTCGAAGGCAACGGCAAGTGGGATCTGGGCGGCCATGAACTGCGCCTCAATGGCGGTGTGCGCCATGCGTCGACCGACCAGACCATTGCCGGTCCGTCGAGCATCGGCGGCGTGCTGGAATACGTCACGCTGAAGAACAGTTACGGCTACTACCTGCCGTCGCTCAACGCCGCGTTCAATGCCACCGATGACGTGGTGCTGCGCCTTGCCGCATCGCGTTCGCTGACGCGTCCCGATCCGAGCGCGATGGTGCCCAACACCAACTTCAGCGATCCGGCCGCGGAAATCGCCACGCAGGGCAACCCGAAGCTCGCGCCGTACCTGTCGACCAACCTCGACTTCGGCGGTGAGTGGTATACCGGCCACGAGGGTTACCTCGCGCTGGACTTGTTCGGCAAGCGCATCAAGGGCTTCACGGTCAGCGGCACCAACCTGATCCCGTTCTCCCAGATGGGCATTCCGTTCTCCTCGCTTACCGACACTCAGCAGCAGGCGATCAACCTGCGTGGCGGCCCGTCGGCGGCCGAGGTGCAGGTGACGCAGCAGGTCAACGCCGACGGCACGCTGTTCATCAAGGGCGCCGAAGCGAACTGGGTGCAACCGCTGGACTTCGTGGTGAAGGGCCTGGGCGTGCAGGCGAACTACACGGTCACCTCGCAGAAGAGCATCGGCAGCGGGGTGTCGGCGCAGGCCATCGGCATCTCGCCGCACACCTACAACGCGACCCTGTACTGGGAGAATTACGGTGCGATGGTGCGTCTGTCCTACACCTGGAACTCGGCGCAGATCAGCTCCACCGCCAACCAGAACGGCCTGCCGTTTGCGCAGATCAAGACGGATGCACGTGGCCAGCTCGACCTGTCGGCGAGCTACCAGTTCGACAATGTGATGTCCAAGCCGATGATCACCTTCAACGTCATCAACATGACCAAGGCGAATTTCCGGCAGACGCTCACGTACGACAACGCGGCGTATACCTATTACACCCCGGGCTATACGATCATGCTGGGCGTGCGCGGAACGTTCTGATCGGTTTCGCATGTGCAATCCGCGGCCCGGCCGGCCCTCACCGGCCGGGCCGCGACGTGTGACGGGCAGGCCTTCGGGCGGTGCGTCACGTTGGTCCAGCTGCAGCGGCATCGAACGGCACGCATGAACAACACTACGCAAACCCTGCCGGTCATCGAAAAAATCGGCTACAGCCTCGGCGATCTGGCGGCGAACCTGATCTTCCAGACGCTGGTGACGTTCCTGGCGTTCTTCTACACCGACGTGTTCCGCATCCCTGCGGGTACGGCGGCCACCCTCATCTTCGTCGTGGGCCTGCTGGGCGCGTTCGTCTTCACGCCGATCATGGGCCTGGTGGCCGATCGCACGCGCACGCGTTGGGGCAAGTTCCGCCCCTGGGTGTTGTGGACGGCCATCCCGTTCGGCGCGCTGTCGTTGCTGGCGTTCAGCACGCCAGCGCTGGGCGAGCAGGCCAAGGTGATGTACGCGATGGTGACGTACACGCTGCTGGTGTTCATCTACGTCGCCAACAATCTGCCCTATTCGGCATTGAGTGGCGTGCTCACCGGCAGCATGGCCGAACGCAACAGCCTCTCGGCGTACCGTTTCGTGGCGGTGATGGTGGCGCAGTTCATCATCCAGGTACTGCTGCTGCCGCTGGTGCTGATCCTCGGCGATGGCGACAAGGCCCGCGGCTTTCACAACACGATGACGATCTTCGCCATCGTGGGCACCGTGTTCTTCCTCGTCACCTTCTTCACCACGCGCGAGCGCATCCTGCCGGTAAACGAGCAGGCGTCGAGCGTGCGCGACGACCTCGCCGACCTGCTGCGCAACCGTCCCTGGCAGATCATGCTGGCGGTGACCGTGCTGCTGTTCATCAACCTCGCGTTGAAGGGCGGCATGTACATCTACTACTTCAAGTATTACCTCGACGCGGCACAGCTCTCGGCGTTTCTCGACCGCGTGGGCTTCAACGGTTTCATCGCGGCGCTCAACAGTGGGCTCACCCATGTGGGGCTGACCGAATTCCGCTGGCCGAAGGATGCACCCACCTCTGCGTTCAGCCTGTTCAACGCGCTGGGGATCATCTTCATGATCATCGGCATCGGCTTTTCCAAGCGTCTTGCCGACCGGTTCGGCAAGCGCGACGTGTTCGGTGGCGCGCTGCTCGCGTCCACGGTGTTCCTGCTGGCGTTCTATGTGTACACGCCGGGTTCGATCGGCCTGGTGGTGGGTTCGTACATCCTGCACGGCTTCTTCTACGGCATCACCATTCCGCTGCTGTGGGCGATGATCGCCGACGTGGCCGACTATTCGGAGTGGAAGAACAGCCGTCGCGCCACTGCCATCATTTTCTCCGCCATGCTGTGCGGCCTGAAGGTGGGCCTGAGCGTCGGCGGCGCGCTGGTGGCCGGCATCCTCGCGCATTACGGTTACGTGGCCGAGGCGGCCTCGCAATCGCCGGGCGTCGTCAACGGCATCCGCCTCACGGTAAGCCTGTTCTGCTCGCTGCCCTTCCTGCTCGCAGTAGCGTTGCTGTTCTTCTATCGCATCAACAAGTCGATGGAGCTGCGCATCGAGCAGGAACTCGGCGCGCGCCGCCTCGCCGCCGGCCATGCGGCCTGACCGCCATCGATGACGCTTCACGGGTAACCCATGTCGGACGAAACGCTTCCCCCTGATCTTGCCGCGCTCGCGGCCCACGCCATTTCGCAGCCGCTGGTGATGCATATCTACACGGCCGATCCTTCCGCGCATGTCTTCGACGGCAAGATCTACATCTATCCCTCGCACGACATCGAAGGCGGCGTGCCGTTCAACGACAACGGCGATCACTTCTGCATGGAGGACTACCACGTCTTCCGCATGGAGTCGCCGCAGAGCGAGGCCGTCGATTGCGGCGTGGCGCTGCACGTGAAAGACGTGCCATGGGCCGAACGCCAGATGTGGGCGCCCGACGCGGCCTGCAAAGGCGGGCGCTACTACCTGTACTTTCCCGCCAAGCGCAGCGATGGCCTGTTCCAGATCGGCGTGGCTGTCTCGGATTGCCCGGAAGGACCGTTCGCGCCCGAGCCCGAAGCCATTGCCGGCAGCTATTCCATCGACCCGGCCGTGTTCGAAGACCGCGACGGCGCCTTCTACATGTATTTCGGCGGCATCTGGGGCGGACAGTTGCAGAAGTATCGCGACAACGCGTACGCCAACGCACACGAGGAGCCCGAGGCGCACGAGCCCGCGCTGGGGCCGCGCGTGGCAAAGCTCTCGGAGGACATGCTTTCGTTCGCCGAAGCGCCGCGCGAGGTGAGCATCGTCGACGAACATGGCCGGCCACTTCTCGCGGGCGACCACGACCGACGCTATTTCGAGGGGCCGTGGATGCATGCGTATCGCGGCAAGTACTACCTGTCGTACTCGACCGGCAATACGCATTTCCTCTGCTACGCGACCGGCGACAACCCCTATGGTCCGTTCACCTATCGAGGCAGGATCCTCACGCCGGTGGTCGGCTGGACCACGCATCATTCGATCTGCGCGGTGGGCGATCGCTGGTACTTGTTCTATCACGACGCTTTGCTCTCCGGCGGCGTCACCCATTTGCGTTCGATCAAGATGGTGGAGCTGACCTACGACGCCGACGGCGATATCGTCTGCCTGCATCCCTATGGCGAGTGAATCGAACGTGCCGGCGCATGACGATGCCTTGACGCCGATGGCTCCCGGCCCCTTGCTTGGTCTCGCCCATGGCGCGTTGGAAGTGGTACTCGCACCGGCTGCCGGCGGTCGCGTGGCCCAGATTCGATACGGCGGCCTCGACTGGTTGGTAGGGCACGACGAGCAGACACAGGCCATGATCGCCTGGGGCAGCTATCCGATGGTGCCGTGGGCGGGGCGCGTACGTGGCGGGCACTTCCAGTGGCGTGGCAAACACTACGCGTTGCCCGCCAATCTTGGCGGCCACGCCATCCACGGCGTGGGCTTCGCCCTGCCGTGGCAGGTCGAGGCGCACTCGGACAGCCACGTCGAACTGTCGCTGGCATTGCCGCAGGACGAGCGCTGGCCCTTCGGCGGCCATGCGCGCCAACGCATCGAGGTGGGCGATCGGGAGCTGCGCATGGAGCTGGCGGTGACGTCCGGCGCTTCCGGCATGCCGGCGGTGATCGGCTGGCACCCGTGGTTCCGCAAACCCGATGACCTCGAATTCGAACCCAGTCGTTGCTACCCGCGTGACGCCGACGGCATCGCCCATCTGCCGCTGATGGATCCGCCGCCTCCGCCCTGGGACGACTGCTTCATCAACGATCGGCCAGTGATGCTCCATCGCGGCGGCCAGCGCATCCGACTGACGTCCGACTGCAGCCACTGGGTCGTTTATGACGAAACGCATCACGCTACCTGCGTCGAGCCGCAAACCGGGCCGCCGGATGCATTCAATCTCGGCGTGGCTACGCCTTTGGCGCCGGGCGCGACGCTCTCTGCCTGGTTCCGCATCGAATGGTGCTAGCCGGTGTCTGCCCGGGTCCGGATGCAGCATGGCCGCGGTCGCTTGACGAAGGCTTGATGAACTTGCTGTCAGGCTGAGTTCCTTGGGGATGGAAAGCCGGCTGTGGGTCGGCAGGCGCTGCCTCGCAGGGCGGCGCCGGCGTGCATGGTTTCGCCGGGTGGTTCGACCGGGTCGTTGCGTGATCTCTCAACTGCGGGAGGTGCAATGCCATGGCAAAGGCAAAGGGCAAGAAGGAGCCGGACCAGGTCGCGCCGGTCGAAGACACTCGGCTGAGCGGCAAGGAGTACGCCAAGGAACTGGCCAGGCTCCATGTCGAACTGGTCAAGTTGCAGCTTTGGGCGCAGGAGTCGGGCGCCAAGATATGCATTGTCTTCGAGGGCCGTGATGGCGCGGGCAAGGGTGGCGCCATCAAGGCGATTACCGAGCGCGTGAGCCCGCGGGTATTCCGCGTGATCGCGTTGCCGGCGCCCACCGAGCGCGAGAAAAGCCAGATGTACGTGCAGCGCTACCTGCCGCATCTGCCGGCGGCGGGCGAGATCGTGATCTTCGACCGCAGCTGGTACAACCGCGCAGGCGTCGAGCGGGTGATGGGCTTCTGCAGTGAAGAGCAGGTCGAGAGTTTCCTGCGCGTGACCCCGCTGGTGGAGCGCGGCATCGTGCAGTCCGGCATCATCCTGCTGAAATACTGGCTGGAAGTGAGCGAGGACGAGCAGACGCGCCGCCTGAAGGGCCGCATCCACGACGGACGCAAAGTCTGGAAGCTCTCGCCGATGGACCTGAAGTCATACAGCCGCTGGTACGACTACTCGCGCGCCCGCGACGACATGTTCAAGGCCACCGACACGCAGTTCGCGCCGTGGCTCGTGGTGGATTCCAACGACAAGCGGCGGGCGCGTCTCAACATCATCGCCGACCTGCTCAGCCGCATTCCGTACGAAGAAGTCGACCGGCCCAAGGTCGAGCTGCCCAAGCGGCAGAAGCGCGGCGGCTACCGCGATCCCGACTATCCGTTCCGCTACATCCCGCAGAAATACTGACCCTCACCGTGACGCATCCGGCGCGGGCGCCGGCCGTGCGGCAGGAGAAGCCATCATGCTGCGTCTATTGCTGGGCAACATCGAGCCGGGGACATCGGATGAGGAGCTGGGCGAGTTCCTGGCCAAATACGGTTTTCCCGCGTGGGACGAGATCGAGCACGTTCCGGGAGACGGCTCGCGACCCGCCGTGATGCTCAGCTTCGGCGACATCAGCGCGAAATCGCTGGAGAAATTGAGCGAGCGCATCCACCACATGTTCTGGAAAGGGCGGGAGCTCAACGCGATGATCATCGGGCAGTACATGCCCTGAGGTCGCCCGCGCCGACGGTCTCGCGGATGAAGCGGGGCGCGGACGCACATTGTCACGATGCACGCTTCGCAACGAGCAGCGGCTGTGCCCGGAGCCGACCACGAGGACGGCTGTGGGCGCCGGCCGGGTGCCGCCTCGGCCCAGGCGGTAGAATGGCGGCATGCATATCTTCAAAGTCTTCCATATCGAAGCCGCGCACCGGCTGCCCAACGTGCCGCCGGGCCACAAGTGCGCGCGCCTGCACGGTCATTCCTTCAAGGTCGAAATCCACGTCGCCGGCGAGCCCGACCCGGCGATGGGCTGGGTGATGGATTTCGCTGACGTCAAAGCCGCCTTCGCGCCGCTGTACGACCAGCTCGACCATCACTACCTCAACGACATCGAAGGCCTGGAGAATCCGACCAGCGAGATGCTCTCACGCTGGATCTTCCGCCGGCTCGAACCGGCCCTGCCCGGACTGGACAAGGTCGTCGTGCACGAGACCTGCACATCGGGCGCCAGTTGTAGCCGCGACAGTTTTTGACGCATCGCAAAATTTCTTCGTACTGACGTAATCAACAGTTTCAATTGAAATTTTTGTGACACAGCGATCCGTTCAGGAAAAATATATTGCACCGCACAAAATGACTTGGTAGGCTTTCTGCCACTACCCCCATTCCCTTCGAGGGACCAAGTCATGACGCAGCAACTCAACACCCAGGTTTTTGCCTACGCCAAGCAGCTGGCTGACAGCGCCTTCAAGGCCCAGTCGGTGGCGCTCAAGGGTCTGGAACGGGTCGCCGAGCTTCAGATCAAGGCGCTCGAAAAGCAGGCGGAAGCCGCTTCCGATTTCATCAGCGACGCCTTCGAAACCCGTGACATCGACGGCCTGCGCGCCCTGTGGGAAAAGGCCACCGCCGCCAGCCGCGAGAACGCCGAACGCGCCGTGGCCGTCACGCAGGAAATCATCGCCGTGACGCAGAAGACCGCCGAATCGCTCACCGCGCTGGCGCAGGAGCAGCAGCAGGCTGCGAACGACGCGGTCGTCGCGCCGGTCAAGAAGGCCGCGGCTGCCGCCAAGTAATACCGCTTCACCGGCGCAACGCCTCTCCCCCCAGTTGCGTCGCGGGGCCGGACGACAGTCCGGCCCCTTTTCTTTGTCCGATTCGCGAAATCTCGCGATGGAAGTGTGAACGGGCGAGCGCTTGGACAAGTTGTCGCATCAAGCGCGGCTTGTCGCTGTAAATGCCCCGCTGATATACTTTTTCAGATTGGACCGTGGCCCGCAGATGGTTCGGTGCCGCCTAGAGCGAAACCGCGCGGGGGCCTCACGTGCTCAATAGTCTTGCTTCCGGTCGACGTCTGGCGCTGCGCATTATCTTGCTGCAGCTGGCCATGGCGGCGATCGTGGGTCTCACCTTCCTGATGCAGGGGCGCCGCGAGGCATTGGCCGCCGCTGCCGGCGCCACCGTCGTGGCGCTGGGTACCGCGCTTCTGGCGTGGCGTACCTTCGCCGGGTTGGGTGGTGGCGGCATGACGATGTGGCGCGTGATGTCAGGCATGGTCCTGAAGTGGATCGTGATCTTCGGAGGGCTGATCGCGATCCTGGGTCAATGGAAATTACCGCCACTAGCTGCCATCACGGGGCTGGTGGCTGCTTACGCAATAAATTTGCTGGCGTTCAGATTCAAGGGCTAACACATGGCAAGCGAGCCGCAGGGCGGACTAACTGAATACATCCAGCATCACCTGCACCACAACACGGTGAGCCTGGGTGACAGCCCGTTCATGAAGATCCACCTGGACTCGATCCTGGTGGCCTTCGTGCTGGGCGCGCTGTTCTGCCTGTGGTTCTGGCTCAAGGCCCGCAAGGCCACCTCGGGCGTGCCGTCCAAGGGCCAGGCCTTCGTGGAGATCATCGTCGAATTCGTCGATACCCAGGTGAAGGACACCTTCCACGGCGACCGCCGCACGGTCACGCCGCTGGCGCTGTCCATCTTCATGTGGGTGACCTTCCTCAACACGATGGACCTGCTGCCGCTTGACGCCCCGAGTTTCGGCGTCAAGTCCGTTGCCGGCGCGGAAGCGATGCATCACACCTTCTTCCGCTGGGTCCCCACCGCCGACATCAACACCACCATGGGCCTGGCCCTGGCCGTGTTCTTCATCGTGCTGGCGCACGGCATGAAGGCCAAGGGCGTGGGCGGCTTCGGCTGGGAGCTGCTCACCGCGCCATTTCATGCGGACAACACGGTCGTCAAGATCATCCTGATGCCGTTCAATCTCGCGCTCAATGTCATCGAATACCTGTCCAAGCCGGTGTCGCTCGCCATGCGACTGTTCGGCAACATGTACGGCGGCGAGCTGGTATTCATGCTGATCGCCGGCCTGTTCGCAGGCTGGATCAGCTTCCTGCCGGGTGTGCTGTTCAACACCGCATGGGCGATCTTCCACATCCTGATCATCCTGCTGCAGGCCTTCATCTTCATGATGCTCACCATCGTGTATATCGCCACGGCGCGTGAGCATCATTGAGTTCTTGTTCCATCCGGTTTCGCTTTAAATCGCTTTGCCCTAATCACTCTTTAGAAAGATTCATCAGGAGATTTCCATGAACCTCGTCGAACTCGTCGCTCACGTCCAGGGCCTCACCGCCATCGCCATCGGCGTCATCATCGGCCTCGGCGCTCTGGGCGCTTGCTTGGGTATCGCCATCATGGGTTCCAAGTTCCTCGAGTCCGCTGCCCGCCAGCCGGAACTGGTCCCGCTGCTGCAGGGCCGCATGTTCCTGCTCGCCGGCCTGATCGACGCGGCGTTCATCATCGGCCTGGCCGTGGCGCTGCTGTTCGCGTTCTCGAACCCGCTCATCGCTGCCCTCAAGACCGCCGTCGGCGGCTAATCGGCGCAGAAGTGTCGCCGCAGCGTGATTGCGCTGCGGCGATCGGCGGTTTAACGCGTTACCGGAGTTAATTGGAAAGCTCATGGATATCAATCTGACTTTCCTGGGCCAGATGGTCTCTTTCGCCATCCTGGTCTGGTTCACCACCAAGTTCATCTGGCCGCAGCTCAATCATGCGATCGAAGAGCGCCAGAAGAAGGTTGCCGACGGCCTGGCCGCTGCCGAAAAGGCACGCGCCGAGCTGAAGGACGCCGACGCCAAGGTCGCCAACGAGATCAAGCAGGCCCGTCAGCAGGCCAACGAGATCATCGAGCGCGCCCAGAGCCAGGCCAACCAGATCGTGGACAAGGCCCGTGCCGAAGCCATCGCCGAGGCCAATCGCCTGAAGGCGAGCGCCGCGGAAGAAATCGTCAGCATGCAGCAGCGTGCGCGCGAAGAACTGCGTGGCTGGGTCGGCCGTCTGGCCATCCAGGGTGCGGAGAAGATCGTGCAGCGTGAAGTCGACGCCTCGGCCCACAAGGCGATGCTCGACCAGCTCGTGAACGAGATCTAAGCCATGGCGCAGGCAATCACCCTCGCCCGCCCGTATGCACGTGCAGCCTTCGAGCTGGCCCATGAGGCCGGCTCGCTTGGCGCATGGTCGCAGGCGCTGGCGTTCGCCGCCGAAGTGGCGAAGGACACGCGCATTGCCAATCTTGGCAATGATCCGCGCGTGCAGCCGGAGCAACTGGTGGCGCTGCACCTGCCGCAGGGCATGGCCGCCGATGCGCCGTTCGCCCGTTTCCTGGGCGAGCTGGCCGAACATCGCCGCACGGCCCTGCTGCCGGAAATCGCCGCCCTGTACGAAGAGTACAAGCGCGAGTCCGAGTCGCAGCTGCTGGTGAAGGTGACCAGCGCATTCGCGCTGGACGCTGCGCAGGCCGAACAGCTCAAGGCGTCGCTCAAGCGCCGCTTCAAGCGCGAGATCGAGCTGGAAACCAGCGTCGACGCCTCGCTGCTGGGTGGCGTGGTGATCGACACGGGCAGCGAAGTGATCGATGGCTCCGCCCGCGGGCGCCTGTCGCGCTTGACCAGCGCGCTGACGCACTAGTTTTCACGCGAAATCCGTTTCGCGACGAGCAAAACCGGCCATGCGTGGCCGGACAACTCAAAGATTCAAGCGAAGTCCGTTTCGCGAAGAGAAAAAATCAGCCGACCCGGCTGGGCTCTTCAAAAAAGACTCAAAAATTCAGGATATTGACCCATGTCCAGCTCCACCTTGAACCCGTCTGAGATCAGCGAACTGATCAAGAGCCGCATCGAGCAGTTCAAGCTCGGCGCCGAGGCACGCAACGAAGGCACGATCATCAGCGTGTCCGACGGCATCGTGCGCATCCACGGCCTGTCGGACGTGATGCAGGGCGAAATGCTCGAATTTCCGGGCAACACGTTCGGCCTCGCGCTGAACCTCGAGCGCGACTCGGTCGGCGCCGTGATTCTGGGCGAGTACCAGCACCTGCGCGAAGGCGACGTCGCCAAGACCACCGGCCGCATCCTCGAAGTGCCGACCGGTCCGGAGCTGATCGGCCGCGTGGTCGACGCGCTCGGCAACCCGATCGACGGCAAGGGCCCGGTCAACGCCAAGATGAGCGCGGCGATCGAAAAGATCGCGCCGGGCGTGATCTGGCGTAAGTCGGTCGACCAGCCGGTGCAGACCGGCTACAAGTCGATCGACGCGATGGTGCCGATCGGCCGTGGCCAGCGCGAGCTGATCATCGGCGACCGCCAGACCGGCAAGACCGCGGTGGCCATCGACGCGATCATCAACCAGAAGGGCACCGGCCTGATCTGTATCTACGTCGCGATCGGCCAGAAGGCTTCGTCGATCGCGAACGTGGTGCGCAAGCTCGAAGAGAACGGCGCGCTGGCCAACACCATCGTCGTCGTGGCTTCGGCCTCCGAGTCGGCCGCCCTGCAGTACATCGCGCCGTATTCCGGCTGCGCCATGGGCGAGTACTTCCGTGACCGCGGCGAAGACGCGCTGATCATCTATGACGATCTGTCCAAGCAGGCCGTGGCCTACCGCCAGATCTCGCTGCTGCTGCGCCGCCCGCCGGGCCGCGAAGCCTACCCGGGCGACGTGTTCTATCTGCACTCGCGTCTGCTCGAGCGTGCGGCTCGCGTCTCGGAAGAGTACGTCGAGAAGTTCACGAACGGCGAAGTGAAGGGCAAGACCGGTTCGCTGACGGCACTGCCGATCATCGAAACGCAGGCAGGCGACGTGACGGCGTTCGTTCCGACGAACGTGATCTCGATTACCGACGGCCAGATCTTCCTGGAAACCGACCTGTTCAACGCGGGCATCCGCCCGGCAATCAACGCCGGCGTGTCGGTGTCGCGCGTCGGTGGCGCCGCGCAGACGAAGGTCGTGAAGAAGCTGTCGGGCGGTATCCGTAGCTGGCCCTGGCGCAGTATCGCGAGCTGGCTGCGTTCGCGCAGTTCGCTTCGGACCTCGACCCGGCCACCCGCGCCCAGCTGGACCGCGGCGTGCGCGTGACCGAGCTGATGAAGCAGTCGCAGTACGCGCCGCTCTCGATCGCCGAACTGGCGCTGTCGGTGTACGCCGCCGAGAAGGGCTACCTCGACGACCTGCCGCAGAACAAGGTGCTGGCCTTCGAAAAGGGCCTGCACGCCTTCATGCACCAGAACCACGGCGACCTGATGAAGAAGATCGTCGCCACCGGTGACTGGAACAACGACATAGAAGGCGTCTTCAAGTCCTCGCTCGACGAGTACAAGAAGACCGGCAGCTGGTAAGCAGTAACTAGGGCGTACGGCCGTCCATACGGCCGTACCGCACTCCGGTCTAAGCACCGGGATCGCAATAACCCACAAGGTTGAGGCAAACGTGGCAAGCGGACGCGAAATCAAAACCAAGATCAAGAGCACGCAGAACATGCGCAAGGTGACGCGCGCGCTCGAGATGGTCTCGGCCTCGAAGATCCGCAAGGCGCAGGATCTGATGAAGGCCTCGCGTCCCTATGCGCGCGCGATGCGCAAGGTGATCTCGCACATCGCCCAGGCCAGCACGGACTTCAACCATCCGTTCCTGGTCGAGCGCGAGGGCGTGGCCCGCGTGGGTTACATCGTCATCAGCACCGACCGCGGCCTGTGCGGCGGCCTCAATGCCAACCTGTTCCGTCGCCTGCTGCCGGCCATCCGCGAGTGGCAGGACAAGGGCGTGCAGGTCGACGTGGTGGCCGTGGGCCAGAAGGCGATCCAGTTCTTCCGTCGCCTCAAGGGCATCAACCTGGTCGCCACCGCGAGCAATCTCGGCGAGCGTCCCAAGCTGGAAGCCCTGATCGGCGTGATGAAGATCGCGCTGGACTCCTACATGGGCGGCAAGCTCGACCGCGTGTTCCTCGCGCACAACGAATTCATCAACACGATGACGCAGAAGCCGGCGGTGCATGCGCTGCTTCCGCTGCCCGTGGTGGCTGGTGAGGTGACCGAGGGCCAGACCGGCTCGCCGGATTACCCGGTGGCTGGCCTCAAGCTCGAGCAGAAGCACGATTGGGACTACATCTACGAACCCGATCCGGCCACCGTGCTCGAGCACGTGCTCGGTCGCTACATCGAGTCCGTGGTGTACCAGGGTGTGCTGGAAAACCTCGCCAGCGAACATGCGGCGCGCATGGTCGCGATGAAGAGCGCGTCGGACAACGCGAGCAAGGTGATCGGCGAACTGACGCTGATCTACAACAAGGCGCGTCAGGCAGCGATTACCCAGGAAATTTCCGAAATCGTGGGCGGCGCGGCGGCGGTGTAAACCGCGCGGCAACACAACCTAATTTTTGGCGACGCCCCGGCGGCGCTGTAACGAACCTAAAAGATCCATCCGGAGCACATCCATGAGTCAGGGCAAAGTTGTACAGATCATCGGCGCGGTCATCGACGTGGAATTCCCGCGTGATCAGGTGCCGCAGGTTTACGACGCGCTGAAGATCGACGGCACCGACATCACGCTGGAAGTCCAGCAGGTGCTCGGCGACGGCATCGTCCGTACCATCGCCCTCGGTTCCACCGATGGCCTGAAGCGCGGCCTCGTGGCTCGCAACACCGGCGAAGGCATCAAGGTGCCGGTCGGCAAGGCTACCCTGGGCCGCATCATGGACGTGCTGGGCAACCCCATCGACGAAGCCGGCCCGATCGGCAACGACGACAGCTGGGTCATCCACCGCGAAGCCCCGAGCTATGACGACCAGGCGGCCGCGAACGACCTGCTGGAAACCGGCATCAAGGTCATCGACCTGATCTGCCCGTTCGCAAAGGGCGGCAAGGTCGGTCTGTTCGGCGGCGCCGGCGTGGGCAAGACCGTCAACATGATGGAGCTCATCAACAACATCGCGAAGGAGCACGGGGGTCTATCCGTGTTCGCGGGCGTGGGCGAGCGTACCCGTGAAGGGAACGACTTCTACCACGAAATGAAGGACTCGAACGTTCTCGACAAGGTCGCGCTGGTGTACGGCCAGATGAACGAGCCGCCGGGCAACCGTCTGCGCGTCGCGCTGACCGGCCTGACGATGGCCGAGTACTTCCGCGACGAGAAGGACGAGACCGGCAAGGGCAAGGACGTGCTGTTCTTCGTCGACAACATCTACCGTTTCACGCTGGCCGGTACCGAAGTGTCGGCGCTGCTCGGCCGCATGCCGTCCGCCGTGGGTTACCAGCCGACGCTGGCCGAGGAAATGGGCGTGCTGCAGGAGCGCATCACCTCGACCAAGACCGGTTCGATCACCTCGATCCAGGCCGTGTACGTCCCTGCGGACGACTTGACCGACCCGTCGCCGGCAACCACCTTCGGCCACCTTGACGCAACCGTCGTGCTGTCGCGTGACATCGCGTCGCTGGGTATCTACCCGGCGGTCGACCCGCTCGACTCGACCTCGCGCCAGATCGACCCGAACGTGATCGGTGAAGAGCACTACGACGTGGCCCGTCGCGTGCAGGGCACCCTGCAGCGTTACAAGGAGCTCAAGGACATCATCGCGATCCTGGGCATGGACGAGCTGTCGGAAGACGACAAGCTGGCCGTGGCCCGCGCGCGCAAGATCGAGCGCTTCTTCTCGCAGCCGTTCCACGTGGCCGAAGTGTTCACCGGCTCGCCGGGCAAGTACGTGCCGCTGAAGGAAACCATCCGCGGCTTCAAGATGATCGTGGACGGCGAGTGCGACCACCTGCCGGAGCAGGCGTTCTACATGGTCGGCGGCATCGACGAGGCCATCAAGAAGGCCGAGGAAATGGGCGCCAAGAAGGCGGCCTGATCGGTGTGAGGCATCACGGTGAAGCGCGCCCGTCGCGCTTCACCGGCACCACACAGCATCGTCTGCTTTTCACCGAACGCACCGGAATACCGTCATGAGTCATACCCTTCGTGTCGACATCGTCAGCGCCGAAGCCGAGATCTTCTCCGGTGAAGCGCAGCTCGTGGTCGCCACCGGCGAGATGGGCGAACTGGGCATCGCGCCCCGCCATGCGCCGCTGATCACCCGCCTGAAGGCCGGCCACGTCGACGTGGTGCTGGGCAACGGCGAACGTCAGCAGTTCTGGGTGTCGGGCGGCATCCTGGAAGTGCAGCCGCAGGTCGTCACCGTGCTGGCCGATACCGCCGCGCGTGCCTCCGACCTGGATGAGGTCGCGGCCCAGCGTGCCAAGCAGGAAGCCGAAGAGGCGCTGGCCAACCGCACCGACGCGGTGGAAATCGCCGAGGCGCAAGCCAAGCTCGCCGAAGCGATCACGCAGCTGCAGGCCCTCGAGCGCCTGCGCAAGACGCTCAAGCACTGAGTCCACGGCAGCGTGGCATGGAAACGCCGGCCTCGTGCCAGCGTTTTTGTTTAATCTGGCTGGCGACCGAAGAGTGAGCCGAGCCGTGCCTTCCATGGGATTGCACCTTCGCCATCTGTATCGCGCGGCGTTCGTGGCCGCAGCCGCCGTCGTGCTTGCGTGCTGTGCCGGTGTGCCGCGCCAGCAGGCCGGCTCCTCCTCCGCGCAGGCGATGCGTCAGGTGACGCTTGCACTGGGACAGACGTCGACCGGCGCGACGCCGCTGGAACAACCCGTGCCGGTCTACCCGCCGTCCTTGCAGGTGTTGCATATGCCGCCGCAGGACATCGAGGCGCGGCTCGTGGTGGACGCCCAGGGCAAGGTAGGCGAAGTGCGCGTGAAGGACGAAGCGCAGGCCGATCCGTCTCATCGCCAGTTCATCGAGGCCGTGCGTGCGGCGGCCATGCGCTGGACCTTCGTGCCGTGGCGGACGCAGCAATGGGCGGCCGACGCGAACGGCGACGCGCATTCAGTCGGCGATCACGCCCAGCCGTTCGAAGTGGGTTATCTATTTCGCTTCGCGATGAACGGCGATGCGCCCGTGGTCGAAGTGCGGGCGAAGCCGCAGTGACTCGCCCCGCTTATGCCATACGGACGACTGAAGTCGTTCGGGTAGCGGCTGTTATGCTCCCTCGCCACTTACGACGGACCCGCCCATGATCAAGAACGCCCCGCTGCACGTGATCGTCCTCGCCGCCGGCGAAGGCAAGCGCATGAAGTCGAAGAAGGCGAAGGTGCTGATGCCGCTGGCCGGGCGGCCGCTTCTGGCCCATGTGCTGGAGGCGGCGCGTGCACTGAAGCCGGCGGCGATCCATCTGGTCTATGGTCACTGCGGCGAGCAGGTACGCGCCGCGTTCGCGCATGACGCCGACCTGCGCTGGGTGCTGCAGTCGCAACGCCTGGGTACCGGTCATGCGGTGCGCGAAGCCTTGCTGGACGTGCCCGACGAAGCCACCGTGCTGGTGCTTTACGGCGACGTACCGCTGACGCGTCCGCAGACGCTGGAGCAACTGGTGCGTGCAGAGGGCACGGTGAGCCTGCTGGCCACGCGCGTGGCTGATCCTTTCGGTTACGGGCGCGTGCTGCGCGACGGCAACGGCTATGTGCGCGCGGTCGTGGAAGAGAAGGACGCGGATGACGCGCAGCGCGCGAACAACCTGATCAACACCGGCATCGTCGCGGCCGAGGCCGCCGCGCTCAAGCGCTGGACGTCCAAGCTCGATCGCAACAACGTGCAGGGCGAGTACTACCTCACCGACATCTTCGCGATGGCCGCCGGAGAGAATCGCGCCGCCAGCTGCGTGGAATGCGCGGACGAATTCGAAGCGGCCGGCGCCAATAATCCGTGGCAGCTCGCCGAGCTGGAAGCCCGGTATCGCGAACGCACCGCCAAGACCCTCGCGCTGGATGGCGTGCGCATCGTGGATCCCGCGCGCATCGACGTCCGCGGCACGGTGAGCACCGGCATGGATGTGGAGATCGACGTCAACGTCATCTTCGAGGGTGACGTGACGCTGGGCGACGACGTCCGCGTGGGTCCGTTCACGCGCCTGAAGGACGTGAATCTCGCTGCCGGCACCGTGGTGCTCGCGCATTGCGACCTCGAAGGCGTCGTGACGCGCGGGCCGTGCATCATCGGTCCCTTCGCGCGCCTGCGCCCGGGCACCGAGCTGGCTTCCGGCGTGCACATCGGCAACTTCGTCGAGACCAAGAAGGCGCAGATCGGCGAAGGCAGCAAGGCCAATCACCTCAGCTATCTCGGTGACACGGTGATCGGCAGCGGCGTGAACATCGGCGCCGGCACCATCACCTGCAACTACGACGGCGCCAACAAGCACCTGACCACCATCGGCGACGGCGCCTTCATCGGTTCCAACAGCGCGCTGGTGGCCCCGGTGACCATCGGTGCACAGGCCACCATCGGCGCCGGCTCGGTGATCGGCAAGGATGCGCCGGCCGGCGAGTTGACCATTGCACGCGCGCGACAGACGACGCTCAACGGCTGGCATCGGCCGGTGAAGCAGAAAGGATCGGCATAGTCCGAATGGTCTGATGCCAGCGCGGCCCGTCGCGGCGTATAAATCGCGCCGCGTTCGCCAAGGGAGGGAGCCATGCGCTGTCCAGGCATCTTCAAGCTCATCGTCGTCGTGTTCTGGTCGCTGTGCCTGCCGGCATTGCATGCGACCAGCGGGGTTCGCGAGCTCCGATCCACACCCGAGATGCGCTCGGCACCGGATGCCGACTATGCGCTGCACACGGTCACCCACGGCGGTGCTTCCGTCACGCTGATCGATGTCCATGCCGGCGGCGGCGACTGGCTGCGCACCGACCCGGCAAAGCTGCCGCCCTTTCCGAGCGATGCGCCAATCGCCGGCAAATCGCCATTGCAATGGTTTTACGGCGCCGTCGCGGGCTGGATGCCGGTACCGGCCGGCTGGCGGCTGCAGCGCGCCGAGATCGGCATGGACGGTGGCACCGTCTACACCTATACATCGCCCGATGGCGCTTCGACGGGGTGGATCACCTATACGGTGATCCCGGCCTGCGTGGGCTGCATGCTGGACGAAACCAATGGGCTGCTGCCGGGCGCGGGCGAGCGCCTGGCGACCCTCACCGGATCGCCGCCATCCAATCTCGGCCAGACCAACCCGGTGATGAGTTGGCAGTCGCGTCCCGACGAATGCACCGCGCTGTTCCGCTATCGATCCGGCGGGCTTACCGTGCACGCCGCCGTGTTGACCAGCGTGCCGATCTCGGCGCTGGACAGCCAGAAGGGTGACCTCGCCGTGGCGGACGTCTATGCCGCGCTACCTGGCGGCAAGTCCGCCGCGGCCGAATACCTGCTGGCTCACTTCAGGCAGGCGTTCCCGGCCTGCCGTTCGCCGAATGGCTGGCCGGGCTGAGGCTCAGGCGTAACGCCAGCCGTCGATCTCGACCATCAGTTCCTGGCGGCAGATGTCGCCGTGCAGCAGCAGCACCGGCACGCCGGGCAGGCGTTGTTGCAGGAAGTCGCGCACGAGCGGCGCGTCGGTGGGCTGGCGCACGTAAGCCTTCAGCGGCGACTGCGTGTCGAAACCCGCCGCCATGCCCGCGCTCTGCAGCAGCGTTTCCAGATTGGTCAGCGTTTCGCCGAGCTGGGCCAGCAGGTCGTCCTCGTGCGCAGAGGCGTGGCCGACCACGGCCGCAGTGCCCGAGATCGCCAGCGCATCGCCGGCCGGCAGCATCATGGCGCGGGCGAAGCTCGGCGGCGTGCGGCCGTATTGGCGCGGATAGCGCCAGGCGCTCACCTGGCGGGGATTTTCCACGCGCGAGCCAGCCTCGTCGCTGGCGAGCAGGTAGACCTGCAAGCGCGGCGCGGAGGCGTGATGCCCGATGGCCGTCGCCGCGGGGAAACCGTCGGCGAAGAACGCTCCCATGCCGGTGGCGCGTCCGTCGCAGAAGCGCTTGTAGCGTTCGGTGTCGCCTTCGCCCTGGTTGATGTCGCCGAGATAATTCCAGATACGCTGCACATGTCGCTCGCGGCGCGAGGCCAGAAGACGGCACAGCTGCCCATAGGCTTCGTGGGCGGTATCGCGCGGCCCGCCGTGGGTGCGCTCATCCAGCGTGATCGCCGCGAACAGCCAGCCGTCGCCCGCCGACCATTGCACGTCTCCCTCGCGTCCGTGCACGACAGCGCCATCGACCTGCCAGATCTCCACGGGCACCGGGGCGTCGATGCCCTCCAGGTCCACGCCCAGCCAGCGTGGATCGTCGCTGCCTAGGGCGCCGGCGCCGAAGCCGAAGACAGCCAGCGTGCCGGGTTCGGCCAAGACCGCCTCCGGGTCGGCATGGCGATAGGACACCTGGGGCGCGCGACGCAGCGCGGTCCTTGCGTTTTCACAACCCTGAACCATGGGAAACAAGCCGGGCAAACGGGGTCGCTATGTTACACTCGCCGGTCGCCGCCTCCGGGGGAGAGGCGCTTGAAAGGGTACGGAATCGGGCATGGCCGAGCAGAGCACCGCACAACACGAACTGGCCACTTTGATCGTGGAAAGCCTCAATCTGGAAACCGTGTCGGCCGACCAGATCGACCCTGATGCCCCCTTGTTCGGCGGCGATCTGGGCCTCGATTCCATCGATGCGCTGGAAATCGCGCTGGCCGTGTCCAAGCGCTACGGCTTCCAGCTCCGCTCGGACAACCCCGAGAACCGCCAGATCTTTTCCAGCCTGCGCACGCTGTCCGAGCATGTCGAACGGCACCGTGCCGTTTAACCGCCGTCGGGCATGATGTCATGGGCGTGCGGCACACTGATGCCATCGCCATGACGCCCAGCGCACAGGCCGAATCACGCATGTCCTCGATTCCCGCCACTCCATCGAAGTCCTCGTCGCGGCGCTGGCTGCCGCTGATGTTTGGCTACCCGGTGCTGGCGATGGCGGGCGTGATCACCCATCGCCAGGGCTTTTCGCTGGCTGCCTGCGCCTTGCTGCTCACCCTGCTGATGGGGCCGGCACTTGCCGCGCGCCGCATCGGGGCGTGGGTGCTCTGGACGCTCGTGCTGGCCGTGATGGGCTGGTTGTGGATGCGCGGCTTCGTAGGTCTGTTGCTGGAATGCGTGCCCATCGCCATCAACGTGCTGGTCGCCTCGCTGTTCGGGCGCAGTCTTCGCCACGGTTCGACGCCCCTGATCGCCCGCTTCATCGAAGCGGTGGAAGGTCCCGAGCGCTTGCAGGTACCGGGTCTGACGCACTATGCGCGCCGGCTGACCTGGTTCTGGACGCTGCTGACGGCGCTGCAGGCGGGGGTGCTCGCGGCGTTGGTGCTGTGCGCCGAGCCCGGTGGACTGCTCGCCTCGATCGGCATCGCCTCGCCGTTGCCGGTACGGTCTGACTGGGCGCAGTCCTATGTGCACATTGGCGGCTACGTGGTGATCGCCGCCGCGTTCCTGCTCGAGCACGTCTATCGCCGCTGGCACCTGCGTCACCTGACCCATCCGCGCCTGCACGAGCTGGTGCTGGGCATTGCCGCGCGCTGGCCGCAGCTGGTGCGCGGGCAGGATCCGGCGGCGCCATGAGCCACGCCACGTTCCATTGCGGATTCGTCGTGGCGAACGATCACCCCAGCCTGCCCGGCCACTTTCCCGGATCGCCGCTGGTGCCGGGCGTGATGCTGCTGGAGCAGGTCGCGCTGGCCCTGCACGCTTGGCGCGGCGAGCGCCTTGCGCGCGTGCAGGAAGCCAAGTTCGTGGCGCCGTTGTTGCCGGGTCAGCATGCGCAGGTCACGTTGACCGAGGCCCATGGCCGCGTGCGCTTCGAGATCCGCCGCGATGACGAACTGCTTGCGCGCGGTGCCGTCGAGGGCGCGGCATGAGCGAGCACTGGCAGAGTCGTCCCGAAGGCGGCGGGCGTTTCGCCATCTGGCTGATCCGCAGCATCGCCTTGCTCGGAGGGCGACCGCTGGCGCGCGCGCTGCTGTATCCGATCACGCTGTATTTCTACCTGCGCCGGCGCCCGGAACGGGAGGCTTCGCGTCACTTCCTCGATCGCGTGCTGGGCAAGCCGGCGAGCGCGTGGCAGGTGATGAAACACATCCACGCCTTTGCCGCGATCACGCTCGACCGCATCTTCCTGCTCGCTCACGGCGAGAAGCATTTCGACATTACCGTCGAAGGCCTCGATGCACTGGAATCCACCCTCGCGCAGGGAAGAGGCCTGCTGCTGATGGGCTCGCACCAGGGCAGCTTCGAGGCATTGCGTGCGCTCAGCTCGCGTCGTCCCGACATTCCGCTGCGCGTGGTGCTGGACAAGCAGAAGACGCCGGCGATGACCGAGCTGCTCGAAGCGCTCGCTCCCGACATCGGCGCCAATGTCATCGACGCTTCGCTTGGTGGCGCCTCCATCACGCTCGCCATGGCCGAGGCCTGCGGGAAAGGTGCGATGGTTGCATTGCTCGCCGATCGCGGACGCGAGCATGAAGTGCTGCGCCGCACGCCGTTCCTGGGTGAGCCGGCGCCATTCCCGGTCGGACCGTGGCTGCTTGCCCATTCGCTGCGCGTACCGGTGATGCTGTGCTTCGGCCTGTACGAAGGCGGCAATCGTTATCGCCTGGTCTTCGAACGCTTCGCGGATCCGGTGGAGATCCCGCGGCAGGATCGCACCCGGGCGCTGGACGCCTGGATAGCCCGCTATGCGGCGCGCGTGGAACACTACGTGCACGTGGCTCCCTACAACTGGTTCAACTTCTATGATTTCTGGCAGCAGGGGATGCCCTGACCTATTCGGCATGGATGGCATGACACCCAGAAAGCCCGCAGGGCATCCCTTGTGGCTACTGCTGTGCGGCCTGACGCTGTCGCTGTGCGCGAACGCGTCGGCGCCTGAGGACGCGGCCACGGCACGCGCGCTGGTGGCGTCGCTGGGCCGCCCGGCGCCGGCGCGCACGCCCTTCGCCGAAGCACGCTTCATGAAGATGCTGGACCAGCCGCTGGTGGTGTCCGGCGAACTGGCATGGCTGGGTGGCGATCGCCTGGAGCGTCGCGTCGAACACCCGAACCCGGAAGTCTCGACCATCGCCGACGGCGAGGTGAGCCAGCAACGCGAAGGGCGCGAGCCGCGTCGCTTCTCGCTCAAGCGCGCGCCGCAGCTGCAGATCCTGCTCGACAGCTTCGTGGCGATGCTGGGCGGCGATGCCACGCGTCTGGAGCAGGCGTTCGCCATCCAGTACAGCAGCATCGACGAGCGACGCTGGACGCTCACGCTCACGCCACGCGATCCCAAGCTCGTACGCACCGTCAGTCGCATCGACATCGATGGCGCCGGCAACGAACCGCATTGCATGCGCATGCAGGAAGCCGATGGCGATCTCGCGGTCGATCTGCTGGGCCAGCTGGCCACGAAGATGCCGGCAGTGCCGACGCGCGACGCGCTTGTCGCCCTCTGCCGGGGCGGCTGAGCATGCGGCCTGGCGGTCGATGGGTCCTGCTGGCGACGTGGCTGGTGGTGCTTGCCGCCCTTGGCGTATGCGTCGCGCAAGGCTTGCGCGTCAGCACCGACCTGCGCAGCTTCATGCCTGCGCCGACCACCCCAGACCAGCGGCTGCTGATGGAGCAGGTGGGCGAAGGGCCGGGTTCGCGCTTGCTGCTGCTGGCCATCGCCGGTAAGCCGGATGAACAGCTGGCGGCGCTTAGCCAGCAGCTTGCCGCGTCGCTGCGCAAGGACGAGCGCTACAGCCAGGTGCTCAATGGCAGCTTCGACATCGCCGCGCTCGATGAGCAGCTGCTGCCGTATCGCTATCTGCTGTCGCCGACGCTCGACACGCATGCGATGGATGCGCCGTTCCTGCGCGACGAACTCGAACAGCGGCTGGAAGATCTGTCCTCACCGGCCGCGGCCCTGCTCAAGGGTCTGTTGCCGCGCGATCCCACGCTCGAAGTGCTCAAGCTTGCCGAGCGCTGGACGCCGCCGAAGTCGCCCGACGTACGCGAAGGCGTCTGGTTCTCGTCGCAAAACGAAGCCTTGTTGCTGGTGCAGACGCGCGCCGCCGGTTTCGATCCGGATGCGCAGGCGATCGCGATCGACGGCATCCACAAGGCCTTCGATGCGTCGCCGGGACACGCAGGCGCGACGCTCAAGGTCAGCGGACCGGGCTATTTCAGCGTGGTGGCCAATGCGCAGACACGCGGTCAGGCGGAATGGATCGGCCGCATATCCACGATGGGTTTCATCGTGTTGCTGCTGCTTGCCTACCGCAGCATCGGCTCGCTGCTGTTGTCGGCCTTGCCGATCGCCAGTGCGGCGCTCGCGGGCATCGCAGCGTTGATCGTGCTGTTTCCGCAGGTGCACGGCATCACGCTCGCGTTTGGCTTCACCCTGCTTGGTGTGGCGCAGGAGTACCCGATCCGCGTGCTCAGCCACCGGCGCGCCGGTGAAAACGCGCTGCAAAGCGTGCGCGACCTGTGGCCGCTGCTGCTCACTGCGATCGCATCGGCCTGCATTGCCTATCTCGCTTTCTACGCATCCGGCGTCAACGGCCTCAAGCAGCTGGCGGTGTTCACCATCACCGGCCTGCTGGTGGCCGGGTTCAGCACGCGCTATCTGCTGCCACACCTGCTGCCGGTGCGCGTGCACGACGTGGCAGGCATGGGCTGGCTGGTGCGCGCGCGGCGTTGGGTGGATGCGTTGCCGCGCCCGCGCTGGGTTCCCCTGCTGGTGGCGCTCGCCACGGTGCTGATGCTGCTGTTCGCGCGAGGCGCGTTCTGGCAAAACGACCTGTCTGCACTGACGCCGCTGCCACAGGATCTGCTGCGCGAAGACGCGCGTCTGCGCGAAGCGTTGGGCGCGCCCGACGTCCGCTATCTGCTGGTGCTCGAGGCGCAGGATGAACAAGGCGTGCTCGCCTTGTCCGAACGATTGCAACCCATGGCGGAGGCATTGGTCGCCAAGCACGCGGTCGATGCCATCGAGTTGCCCTCGCGCTACCTGCCCAGCGAAGCCGTGCAGCGCACGCGCCAGCAGCGCTTGCCGGATCGCGCGACGCTCGAGCGCGCGCTGGCGGAAGCCGAACAGGGCATGCCGTTCCAGCCGGGCTTGTTCGTGCCATTCATCGATGACGTGCAGAAGGCACGCGGCCTGCCACTGCTGACGGAGGAGCGCTTCGCCGCGTCCCCGCTGGGCCAGCGCGTTGCGGCGATGCTGATGTCGCGTGGCGATCATTGGGTGGGGCTGGGCACGCTCAGCGGCGTGCATGACGTGACGGCACTGCAGGCGCTGCCGCAGGGCAGCCATGGCGCTGTCCGCCTGCTCGATCTCAAGGAAACCGCGGAGTCGATGGTGGTGTCCTATCGCACGCGCATCCTGCATGCATTGCTCGCGGCGACCGTGCTGCTCGTGATCGCGATCACCGTGGCGTTGCGAAGTCTTCGCCGCGCTTGGCACGTGCTGGCGCCGATGACGCTGGCGACCTTCCTGGTGCTGGCGGTGGAGCGAGTGGCGGGCGTGGAGATTTCGCTGTTCCATCTGGTGGCCTTGATACTCGCGGCCGGCCTGGGTTTGCACTACGCCTTGTTCTTCGAGCGCGATACCGGTGATGCCGCCGAACAGCGGCGCACGCTGCACGCCACGCTGGTATGCGTGCTGTCCGCCCTGCTGGTGTTCGGCATGCTGGCCTGGAGCTCCATCCCGGTCTTGCGCGCGATCGGCCTTACGGTGAGCCTTGGCGTCGCCTTCCATTTCTGTCTTTCGATCCTGATGGCCCCGCATGCTCGCCAAGACTGACTGGGCGCATCTCATCCCGCACCAGGGCGCGATGTGCCTGCTCGATGCCGTGCTCGCATGGGACGACGCGACCATTCATGCGGCGAGCGAAAGCCACGCGCACGCCGATCATCCGCTGCGTGGCGAGCAGGGGCTCCACGCGGTGCACCTGGCCGAATATGGCGCCCAGGCAATGGCCGTCCACGGCGCGCTGAGGGCGCGTGGGCACGGTATCGTCGAGGCACGACCGGGCAGGCTGGTGAGCCTGCGCGACGTGGCGCTCACCGTGGAATATGTCGATGCCACCGACGGCCGTCTGGACGTCCATGCCGAATGCCTGTACGCCGACGAGGCCGGGGCGCAGTATGCGTTTCGCGTGGAGCAGCGCGGTCGACTGTTGGCATCCGGTCGCGCGGCGGTCATTCATCCCGTTTCCTGATGGCGAGGTTCTCCATGTCGCAGGTCCACGCTTCCCGACGCGCCCTGGTCACCGGTGGCAGCGGCGATCTAGGCGGAGCCATCTGCCGCGCGCTGGCGCTGGGCGGCTACCACGTGATCGTCCACGCGAACGCGTCGCTGGCGCGTGCCGATGATGTGGCTGCGGCCATTCGCGATGCGGGCGGCAGCGCGCAGTCCGTCGCCTTCGATGTCACCCACGCCGACGCCACGCGCCAGGCGATCGATGCATTGCTGGGCGAGGGCACGATCCATGCCGTGGTCAACAACGCGGGCGTGCACGCCGATGGGCCTATGGCGGGTCTCTCGGAGGAAGCGTGGCGCCGCGTCATCGACGTGTCGCTGCACGGCTTCTTCCACGTCACCCAGCCGCTGCTGTTGCCGATGGCGCGTGCGCGTTTCGGCCGCATCGTGTCGGTGAGTTCGGTGGCGGCCCAGCTGGGCAATCGCGGGCAGGCGAACTATGCGGCGGCGAAGTCGGCTCTGCACGGCGCTACGCGGTCGCTCGCGCGCGAGATGGCCTCGCGTGGCATCACGGCGAATGTAGTGGCGCCCGGCGTCATCGAAGGACGCATGATCGGCGACGAGTTCCCGCCTGAGCGCATCCGCGAGATCGTCCCCGCGCAGCGCGCCGGCAAGCCGGACGAAGTGGCGGCGCTGGTGGCGTTCCTGTGTTCGGATGCGGCGGGTTACATCAACGGCCAGGTCATCGGCGTCAACGGCGGCATGGCGTGAAGCGATCGCCGAAGCCGCGCGCGGGTGCCGCTGGCTAGCCCGTCACCGCCGCATCGAACACGATCGGCTGCGACGCGCGCGAACGGCGATAGCTTGCCATGACGTCGCCATGGCGGATCACCTGCCCGACCGTGTAGAGGGTGATGCGCGTGACGTCGCGCACCGGGCTGAAGTGGCTGATCCGAAACTCGCCCTGGTAGCGCGAGGCGATCGGCACCGACACGACGTCCAGGCCGCGTTCGCGCGTGGCCGCGATGAGGATGGCCGCCTCGAACACGAAGTTTTCCGCTGGAAGGTCGACCAGGTCGAGCGCGGCGCGCGGATACCAGCGCTGGCCGCTTTGCGTATCGGCGACGGGCTGTGCGCAGGCCCAGGAGATGCCCCAGTCGGCGACTGCGTTGGCGCGACGGCGTCCCTTCGGCTGCTGTTCGCGATCGATCAGGCGCGCCCCGATCACGATGTGGTTCGGATACCGCTTGGCGGCGGCCACGATGCGCGGAATATCGCTGGCGAGGTGCTGTCCGTCGCCATCCATGGTGAGCACCGCGTCGAAGCCCTGCCGCAGCGCTTCGCGGAAGCCGCTGCGCAATGCCTCGCCCTTGCCGCTGCGTTGCCGGTGGCGCAGCAGCGTCACCGGCAGCGCGCCCACGATGTCGGGCGTGCGGTCGTCGGAACCGTCGTCCACCACGATGATCGGCACGCCCAGTTCCAACACCGATTGCACGACCGCGCCGATCGCCGCCTCCTCGTTGAGGCAGGGAATCAGCACGCACCAACGGACATCGGATGTGTTCAAGCAGCGGTCTCCATGACAACGCGCAAGGCCAACGTTTCGGCGGCGGCCAACGTGCACTCGCCGTCGCCACGAGCCAGATTCTGCATCAGCGGCCATGCCGCCGAGGCCATCGGGTTGGCTTCCTGCCAGGCGCCGGTGCGCGGCGCGGGATGCAACATCGGGCCGGCATGCGGCTCGAGCATCAGGTCCAGCCGCACGAGGCTGCGTTCGCTCGACTGAGGCGACAGCACCAGCGCGCATCCGAAGGACAGCTGCGAGCCGCTCATTTCGCCCAGCGGCCCATGGCCGGCGATGTCGCTGCACACCAGCAGTACCGGCTGTTGCTCGGTGATGCACAGCGTGGCCGCTTCCACCAGGCCGGCGCCGAAGCTCGCGTGGCCCGCGCTGATCGCGTTCGAGGGCGCATGGCAGCCGGTGGCGATGGTCCAGTAGCCGGCAGGCGCGTTGTGCACCGAGTTGTGGAAGCGCGTGGGCGAGAGCTCGGTCGGCGCCTGGGCGAGGGTCGTACACATGTAGTCGGAGATCAGCTGGTCGCCGTAGGCCGAGCTGAAGACACACGCCAGCTCGGCGGCCCCGCGGCCGCTCATCGCCACCGCCTGGCCCGCCACTTCCACCGCCAGCAACACGCTCTCGGGAGCACGCCGGCGCTCGTTGGCAGGCAGGGTGGACGCGGCCGGTCGCGCAGCTGGTGGGGTCACCGGCTCGCCGCGCTCCTGCGCCTTCAGCGCGGCAAAGTCGGCCAGCGACGCCGACCACAGACCGATCCCTTCCACATGCACCTGTAGCGCACTCATGCGGGCGCTCTCCCGAAGACCAGGCAAGCATTGTTGCCGCCGAAGCCGAACGAGTTGCTGACGGCGACGTCAACGCTGCGTTGCTCCACTTCCCAGGCGAACTGGGGCCCGCAGGCGGCATCAGGCGTGGTGCAGCCGAGGTTGGCCGGAACCAGCCCGTGTTCGATCGCCTGCAGTGCGAATGCCGCCTCCAGGATGCCGGCGGCACCGAGCGTGTGACCGGTGAAGCCCTTGGTGGAGCTTGCTCGCGTGGTGGTGGGAAACGAACGCGTGACCAGCGCTGCTTCCACTTCGTCGTTCTTGAGGCTGGCCGTGCCGTGCAGGTTGATGTAGTCGACCTGGTCGGCGTGCAGGTTGGCGCGGGCCAGCGCATCGCGCAGCGCCAGCTCCGCGCCGAGGCCTTCGGGGTGCGGCGTGGACATGTGGTGCGCGTCGCTGGATTCGCCATAGCCGAGCAGCCGGGGCGCGTGCGGCGCCATGCCAGTGCGCTCGAGCAAGGCAAAGCCCGCCGCCTCGCCGATGGAGATGCCGCGGCGGGCCTGGTCGAACGGGCGGCAGGGATCGGGTGACACCAGCTCCAGCGCGTTGAAGCCAAACAGCACGCTGTCGCACAAGGTGTCCACGCCGCCGACCACGGCCGCGTCCACGAGCCCGAGCCGGATCAGCCGCTCGGCGCTGGCGAACACCTTCGCGCTCGACGAGCAGGCAGTGGAGACGGTGAGGCATGGCCCTTCCAGGCCCAACGCTTCAGCGACGAAACCGGCGAGCGAGTGGGGTGCGTGGATCAGCGGACGGCGCAGGTCCGGCGGCATGTGACCGTCGTCGTCGAGGCGCCGATAGGCTTCCTCGGTGGCGCCGATGCTGGCGGTGGACGTGCCCAGCACCAGCGCGACGCGCGCGGCGCCATAGCGTTGGCGGATGTCCAGCGCGCGTTCGAGGAAGCCGTCCTGCCGCAGCCCCAGCCAGGCCAGGCGGTTGTTGCGGCATTCCCATACGGCGTGGGCGGCAGGCAGCGCGGCGTCCTCGACGCCCTCGACACGGCCGATCCAGCACGCCAGGGGCGCGCTGCTGAAATCGTTGGGGCGCAGGCCGCCGCGGGTGGCTGACAGGGCGGCGACATGGCTTTCTAGACCGTGGCCGAGCGCCGAAGTGGCCGTGTAGGCGCTGACGGCCAGGGGTTGAATCGGTACTGGCATCACGCCAGCCTAACCAGCCCCCGGCGCATTGCCTAGCCCGCCCCGGGAATGGTCGAAGCGGCGTTCATCTTGCCCATGGAGCGGATTGCGCAGGAAGAGTCCGCTGCGCACACTTCCCTTACCCGCCTGCCCTCGCCACCCTGCCCTTCGTGTCCTCGGTTGCTCCGCTCAAACGTGGTCCCTGGCGCTATCTGAGCGATGGCGACGTGTTGCATGCGGCTGTGGTCGTGCTGGTGGCTCTGGTGCTGAGCCTGGGCCTGGTCTGGGTCGGCTATCTGGTGCACGTGTGGCACGTGGCGGCGCGCAGCCCGCTGACCCTGACGCGACCGATGACGGTGCTCGTGTTTGGCCGCCGGCTGGTGCGTGACCAACCCGAAACGGACTACCAGCTGCGCCTTGGGCGGGCGCTGGCCTTGATGCGCGCGGACCTGACCGACCACGTGCTGCTGCTGGGTGGTCGCAGTGGCGGCAGCATCAGCGAAGCGGCGGCGGGCAGGGCATGGCTGGCCGATCGCGAGCTGCCTCCCGGCATCGTCCTGCAGCTGGAGCAGGCCTCCATCGATTCGCTGGAAAACCTGCGCCACGCGCGCAGCCTGCTGCAGGAAGACGGACCCGTGCTGCGCGTACTGCCACCGGTGGCGCTGGTGAGCAGCCGCTATCACCTGGCGCGCTGCCAGCTGCTGGCGCGCCGGCTGGGATTCGACAGCGTAGTGGTCGCGGCCGAACCGGCGCTCGAACTCGATCGTCGTTACCTAGTCCGGCTACTCACCGAGTCCGGCTACCTGATGTGGATCGACATCGGCGTGCGCTGGGCAAGGCTGATCGGCCACCAGCGCATGGCCCGACGCATCAGCTGATACGCCTCCCCGTAGGAGCGCACCCGGTGCGCGACCGCAGCACACAACCCGCCTCTTCCCACGCTTGTCGCGCACAGGGTGCGCTCCCACAAGGAAAACCCGTCCCGGGCGCACGCAAGACCCACTACAACGGTGAACTCCCGAAGTGACAGCGTCCTCCGTTGTAGGAGCGCACCCAGTGAGCGGCCGCGACGCACAACCCGCCTCTCCGCGCGCTTGTCGCGCAAAGGGTGCGCTCCCACAAGGAAAATCGGTCCCGCGCGCACGCAAGACCCACTACAACGGTGAATTCCCGAAGTGACAGCGTCCTCCGTTGTAGGAGCTCACCCAGTGAGCGACCGCGGCGCACAACCCGCCTCTCCGCGCGCTTGTCGCGCAAAGGGTGCGCTCCCACAAGGAAAATCGGTCCCGGGCGCACGCAAAACCCACTACAACGAAGGACTTCCCAACTGACAGCGCCTCCATTGTAGGAGCGCACCCAATGCGCGACCGCAGCACGCAACCCTCCTCCGCGCACGCTCGTCGCGCACCGCGTTCGCTCCCACAACAAAAATCGGCACGGCACAGTCAAAAAACCGCAAACAGAGCCCCTGCGCGACTCCTCGCCGCACAGCCATGCGTTCCATGCTTGCTAAGCTTGCAGCTCTCGATCGAGCACGAGTGACGTGATGAGCCAGCAAGCCGACCAAGCCGAAACCTTCCTGCGCGAACTGCAGGATCGCATCTGCGCCGCCATCGAACAGCTCGACGGCAAGGCGCGTTTCGAGGAAGACGCCTGGACGCGTCCGGCCGGCGGTGGCGGGCGCACGCGCGTGCTGCGCGACGGCGCGATCTTCGAGCAGGCCGGCGTGAATTTCTCGCGCGTCCACGGCCACCAGTTGCCGCCCAGCGCCACGGCACATCGCCCCGATCTTGCGGGTGGCAGCTTCGTCGCCACCGGCGTGTCGCTGGTGCTGCATCCACGCAACCCGCACGTGCCCACCACGCACGCCAACGTGCGCTACTTCGAAGCGAGCAAGGAAGGCGTCGAGCCGGTGTGGTGGTTCGGCGGCGGTTTCGACCTCACGCCGTTCTATCCGCACGACGAGGACGTCGTGCACTGGCACACGGTCGCGCGCGATCTGTGCAAGCCTTACGGCGAGGAGGTCTATCCACGCTACAAGCAGTGGTGCGACGAATATTTCTACCTCAAGCACCGCAGCGAAACGCGCGGTGTCGGCGGCCTGTTCTACGACGATCTCAACGAAGGCGGCTTCGAGCGCTGCTTCGCCTTCACGCGCGACGTCGGCCAGGGCTTCCTCGACGCGTATGTGCCCATCGTCGAGCGCCGCAAGGCCGAGGCGTACGGGGAGCGCGAACGCGAGTTCCAGCTCTATCGCCGCGGGCGCTACGTGGAATTCAATCTGGTCTACGACCGCGGCACGCTGTTCGGCCTGCAGTCGGGCGGACGCACCGAATCGATCCTGATGAGCCTGCCGCCGCGCGTGCGCTTCGAGTATGCCTACCAGCCCGAAGCCGGATCGGCCGAGGCCAGGCTCAACGACTACCTCAAGCCGCGCGACTGGGTGTAACGCCCCGTCGCGTGGCTCGCCTTCCCAGCGGAAGCTGGAGCCCGGCGACCCTGGGGGATGAAGCCGCAGGACGCCAGTCTTCGCTGGAAAGTCGAATCAGCCGCGAAACTCAGTTCGTCGGCACGTCACCGCTGAACTTCACCGGCGTCGCGCCCTTCACCGGGCCGATCTGCGCGGTATCGCTCACCTGCAGCACCACCTCGCGGCGGAACTCCAGCGTGCCCTGCACCACGGCGTGGGGGCCGATCACCACGTGCGGCAGGCGGCTGTTGGTGCTGAAGTTGAACCAGCCGCCCGGCTTGTCGACCAGGATGCCGCCTTCCACGTGCGAGTTGGCGCCGACGATGATGTCGCCGCTCACCGTGGAGATGCCGCCGCCCACATGTGCCGCATCGAGATTGATGCCGCCGTTGACCGTGCCGGCCTTGCCGGCCACGTCCGCACCCTTGCCGAGATGGATACCGCCATTGGTGGTGGTCACGGCACCGCTCACGCGGCTCGCCGCACCGATGGTGATGGCGCCATTGACGGTGTCCGCTGCCGTAGCCTGCACGTGTTCGCCCAGCTCCACCGAGCCATTGACGGTGCTGGTCTTCTGCACGACGGCATTGTCGCCGACATGCACGGAGCCATTTACCGTACTCACGTTGCCGGCATGCTGGCCGGCCTCGACGCGGGCAGCGCCATTGACCTTGTCGATATCGTTGTCCGCGGCTTGCGCGACCAGGGGCAGCGCGAGGGCAAGGGCGAGGGCTAGCAGTTGGCGATGCATGACGAACTCCATGAGGGTATTGACCCCTCTAGGATGCGCCAGCACCGCACCGGGTTTAGCATGACCTTCGACAGGGGCGGCCGATTTGACGAGCCCGGGGCGCGGCCTCACCATGCCAGGTTTCTCGCCGCGAATACCCGCCATGTACAAGCTCGTACTCATCCGTCACGGCCAGTCCCAGTGGAACCTCGACAACCGCTTCAGCGGTTGGGCCGACGTGGACCTCACCGAACAGGGCATGGCGGAAGCCGCCGAGGCGGGCCGGCTGCTCAAGGCCGAAGGCTACGCGTTCGACATCGCCCACACCTCCGTGCTCAAGCGCGCCGTGCGCACGCTGTGGGGCGTACTGGATGCGATGGACCAGATGTGGCTTCCCGTCGTCACCGACTGGCGCCTCAACGAGCGCCACTACGGTGGCCTCACGGGCCTCAACAAGGCGGAAACCGCGGCCAAGTACGGCGAGGATCAGGTCAAGGTCTGGCGCCGCAGCTACGACATCCCGCCGCCGCCGCTCGATCGCGCCAGCAACGAATCGGTGCACGACCCGCGTTACGCGAATCTCGACCCGTCGGTGATTCCGGACACCGAATGCCTGAAGGACACGGTCGACCGCGTGCTGCCCTACTGGCATGACGTGCTGGCGCCGGCGGTGGGATCCGGCCAGCGCGTGGTCGTCGCGGCGCACGGCAATTCGCTGCGTGCGCTGGTGAAGTACCTCGACAACATCTCCGACGAGGAAATCGTCGAGCTCAACATCCCCAACGGCGTACCGCTGGTGTACGAGTTCGATGCCAACCTCAAGCCGATCCGCCACTACTATCTTGGCGATGCCGACGCCATCGCCGCGAAGATGGCCGCCGTGGCCAATCAGGGCAAGGCAAAGTAGGCCGGAAGACGCCGTCGCGGGTGACAGCCGTCATCCGCGATGGTTGCGTGACGTCAGTCGTCGCCACCGGACCGAGCCGATAAGCTCACGGCATCCCAAACCAGAGACGCCGGCATGACCCCGAACATGATCTACGCGCTGCTGATCCCGTTGATGGCCTTCGGCATCTGGCGTCGCGTGCGCGGAAGCTTCGGTCGGCAGCCGGTACGCCGCACCCGGATGATCGCGCGCATTGCGTTCCTCAGCCTGATCGGCGGACTGATCGTGCTGGGCGGCCTGCACAACCCCCGCTTGCTGGAAGGCCTGTTCGGTGGCGCGCTGCTCGGCGCAGCACTGGGCACGATCGGCCTGCGCCTGACACGCTTCGAACGCGATGGCAGCGGCAACGACCTCTACATCCCGAACGCCTGGATCGGCGGCATCCTCACCGTGCTGCTGGTGGGACGCCTGGCGTGGCGATTCCTGGTCGTCATGCCGCAGTTGCAGGATCCAGCCATGGCGCATTCGGCGCCCGCCTTCGGAAACAGTCCGCTGACGCTGGCGATCTTCGGCCTCGTCATCGGCTACTACGTCTGCTACTTCACCGGCCTGCTGGTTCACCACCGACGCTTCGAGCGGGCGCAGGCCGCGGCGTAAGACGGTTCAGAGCGCGTCGCTGTCCAGCTCGCCGGTGCGGATGCGGATCACCTGCTCGAGCGGCGTGACGAAGATCTTGCCGTCGCCGATCTTGCCGGTCCGCGCCGATTGCTGGATGGCTTCCACCACGCGATCCAGCTGCTCGTCGCCCACGGCGACCTCCAGCTTGATCTTGGGCAGGAAGTCGACCACGTACTCGGCCCCGCGGTACAGCTCGGTGTGGCCCTTCTGACGGCCGAAACCCTTTACCTCGGTCACGGTGATGCCCTGGACGCCCACCTCGGCCAGCGCCTCGCGGACATCGTCGAGCTTGAACGGCTTGATGATCGCTACCACCAGCTTCATGGGTCTTCCTCGAAATCGTGGGTTGTCCGGCAGGTGCCGAGACGTGGCATTTTGCCTGCCCGCCCCTATCGCTGTCGCCTGGGTGGGTGTCGTGTAGGACAATGCCTACAGATTGAAGTGGAGCAGGCCGATGGTGGCGTTTAAAGACATGAATCTACACTTACCTCCGACAAGTTCGAGGTGCTATCCATGATGGATAGGCAGGACATCGATCAACTTGCCCAGCGTCTAGTTTCGTTGGTTCCAACAGGATTGGCCCAGGCGCACCAGGATCTGCGCACCAACTTTGGCGATGTCCTGGCGCAGGGATTGCGCCGCCTCGACCTGGTCACCCGCGAGGAGTTTGAAGTCCAGACACAGCTTTTGGCCCGTACGCGCGCCAAGGTCGAGGCTCTGGAAAAGCGAATCGCAGAACTCGAGGCCAGTGCTGCCACCTGACGGGGCGTAGCGCGGCCCACGTCCCGGGAGCCGCCCCCGATCTGTCACCCTCACCCCGAGAACGGTCGGGGGCGGCTATTTTCACCGCTGGCTGCGCGAGGGAGTCGCTCCGTGTTTCAACCTGGCAGCCACTCCGACATCCGTTCCGTATGAGTCTTGCCGTCACGCTCAGCCGTGCCCAGGAAGGTGTGGCTGCGCCCCAGGTGATGGTCGAGGTGCATCTGTCCGGCGGCCTGCCGGGCACGAATATCGTCGGTTTGCCCGAAGCGGCCGTGCGTGAAGCTCGCGACCGTGTGCGCGTGGCCATCCAGAACACCTCGTTTGAATATCCCAACCGCAAGGTCACGGTAAACCTCGCGCCCGCGGAGTTGCCGAAGGATGGCGGCCGCTTTGACCTGGCCATCGCACTGGGGATCCTGGCCGCGGGCGGCCAGGTGCCGCGTGAAAAGCTCGACGATTGCGAGTTCCTTGGCGAGCTGGCGCTGTCCGGTGCCTTGCGCGGCGTTTCCGGAGTGCTGCCCGCCCTGCTGCGTGCGCGCGCACGCGGCCGACGCGTGGTGGTGCCGAGGGCGAATGCGGCCGAGGCCGCGCTGGTTTCCGACGCGGACGTGCTGGTCGCCGACACGCTGGCGGAAGTGTGCGGCTGGCTGCGTGGTGCGCAAGACCTGGGCTTGCCCACGGATCCGCCGCCGCCCGGCATCGACGGCATCGGACCGGATCTCGCCGACGTTCGCGGGCAGTTGCAGGCACGCCGTGCCCTGGAGATCGCTGCCACGGGTGGACATCACCTGCTGCTGAGCGGTCCGCCGGGAACCGGCAAGACCATGCTGGCGGAGCGCCTGCCGGGCATTCTTCCGCCGCTGACCGAGTCCGAAGCCCTGGAGACCTGCGCGGTGCTGTCGGTCGCCGGACAGACCGTGGATCCCCAGCACTGGCGACGACGACCTTTCCGGGCGCCGCACCACACCGCGTCCGCCGTGGCGTTGGTGGGTGGTGGTGCAGTACCTAGGCCTGGCGAAATCTCGCTGGCGCACAACGGCGTGCTGTTTCTCGATGAGCTGCCGGAGTTTGGCCGCCACGTGCTCGATGTGCTGCGTGAGCCCATGGAGTCAGGCCACATCGTGGTGTCGCGCGCCGCGCGGCAATCCACGTTTCCGGCCCAGTTCCAACTGGTTGCGGCGATGAATCCATGTCCCTGCGGCTATGCGGGCGATCCGCGCCACTCGTGCCAATGTACGCCCGACCAGGTGCAGCGATACCGCGCGCGTATTTCCGGGCCTTTGCTGGATCGCATCGATCTTGGGGTCCAGGTGCTACGCGTGCCGCTGGGCGAGCTGGGAGCACCCCCCAGCGTGCATGACGAGGATTCGGCCACCGTGCGGGCGCGGGTCGTGAAGGCGCGGCAGCATGCATTGATGCGCGCCGGGCGGCCAAACGCGGAAATCAGCACGCGCGAACTGGAACGTGACTGCGCACTGGGGCCGGCGGAGCGCCGCTGGTTCGATGCAGCGCTGGAGCGCTTGGGATTGTCGGCGCGGGCCTATCACCGGACGTTGCGCGTGGCCCGCACGATCGCTGATCTGGACGGTGGTGCGGCCTTGCTGGACCGCACGCATCTGGCGGAAGCCCTTACCTATCGCCGGTTTTGAGCCGCTGGTGATGGTGCGGGGCTGATCGCGCACGGGGTGCGCTCCTACAGGGATGGCCGCCGCTGCCGGGAATTTTTGAACTGACGGGTATTGACTTGCCGGAGCCGGGGCGTATTATCTGTACCCGCTAGTTCTTTATTGAACTATGCCTGCCACCCCGGTATCGGTACTCCCTCCCCCTCCCCCCGTCCGATACCGGGGTTTGGCCCTTTCCTCTTTCCCTTCCCAGCTGGAAACGAACGGTGGACGCCACGATGGTGGGCGTGCTCCGATAGCCGCGTCTGGTCGCTCGAGGGATCGCGCATGTCGGCTGACCTGGGGCTGTTGCTGGTAGGCATGCTGGGTATCGGCTTTCTCGCCCAATGGCTGGCTTGGCGGGTCCGGTTGCCGGCCATCCTGTTCCTGTTGCTGGCAGGCATCCTGATGGGCCCGGTGGTGGGCGCGTTGCAGCCCGATCGACTGCTGGGGCCGCTGTTGTTTCCGATCGTGTCGCTGGCTGTGTCGCTGATCCTGTTCGAGGGCAGTCTGACCCTGCGCTTCAGCGAGTTGCGCGAGATTGGCTGCGTCGTGCGCGGACTGGTGACCTACGGTGCGGTGATCGCCGTGTTCCTGCTCGCGATCGCTGCGCACTATCTGGCGGGCTTGAGCTGGCAGGTGGCATTGCTGTTCGGTGCGTTGACCTGCGTGACCGGGCCCACGGTGATCGCGCCCATGCTGCGCACCGTGCGACCCAATGCACGCATCGCCAATACGCTGCGCTGGGAAGGCATCGTGATCGATCCGCTTGGCGCGTTGTTCGCCGTGCTGGTGTTCGAGGCGATTGCCTCCCATCAGCAAGGACGCACGGTCGGCGTGTTCCTGGCCGTACTGGCCAGTGGCACCGTGGTCGGCCTGGTGGCGGCATGGTTGCTGGCGTTTTTCCTGCGTCGCCAGATGATCCCCGAGTACCTGCAGAACTATGCCGCGTTGGTGATGGTGCTGTTGGCGTTTTCGCTGTCCAACGCGATTACGCATGAGTCGGGTTTGTTGACGGTGACGATCATGGGCATCGCGCTCGGCAACATGCGCGACGTGCATATCGACGACATCCTCGATTTCAAGGAAAACCTCACCACCCTGCTGGTCTCCAGCCTTTTCATCCTGCTGGCGGCACGACTGACCTGGCCGCTGCCGGGGCACGTGCTTTGGTCGGGCGTGGCGATCTTTGTCGTGGCGCAGCTGGTGGTGCGTCCCCTCACGGTCGCCATCGCGACGGTGGGCAGCGCGTTGAGCTGGCGCGAGCGCGCGCTGATTGGCTGGGTGGCGCCGCGCGGCATCGTGGCGGCGGCGGTGTCCGCCGTGTTCGCGCTGCGCCTGGGTGAACTGGGCATGCCGGGAGCCGCGCAGCTGGTGCCGTTGGTGTTCCTGATCATCATCGGCACGGTGTTGCTGCAGAGTGCGACCGCACGGCCCTTGGCGCGCTGGCTGAAAGTCGCCGAACCCGATCCGACCGGCGTGCTCATCTATGGCGCGGATGCCGCGGCGCGCCAGGTCGCTCGCGCTCTGGTTGACGCGGGCTTTCGAGTCGTCATTGCCGACGAGCAGTGGCAAGGCATTCGCCTGGCGCGCATGGAGGGCCTGACCACGTTCTACGGCCATCCGGCGACGACGTATGCCGAGCGCCACCTCGATCTTTCCGGCATCGGGCGGCTGCTGGCCATGTCGGCCAATCGCGAGCGCAACGCTCTCGCCTGCGTGTACTACCGCCAGGAATTCGGGCGTGGCCGCGTCTACCGGTTGCTGGTGGAAGACACGCACCAAGCGCATGAGCGCACGCAATTGGGCGGCCATCTGCTGGCGCCCGCGCTGTTCGACGCCGCGATGACGCACGAGCGATTCGAGGAACGGCTGGCCGAAGGCTGGACGATCAAATCGACGCGATTGACGACGACGTTCGACTGGCCGCACTTCATCGAGCAGTACGGCTCGAATACGGTGCTGCTGTTCGGTGTCGAGGAGAAGGGTGCGTTGCGGATCGCCTCGGTGAAGCGCGAACTCGAACCCAGGCCGGGCTGGCTGGTTGCCGCGCTGGTGCCACCGCAACCCCTGCGTCCGAGCAACTGACGTGCGTGCCTTCCCTGCGCGGCGCGCGCAGGGAGCGCAGGACAGGGCCGCGCTCCCCGCGCACGCGCCAGCATCCGTGCCGGCTCACGCGACGGGAATCACCGGATCACGCCGCACTGGCGTGGCGGGAGGCGTGGAATTGTGCCTCCTCGGTGGAACCCTTGAGCGCGGTGGTGGACGACTGGCCCTGCTGGATGGCCTGCGTCACGGCATCGAAATAGCCCGTGCCGACTTCGCGTTGATGCTTCACGGCGGTGAAGCCACGCTCGGCGGCGGCGAACTCCTTCTCCTGCAACTCCACGAACGCGCTCATCTGGCGGCGAGCATACCCGTAGGCGAGGTCGAACATGCCGTAGTTGAGGCTGTGGAAGCCGGCCAGCGTGATGAACTGGAACTTGTAGCCCATCGCGCCCAGCTCCTTCTGGAACTTGGCGATCGTCGCGTCGTCGAGATTCTTCTTCCAGTTGAAGCTGGGCGAACAGTTGTAGGCCAGCAGTTTGCCCGGGTATTTCGCATGGATCGCCTCGGCGAACCTGCGCGCTTCCTCGAGGTTCGGCTTGCTGGTCTCGCACCACACGAGATCGGCGTACGGCGCATAGGCCAGGCCGCGGCTGATGGCCTGGTCGATGCCGGGGCGAACGCGGAAGAAACCTTCCACCGTGCGTTCGCCGGTGATGAACGGCTTGTCGTTGTCGTCGATGTCGGAGGTAAGCAGATCCGCGGCGTCCGCATCGGTGCGCGCGACGATCAGCGTCGGCACGCCGAGCACGTCGGCCGCGAGGCGCGCGGCGTTGAGCTTGTCGACGGCTTCGCGCGTCGGCACGAGCACCTTGCCGCCCATGTGGCCGCACTTCTTCACCGAAGCGAGCTGATCTTCGAAGTGCACGCCGGCGGCGCCCGCTTCGATCATCGCCTTCATCAGCTCGAACGCGTTCAGCACGCCGCCGAAACCGGCTTCCGCGTCGGCGACGATCGGCACCATCCAGTCGATCTCGTCGGTGCCTTCGGCATGGTGCAACTGGTCCGCGCGCAGCAACGTGTTGTTGATGCGCTTGACCACCTGCGGCACCGAGTTGGCCGGATACAGCGACTGGTCCGGATACATCTCGCCGGCGACGTTCGCGTCGCCCGCGACCTGCCAGCCGGACAGGTAGATCGCCTTCAGGCCGGCCTTGACCTGCTGCATGGCCTGGTTGCCGGTGAGCGCACCGAGTGCGTTGACGAAATCTTCCTTGTGCAGCGACTTCCACAAGCGCTCGGCGCCTCGGCGCGCCAGCGTGTGCTCCACCTGCACGGTGCCGCGCAGGCGGGCCACGTCATCAGCGCTGTAGTTGCGCTGGATGCCGCTCCAGCGGGTGTTGTTTTTCCAGTCGAGCGCGATCTGTTCGGCGGTGGGCAGCGTGTTCTTCATGACGTGACTCCGTTGCGTGTGCGGATGCGTTGTGGGAGTCCGCCGCGTTGGCGACCGCGGCGACTCCGCTGCGTAGGCTTTTCGCGCACTGGGTGCGCTCCTACGGTAGATGGCTTGCGATCAGGCGAGCTGCTCGTAGGCGGCCAGGGTGAGGAAATCGCCGAGTTCGTCGGCGTGCGTGAGCTGCCTGAGCAAGGCGGCGGCCTGTTCGGCGCGGTGCGCGTATGGGCCCTTCTCCTCGATCAGGCGATGCGTGTGCTTGGTGAGCGAGTGGTCGAACAGCGCGAAGTCGATCGGCGCATGGTCGGTGAACTCCAGCGGGCCCAGATGCAGCCACTGCCACAGCTGCGCACGCGCGATCTCGGCGGTGGCGGCGTCCTCCATCAGGTGATGGATCGGCACGCAGCCCTGCCCGTCCAGCCACGACGCGGTGTAGCGCAGCGCCACTTCCACGTTGTTGTCGAAGCCCTCGCGCGTGATGGTGCCGCTGCAGGGCGCGATCAGCTGGTCGCGCGGCACGTCGACGTCGGCGCGCACCACGTTCAGCTGGTTCGACGAGGGCATGTACTTGTCGAAGATTTCCCGTGCGACCGGCACCAGCGCGGGATGCGCCACCCACGTGCCGTCGTGGCCTGTCTGCACCTCGCGCAGCTTGTCGGCGCGCACCTTAGCCAGCGCGGCGTCGTTTGCCGCGTCATTGCCCTTGATCGGAATCTGCGCGGCCATGCCGCCCATGGCGAAGGCGCCGCGGCGATGGCAGGTCTGGATCAGCAGCTCCGAATAGGCCTTCAGGAACGGCACGGTCATTTGCACCTGACCGCGATCCGGCAGCAGGCGGTCGCGGTGTGCGCGGAAGGTCTTCAGGTAGGAAAAGATGTAATCCCAGCGGCCGCAGTTGAGGCCGACGATGCGACCGCGCAGCGCGTGCAGGATCTCGTGCATCTGGAACACGGCCGGCAGCGTCTCGATCAGCACGGTGACCTTCATCGACTCCGGCGGCAGGTCGAGTGCGGCCTCGGCGGCGGCCATCACTTCGTCCCACAGCGCGGCCTCTTCCATCGCCTGCAGCTTGGGCAGGTAGAAGTACGGGCCGCGGTCGCGCGCGTTGAGCTTGTGCGCGTTGTGGAAGGCGAACAGACCGAAGTCCACCAAGGCGCCGGACATGGGCTCGCCGTCCACGGTGATGTGGCGCTCCGGCAGGTGCCAGCCGCGCGGACGCACGATCAGCACGGCCGGGTTGTCGTTGACGCGGTAATGCTTGCCTTCCGGCGAGGTGTATTCGATGGAACCGTCCACGGCGTCGCGCAGATTGATCTGGCCGTCGATCTGGTTGATGAAGCTGGGGGCCGAGGAATCCTCGAAGTCGGCCATGAACACCTTTGCGCCCGAATTCAGCGCGTTGATGATCATCTTGCGTTCGACGGGGCCGGTGATTTCCACGCGGCGGTCGCGCAGCGCGGCCGGGATGGGGGCGACAGTCCAATGGCCTTCACGGATGGCCACCGTATCGGGGCGGAAGTCCGGCAGCTCGCCGGCATCGAAACGGGCCTGCCGGGCATGGCGGGCGGCCAGCAGCACGCGGCGGCAACCGTCGAACTGGCGGTGCAGCTGGGCCAGGAAGGCGAGGGCTTCCGGGGTGAGGATGGCGCTGTGCCCGGGCCCGACAGAACCCTCGACCTGGGCCGGCGACAGAGTGACGCGTTCCTTGGGGACAGCCATGACCGATCTCCGTGATGACGATGGGATGACACTAGGTCACGGAGATTTGCTTTGACAAAGCAAATGTTTCAATTTTTGGTATTGTATTTACTAATACATCTTGTAACTAATTGAGTCACAAGCCGTGTCAGACCCAGGAAAACGGCTGAACAAGCCAAAAAAAGCCCGTGTCAGCCCTTCAAGACGTAAGAAGGGCCGTGGGCGAGAGACGGAAGAGGCCGGTCGCTACTACTACAAGGGCAACCGTCAGAAGCAGATGCGAGCCTTCGTCTATACGGTCAAATTGGGCACGCTGACGCGTGCCGCCGAGGCGCTCTATCTGTCTCAGCCGACGGTGAGCCTCCAGCTGCAGGCGCTGGAGCGGGAACTGGGCGTGAGCCTGCTCGAGCGTCGTCGCCGGCGAATCAACCTTACTGACGCAGGCGAGGCGCTCTACGAGCTGGCGCGTCCGCTGGTTGAAGGGTGGGAGAACTTGGATCGCGACTTCCAGGCCAAGGTGAAGGGCCTGCAGGGTGGCCGGCTGACCGTGGCGGCGGGCACCTCGACCATCCAGTACCTGTTGCCTGACCTAGTACGGCGCTATCGCGAGCAGTTCCCCGAGGTGCAGCTGCAGCTTGCCAACGTCACCGGCAAGGACGGGCTGGCGCTGTTGCGTGCCGACGAGGCGGACTTCGCCGTGGGCTCCATGCTCGACGTGCCCAACGACATCGCCTGGGCGCCGGTCTATCACTACGACCCGATGCTCATCATGCCGCTGGATCATCCGCTGGCGTCCAAGGCCGATCTCACTTTGCAGGACCTATCGCCCTACGGCTTGATCCTGCCGCCGCAGCGGCTTTCCACCTATCGACTGGTCGACCTGGTGTTCCAGCAGCGCCAGGTGCCTTATCGCGTAGCGATCGAAGTGGGCGGCTGGGACGTGATCAAGGAATACGTCGCGATGGGGCTGGGCATCTCCATCGTCACCGGCATCTGCATCACCGACGCCGACCGCTCGCGTTTGGCCGTCCGAAACATGAAGCAGTATTTCCCGCAGCGCAGCTACGGCGTGGTGATGCGCAAGGGCAAGTTCCTCAGCGCGGAGGCGAGGGCATTCGTCGATCTGGTGCGGCCGGGGTTGCTGACGCATCGCGACTATGACGAATCAGGGCATTCCGAGCGTTAACCACGGCGAGCATATTTGTAGGAGCGCACCCAGTGCGCGATAAGCGCAGGGGCTGAACTCGACGTCCGTCCTGCGAAGCCGGCAAATGGAGTGGAATGTTGTGCCGTGGTCGCGCACTGGGTGCGCTCCTACAGTGAGCGCCGTTGCGCTTCAGCCTTGCCTCTGCAGCGCCAACTTCACGCCAAAGCCCAGCAGCACCGTACCGCATACGCGATCCATCCATTGGCCGAAGCGCGGCCGCGTAGCGAGCAGGTGATGGATGTGTCCGCCCAGTAACGCAAGCACCATCGACCAGACCATGCCGGTACCGATGAAACTCAGGCCGAGCACCAACAGCCCGAACTGTGGATGGGCAGCCTGCATCGACACGAACTGCGGCAGAAAAGCGAGGAAGAACAGCGCCACCTTCGGGTTGAGTACGTTGGTGAGCATGCCTTGCCGAAACGCGGCCGCCAGGCCCTTGCCGCGCGTCACCGTGGTCGGCCGTGCGCCACCTCGCGTCAACAGCATGCGCAGTCCGATCCACACCAGGTAGGCCGCGCCGAGGTATTTCAGCACGCTGAAGGCGAGCGCCGAGGTCATCAGGATCGCCGAGATGCCCAGCACCGCGGCCAGCGTATGCACGATGCAGCCGGCATTGATGCCGAGCGCAGCCATCACGCCCACCACGCGGCCTTCACGACCGCTGCGGGTGAGGATGTAGAACGTATCCAGGCCCGGCGTCAGGTTCAGCGCGACGCAGGCGAGTAGGAAGGCGTCGAAATGCTGGATGCCGAGTGAGGCCAAGCGATGTGCTCCGAACAGTTCAGGGGTTGGCGGGCGCTTCGATCCGCTTGGCTTTGGCAGTCCAGTAGAACGCTTTCCAAGAAGCAAGATAAGCCTGGATAGACGCAGGCACATTCGCCGGTGTTAGCCTGTAATCACTGGAGTGGTCCATCTCGAGCTGAGCCAATGGATCATTTGCAACTTGTTCGATCGCATTCATGTCGTGCTCGTAGCGCGCGAACAATGCATTCCATTCGCTGGGGGCTGCCCGAGCTACCATGTTGATGTTCATGCGTTCGAGCGTCAGGCGTTGAGCACCCGGCGGTTTGGACCGACTATCGCCCATTGCCGAGACCAGATATCGGGTACCTGCTGCAAGCAGAACGCGCTCATCCTTCGCGGGAGGTGCTTTCAATGCGTTGACCATGACCTCACGAAGCGCACCTGGTTGGCCCTCGTCTCGGGCTCGCCGCATGACTGTCAGGTAGAAATTGAGCACGTCAGCAGAGAAAGCCAAGTACTTCTGGCCTGCCTCCGATTGGTATAGCGTTGCAACGTCGTCGGCCTGTCGTGCAGTCAGGCTCATTGCGTAGCTCTTGGCATAACCCTGGGTCGTTGCCTCCCTTCTTGTTTGGAAGAAGAGATCGGGATGCTTGTCGATGTCAGTCCGGACACGCGCGGCTACTTCAGGCCATAGCGCGTTCTTGGGCGTCCATCCGTGCTCCGCTCCTACGGCATAGACGAGTTCGTCCACGTAAGTGTCCAGCTGAATACGCGAGTCCCAGGTCTTCGCCTCACCTGCAACGACAATCTGTGCGAGTGTCAAAAAAGGCGCTGCTTCCCGCGTCCGAATGTTGGGGATTTCCGTCGCTTGGATCTGGACGCTGGCCGGGAGAAGACCAAGCGCGAAGACCAGTACGAAAAAGGGGCGTTGCATCCAGACCATTAGGTATTACTCCGTGTTGCGATGCTTGCCGCGATACGGCGTGAAGAGCGCGCGGATCTTCACCATGTCGGCATCGTGGTCCTCGGTGGCGCGCACGACCGGTCCCAGCGTGAAGGTCTTGGTGGGGTAGTCGAGGAACACCGTCTGGATCGGCACGTTCGCTTCGAGCGCGATGCGCAGGAAGCCGGACTTCCAGTGCTTGACCTGCTTGCGCGTGCCTTCGGGCGTAATGCCCAGCCACATGCGGTCCTTCTCGGCAAAGCGCTTCACCATCTGGCCCACCACGTTGAGTGCGGCGCTGCGGTTGATGGGAATCATGCCGATGGGACGCAGGATGACGCCAAGCGGGCCGTCCAGCACCTCGCGCTTGATCATGATGTTGATGTCGGCGCCGAGGCCGATCTTCATCAGCAGGCCCCACACGCCGTCCCAGTAGGAGGAATGCGGCGCGCCGATGATGATCAGCTTCGGCACGTTCGGCAGTTCGCCGAGCAGCCGCCACCCCGACAGGCGCAGCAGACAACGCGCCAGCCACGGCCAGAAGCGGCTGTTGAGCCTGGGGGCTTCGGGCGGGGTAGGGGGGAGCAACGGCGTGCTCATTCACGACTCCAGTCACGCGAACGCGTTTGCTTGATCTTGCCTCGCTGCTGCTTGCCGGCGAGGCGGCGCTCTTGCGAGCCCCGAGTGGGTTTGGTGGCGATGCGCGCCTTGGGAACGGCCAGTGCGCTGCGAATGATCTCGACCAGCCGCTCGCGTGCATCCTCGCGATTGCGGCCCTGGTCGCGAAAGCGGCGCGCCTGGATGACCAGCACGCCATCATCGGTGAGGCGTCGATCGCGCCGCGCGAGCAGGCGCTCGCGCACGGGGTCGGGCAGCGACGGTGAATGTGCCACGTCGAAGCGCAATTCGACGGCGCTTTCGGTGCGATTGACGTGCTGGCCACCGGGACCGTCGGCACGCAGGAAGCGCTCGGTCAGCTCGGTCTCTGGCAGGACGATGGAACGGCTGACGGTGAGCATGGTGCGAAGTTTAGCGGGCACGCATGACGGCCCGCCATGGCGCGGCGCCGCATTACGCGGGCAGCGACCAGTCGAAGCGTTGGAGTAGGGCGCTATAGGCGGCGTCCAACGGTGCTTCGATGCGCATGGCGGCGCCCGTTACCGGGTGGGCGAACGTCAGCCGCCATGCGTGCAGCAGCATGCGGTGGCAGCTGAAGTACTGTTTGTACAGGCGGTTGTGATCGCCGCGGCCGTGCTGGCAGTCGCCGATGATCGGGTGGTGGATATGCGCCATGTGCTTGCGGATCTGGCGGAAGCGACCGGTATGCGGTTCGGCCAGGACCAGGGCGTAACGCTGCTGCGGATAGCGGCCCAATGCGATGGGTACTTCCACCATCGCCAGTCGCTGGTACGAGGTGCGGGCGTCGCGACGCGGACCGGTTTCGCGGGAGCTGGGCAGGGGATAGTCGATGTCCATCGCTTCCGGCTCCGGCCAGCCACGCACGACGGCGAGGTACTGCTTGTGCACGTCGCGTCCCATGAACTGCTCGCCCAGCGCGGCGGCGATCTCCGACGATCGCGCCACGAGGAGCACGCCGCTGGTGGCGCGATCGAGGCGATGGGCGAGGTAGGTGATGCCACCGACCTGCTCGCGCAGCACGTCGATCAGGAATGCTTCGGCATTGCCCACCATCTTGGAGCGATGCACGGCGAGGCCGGCGGGCTTGTTGACCGCGATGAGGGCGTCGTCTTGGTAGAGGATGTCGAGCATGTCTGGATCACGAAGCGCGCGAGTCGCTCGCCTTGAGCGCCGGCTTCCCTGTGGATACGGGAAGACGGCGGGAGAAGTTCAGCGTCGCGGCCAACCGGCGACGAAGGCGAGCAAACCTGCCACGCCGGCGGCGGCCGCATGCCACACGGCATGCTCGGAGGCCTGCGTCCACAACACCGCGCTGCCGACCAGCAAGCTGGCGCCCAGCAGGCCGAAAGCGAGCGAGCGACGCGTACGCAGTGCTTCCTCGCGTCGCTGCGCCAATGCATTCGGATCAGCGACCTGCTGCCGCTCGCCCTTGGCGACCTGGCGCAACGCGTCGCGCATCAGTTCCGGAAACTGCGGCGCGGCGTGGAACCATTCGGGCAGCCGGCGGCGCATTTCGCGCAGCGTGCGGAGCGGGCTGTAGCGCTCGCGCAGGATGCGCTTGAGCACCGGGTGCGCCACGGCCCAGATGTCGATCTGCGGATCGAGCATGCGGCCCACGCCTTCGATGTTGAGCAGGGTCTTCTGCAGCAGGATCAACTGAGGCTGCAGTGTCAGCTCGTAGCGTCGCGCCGTCTGGAACAGCTTGACCACCAGCTCGGCCAGCGAGATCTGCGACAGCGGGCGCGTGAAATACGGCTCGCACACCGTGCGCACGGCGGCGGTCAGTTCGTCCAGGCGCACGGTGGAAGGCATCCAGCCGGCATCGACGTGCAGCTGCGCGATGCGCGCGTAGTCGCGCTCGAACAGTGCGATGAAATTCTGCGCCAGCCAGTACTGGTCCTCTTCCGGCAGCGAACCCATGATGCCGAAATCCAGCGCGATGAAGCGCGGCTCGCCTGGGCGCGCAGTGTCGACCCAGATGTTGCCGGGGTGTGCGTCGGCGTGGAAGAAGTTGTCGCGGAACACCTGTTCGTAGAACAGTCGCACGCCCTTCACCGCAAGCGCCTTGCGGTCCACGCCGGCGGCATCGAGCGCGGCGATGTCGTCGCAGCTCACGCCGTAGACGCGCTCCAGCGTCAGCACGCGGGCGGCGGTGAGATCCCAGTGCACGGCCGGCACGTACATGTCCACGCCGCTTTGGAAATTGCGCCGAAGCAGGCTGGCACTGGCGCCTTCGCGCTGCAGGTCCAGCTCGTTTTCCAGCATCTTCTCGACTTCGGCCACCACGTCGAGCGGGCGGATCTTGTCGGCGTTGGGGTGCCAGCGCTGGGCCAGTTCGCCCAGCGAGCGCAGCAGCTTCACGTCGCGCGCGATCTGCTTGTCGATGCCCGGGCGTAACACCTTCACCACCGCGGCGCTGCCGTCGTGCAGCGTCGCGGCGTGCACCTGCGCGATGGAGGCGGAGGCGAGCGGGGTTTCGTCGAAGGCGGCGTAGAGCGTGGTGATCGGTGCCTTCAGTTCCTGCTCGACGATGGCGCGCGCCTCGGCGCCGGGAAACGGCGGCACCTGGTCCTGCAGCTGCGCGAGCTCGTCGGCAATGTCGGCCGGCACCAGGTCGCGTCGCGTCGACAGCACCTGGCCTGCCTTCACGAAGATCGGGCCCAGGTCGGTAAGCGCCAGGCGCAGGCGCGCGCCGCGCGACAGGCCGTCGACGTTCACGCGCGGCTTCGCCACCAGCGGGCGCACCAGCTTCAGCGGGCGGAACAGATGGGCGGCGTCGACCAGTTCGTCCAGGCGATAGGCAAGCAGCACGGAGGCGACGCGCATCACGCGCGGCACGACCTTCAAAGGCATCGTCACGCGGCGGGTCCTTTCTTCAGGCGCTGCTCCAGGCGGGCAAGGCGCGCTTCCAGGCGTTCGCTGCGCTCGCGCAGGTCGTCCACGCCGTCGAGGAAGCCTTCCACTTCGCCCGGTGCCGCGGCAACGCGGATTTCGTCGCGCAGCCAGTCGGCGGTGTCGGTGGTGAGGTGGCTGGCCGTTTCCTTCGCATGCGCGAGGCCGTTGCGTACGGCCTTGGCGAGCGGCACGCCGAGCACGTCGCCGAACGTCCGCGCGAAGGCTTCCTCAAAATCCGGGGCGAACTTGCCGGCGAGTTTTTCCAGGCGACGCGCGAGGTCGGCGTCGCCGGCGATCTCCACCTTGCCGGGCGCCACGCCTTCGTCATCGCGCTTCATCAGCATGCCGAGCAGACTGCCCGGAGTGGCAGCGACGCGGAGATGATTGTCGTCCTTGGCGGGGCCGACCTTCAGGCGATCACCTTCCACGGTCACCGACAAGGCCAGCTCGGGGCCGCGCAGATGCAGCTGCACGCTGCGGCCATCCAGTGCGGGCAGTCGCGCGACGGTTTCCGGATCGAGCGAGAGCGTGTGGTTGAGCGCGGTTTCCAGCGCGCGGCCGGCGAGGGCGCGCAGCGGGCGGGGCAGCAGGGAGCGGGGAGAGGCGGTCATGCCGCGATTGTAGCGGGTGAGGGCGGTTGGCCCATCCGTGATGTGCCGGTTGTAGGAGCGCACCCAGTGCGCGATCACGGCACCAGGGCGGGGCCATGAAACGTTGTCCCGGGAATATCACCTTTCCGCATCACCGCTCCATTGGCTTTTCGCGCACTGGGTGCGCTCCTACAGGGGAAGCGGTCAGGCGGCGCCGGTGAAACCCAGCTGCCGCCAGGCCTCATACACCGCCACGGCGACGGTGTTGGAGAGATTCAGGCTGCGGCTGTTCGGCCGCATCGGCAGGCGCAGGCGTTGCGCTTCGGGGATGGCGTCGAGCACCTCGCCGGGCAGGCCGGCGGTTTCGCAGCCGAACAGGAGGGCGTCGCCGTCGGCGAAGCGGGCATCGACATGGGCGATACGGCCGCGGGTGGAGAAGGCGAACACACGTGGCTGGCCGATGCCCTCGAGGCAGCTGGCGAGGTCGTCATGCACGGCCAGTTGCGCGTATTCGTGGTAGTCCAGGCCTGCGCGGCGCAGGCGGGCATCGTCCAGCTCGAATCCCAGGGGGCGGATCAGGTGCAACGTGGCGCCGGTGTTGGCGCACAGCCTGATCACGTTGCCGGTGTTCGGCGGTATTTCTGGTCGGAAAAGTATGACGTGCAGCATCCAGCCATTATCGGGTCTCTCCGGTGACCCGCCAAACGGTGAGCGTCCCTGCTCAGCCGTTGTTGGCGCGCGGGCAGACCACGCCATCGGGCGGGAGCGCGCAGGCAACCGGGGTAGCGATCAGCTGACCGGCGCTGCCGGCAGCGGCGAGACGGATGGCGTCCGGCGAAGCGTTCACCATGGCACCCAGCACGAGTCCACAAACCAGCAGGCAGGCAACGAACAGGCCGCGCAGCATCAAGGCTTCGAATTTCATGATCATGTCTCCGATGAAAGTGGGTAAGTCCTGCACGGTAGATATGGCAAGCGCCGTGCCAACCCTTCATTCACCTCCAAGTGACTGTGTTTGTTGGAAATTTCGCAAAGCCTTCTGCGCACGATGGCTGTCCGCGGACAGCGACCGGGCGCGGCCGGACAGCCGGACGGACAGTCGTCCGGACAACGGTCCGGGCACTAAAACCCCTGCCATTGGTCATTTGCCAAAGCCCCGGAGCCGTGGCTAGCCTCCGGCGTTCACAAGTCGAAACAACAGGAGTGTCGTGATGGCAAGAAAGCCCCTCGCCCTGCTCGTCGCAGGGTTGCTCAGCGTCTCCGCCGGCCTGCCGGCGATCGCTGCTCCCCATGCCGCGGTGGAATCGTCCGCCGCCGCCGTCCCCGACATCGCCTATACCCGCTTCACCTTGCCCAACGGCCTGACCGTGGTGGTGCATGAGGACCACAAGGCGCCCGTAGTGGCGGTGAGCATCTGGTATCACGTGGGTTCGGCTGACGAGCCCAAGGGCAAGACCGGCTTCGCGCATCTGTTCGAGCACCTGATGTTCTCCGGCTCGGAGAACCACAAGGGCACCTACTTCCAGCCGTTCGAGCTGGCCGGTGCCACGGACATGAACGGCACCACCTGGTTCGACCGCACCAATTACTTCGAAACGGTACCGACCACCGCACTGGATATGGCGCTGTGGATGGAATCGGATCGCATGGGCCACCTGCTGGGCGCCATCGGCCAGAAGGAGCTCGACACGCAGCGCGGCGTGGTGCAGAACGAGAAGCGCCAGGGTGAGAACCGCCCGTACGGCCGCGTGGACCAGAACATCCTGTCCAACACGTATCCGGGCAACCATCCGTACCAGCACGACACCATCGGTTCGATGGCCGACCTCAACGCGGCTTCGCTGGCCGACGTGAAGCAGTGGTTCCACGACTATTACGGCGCCGCCAACACCACCCTCGTGCTGGCCGGCGACATCACCGTCGCGGAGGCGAAGGCCAAGGCCGAGAAGTATTTCGGCGACATCCCGGCCGGCCCGCCGGTGCCGCGCCAGCAGGCGTGGATCACGCCGCTCACCAAGTCCACGCGTGGCATTCAGCACGATCACGTGGCGCAGCCGCGCATCTACCGCACCTGGGTGGTGCCGCAGCTGGGCACGGACGACGCGATCCAGCTCGACCTTGCCTCCACCGTGCTCGGCGGCGGCAAGACCTCACGCCTGTACCAGCGCCTGGTTTACCAGGACAAGCTGGTCGATGACGTCTCGGCGAGCATTTCGCCGTTTGCGTTGGCCAGCCAGTTCCAGATCCAGGCCGACGTGAAGGATGGCGTGGACCCGGCCAAGGTCGAGGCGGCGATCAACGACGAGCTGAAGAAATTCCTCGCCGACGGTCCCAACGCCGACGAACTGGAGCGCGCCAAGATCGGCAACCGCGCCGGCTTCGTGCGCGGGCTGGAGAAGGTCGGTGGCTTCGGCGGCAAGGCGGTGATCCTGGCCGAGGGTCAGGTCTATCGCGGTGATCCGGGCGCCTACAAGAAGGACCTGCAGCGCGCCGACGCCGCCACGCAGGCCAGCGTCAAGGCTGCTTCCGACAAGTGGCTGAGCCACGGCGACTACCTGCTCACCGTGCTGCCTGCCGGTGACGACTTCAACGGCGAGCAGGAAGACGCCAAGGTGGTTGCGCTCGGCCCGGTTGATGGCAAGCCGGCGCCGAAGATGCCTGCCAAGCAGGACTTCAGCGTGGCCAAGAGCCAGCTCGACCGCAGCCAGGGCGTGCCCAAGGTCGCCACCTTCCCTGACCTGAGTTTCCCGGCGCTGGAGCGCGGCAAGCTCAAGAACGGCATCGAAGTCGTGCTGGCGCAGCGCCACACGGTGCCGGTGACGCACGTGCAGTTGCTGTTCAATGCGGGCTACGCCGCCGACCAGGGTCGCAAGCTCGGCACCGCCAGCTTCACCACCACGCTGATGAACGAGAGCACCAAGGATCTCGACTCGGTGGAAGTGGCCAAGCGCAAGCAGCGCCTGGGCGCGATCACGCGCATCGGCTGCGGCCTCGACTCGTGCTCGGCGGCGCTCAATGCGTTGAACGACCAGTTGCAGCCATCGCTGGCGCTGTTCGCCGACATCGTGCGCAACCCGGCCTTCAAGAGCGAGGACATCGAGCGCGTGCGCGGGCAGTGGCTGGCCGGCATCGCGCAGGAGAAGACGCAGCCCACCGCGCTGGCGCTGCGCACCTTGCCGCCGCTGCTGTACGGCGCCAACCACGCTTACGGCATCCCGTTCACCGGTTCGGGCACGGAGGCGGCGATCAAGTCGATGCAGGCATCCGACCTCGCGGCGTTCCAGCGTGACTGGCTGCGCCCGGACAACGTGAAGATCCTCGTCGCCGGCGATACCACGCTGCAGCAGATCATCCCGCAGCTCGATGCCGCCTTCGGCGACTGGACGGCGCCGTCCAGCCCGCTGCCGAAGAAGAACATCGCCACGGTGGCCGTCCAGGCCAAGCCGCGCGTGTTCCTCATCGACAAGCCGGATGCGCCGCAATCGCTGATCCTGGCCGGTCTGCTCGCGCCCTCGAGCAAGGCGCCGAACGAGCTGGCGATCGATGTGGCCAATGGTGCGTTCGGCGGCAGCTTCACCTCGCGCCTCAACATGAACCTGCGCGAAGACAAGCGCTGGGCCTATGGCGCCTTCAGCTTCATGCGCGATGCGGTCGGCCAGCGTCCGTTCCTGATGTATGCCCCGGTGCAGACCGACAAGACCGCCGAGTCCGCCAACGAGGTGTTCAAGGAAGCCAGCGAAGTGGTGGGCGCGCGTCCGCTGACCGAGCAGGAGGTGGACAAGATCAAGGACTCCAACGTGCGCGGCCTGCCGGGCAGCTTCGAGACCAGCTCGGAAGTACTCGGCGCGATGACCGAGATCGTGCAGTACGGCCGTCCGGACGATTACGTGCAGACGCTCAAGGCACGCACCGAGGCGATCCATCAGTCCGATGCCGAGCAGGCGCTGAAGGAAATCATCAAGCCTTCCGCGCTGACCTGGGTGATCGTCGGCGATCTCAAGAAGATCGAGCAGCCCGTGCGCGCGCTCAAACTGGGCGAGATCGAGGTGATCGACGGTGACGGCAAGGCGGTGCCGGCCAAGTAATCCTTGATGCCATAGGGGGACCTGTTCACGTCCCCGGGTTAGGATGGAGGCCGGGCGGACAGCGCCCGGCCTTCTACTTTTCAAGTCGCGGAGTCATCCATGCGCAAGACCCTGTTGTTGCTCGTTCCCATCGCGTTGCTCGGCGCCTGCACCTACGGCATCACGCTGGACGATGCCGGCAAGGGCGTACGCACGGCCTGGAGCGGCGATCTCTCGTCGTGCCGCGAACTGGGCAAGGTCACCGTTTCGGTGATGGACCACGTCGGCCCAGTCAATCGCAACGACATCAAGGTGCGCGACGAACTGGAAGTCATGGCGCGCAATGAAGCGGCCAAGATGCACGCCGACACCATCAAGCCGCTGGGCGAACCGACCGACGGCTCGCAGCCGTGGGGCGCCTACCAGTGCGGCAACGCACAGCTGGCTCCGGCCAATCGCCAGGCGAATCCGGCCAACCCCAACCAGCAGCAGCCCAATCAGGCGACACCGGGCGGTTTCGAGACGTATCCGGTCAAGGGCAACTGACCCATCTGGCTTCGTCGTAGGAGCGCACCCAGTGCGCGAACGCAGAGCCGTGCCGTCACCGCTCCGTTGGCTTTTCGCGCACTGGGTGCGCTCCTACGGAAGTCGATCTCCGCTTGAAAGGCGCCCTCGTGGCGCCTTTTTCACGTCTGCAGGATGACGCTCTTGCGCGTCCTCGCTGCGCGAGCCTAAAATACACATGTATATATTACATATATGTACTATTTAGGCCGCGGGCCCATGAACAGCTTCCTTCCTACCGAACAGCGACTGGCGATCACGCGCCAGCGGCATCCTGCGTTTCCGCGGGATCCGGCCGTGCTCGTGCGCCTGATCAAGCACATCTATAAACGCGTGCACGACGACGCCAATGCCATGCTGCGGCCCTACGGCATCAATCACCCGGAATACAACCTCCTGATGATGCTGTACGGCACGGAGGGCTACACCATGCATCCCACCGAGCTGGCGGATGCGGCAGGGGAGAAGCTGGCGAACATCACGCGGCTCACCAACGAGCTGTGCGAGAAGGGGCTGATTGCGCGCAACGCCAGCGACGAGGATCGTCGCAAGGTGGCCCTTTCGCTGACGCCGGATGGCGTAGCGATGATCGAAGGGTTCCTGCCCGACGTGTGCGAATTGCTGGAGCGCCAGGTGGGCGACATGCAGCCGCGCGACATGGCGCAACTGGAACGCCTGCTCAAGAAGTTCCTCACGCAACTGGAGCGGCAGTAGCCATGGCGGCCGTGCCTTCCGACGTTGCCACGAAACGCTCGCTGCCATGGCTGGGCGAGTTCCTCGCGACCGAGCGCCAGGCGTGGATCTTCGTGTTCAAGTGCATGCTGGCGTTCTACATAGCCGCATGGCTGTCGATGCTGTTCCAGCTGGAGCAGCCCTCGACCACGATGATCACGGTCTCCATCGTGATGCATCCACATAGCGGCATGGTGCTGGCCAAGAGCTTCTATCGCGCCATTGGCACCTGCGCCGGCAGCCTGGTGGGCTTGCTGCTGATGTCGGCATTCCCGCAGCAGCGCGAACTGTTCCTGACCGCGCTCGCGCTGTGGGTGGGCATTTGCGCGGGTGGCGCGGTGCTGTACCGCAACTTCATGTCCTACGGTTTCGTGCTGGCCGGTTACACGGCCGCCATCGTGGCACTGCCGGCCATCACCAACCCGTACAACGTGTTCGATTCGGCCATGATGCGCGTGAGCGAGGTGATGCTCGGCATCATCGTGGCGGGCCTGGTCAGCGACATGGTGCTGCCCGAGCGACTGCGCCAGGTATTGCGAAGCGCGGCGCGCTCGCACTACGCGCACTTCATTGAGTTCGCTCGTGGCAGCCTGGGTGGCGCGATCCCGCGGGCGAAGATGGAAGAGGCGCACCTGCACTTCGTGCGCGCCGCCGTGCAGCTGGAAGACCTGCGTGCCTCGGTGATCTTCGAAGACCCGGAAGCACGCGCACGCAGCAGTCGCATGCAGCTGCTCAACCTGCGCTACATGGCGGCGGCCACCAGCTTCCAGTCGTTGCATCACCTGATCAACCGCCTGCAGCGCAACAACCATCCGCGCACTGCGAGTGCGCTCATCGAGCTGTATGCACCGGTCGGCAAGGCGCTGTCGCCGCCGGCCGCGGAGAGCGCGGCGCCGCGTTCGTTGGCCACGCGGCTGGAGGCGTGCGAGGCGGAGCTGCCGTCGCTGGCGAGCACCTTGCGCGAAGGATTGCGACAGGATCCCGAACTCCTGCTGGAGTTCGACAGCGGCACCGTGCTGCTTTATCGCTTCGTGAGCGAGCTGCGCGATTTCGCCGCCCTGGAAGCCGCGCTGCGTGAAACGCAGGGACGCCTGAAGGGAAGCGCGGAGCGCGTGGACTTCCGGCGCGCCAACGACTACGCCGCGCCGCTGATCGGCGTGGTGCGCACCTTCCTCACCATGATCGCGCTGAGCGTGTTCTGGCTATGGTCGGGTTGGCCTTTCGGGCCCAGCGCGATGCTGCTGGCTACCATCTTCAGCGGCCTGATGGCCACGTCGCCGACGCCGCTGGCGGCCACCGCCAATACCTGGATCGGTTACGCGGTGGGCATGATCGCGGCGTACTTCGTGGTGTTCTGGCTGCTGCCGGGCAGCGATGGCTTCACCATGATGGTCTTGACCACCATGCCGCTGTTGTTGATTGGTCCGTATCTCACCACGCGCAATGCGACCTTGCCCGGCATCGGTGCGGGCTACACGCTGGGCTACGTCTACATCCTCGCGCTGAAAAATCCGATGGTGTACAGCCCGGAGCACTTCTTCAATGACGCCATCGCCTCGCTGTTCGGCCTGATGATGTGCGGTGTGGCGTTCATGATCATCCCGACGGTGATCGGCACCGAATGGCTTCGTCGCCGCCAGCTGCAGCAACTGCGGCGGCAGGTTTCGTTCGCCGCCACCGCGCCGATGGAAGGCCTGCTGTACCGCTTCGAAAGCACGAACCGCGACCTGTTCCACCAGATCGTCCAGTTCACCCAGCCCAACAGCGCGGAGTCGCGCAGCCTGCTGGCCTGGGGTTTGGCCGTCCACGACAGCGGTCGCGCGATCATCGAACTGCGCCAGGACATCCGGCACGCCGATTTGCCGCCGCCGTTGTGCGAAGCCATGCAGCGCGCGGTGGACGCCCTGGCGCGCCTCTACGACGCCCCCGACCGGCAGCGCTGGCAGGAGGCGGACCGCGCGGTCGACCACGCCATCACCCTGACCATGCAGACGCTGCCGCAGATGCGCGCCACCTGCCAGCCGGCGCTGGCGCACCTGCTGCAACTGCGCACCGCGCTGCGCGACGACGAATCCGCGCTCGGTCCCTACATCGTGAAGGCAACGGAGATTCCCCATGCCACGTGAAATCGCCCTGGCCGACGCGCTGGTGCCCAGCATCCTGCTGGTCTACCTCGGCTGCCTGCTGGTGCTGTGGGTGATCGACACCATCGTCGGCCGCTATGGCCTGTACCGCTATGTCTGGCATCCATCCTTGTTTCGCGTGGCCGTGTTCTTCGTGCTGTTCGGCGCCGTCGGCCTGCTGCTGTATCCCTGAGTGACCTTCATGAAAATCCAGCCCCAAGCCCTGCTCCGATTCGCCATCACCGCCGTCGTCGTCATCGTGGCGCTGTTGCTGGGCCATGCCCTATGGCGCCACTACATGTACTCGCCCTGGACGCGCGATGGTCGCGTGCGCGCGGAAGTGGTGCGCATCGCGCCCGATGTATCTGGCCTCGTGACGCGCGTGTCGGTGATCGACAACGCCGAGGTGAAGAAAGGCGACGTGCTGTTCGAGATCGACCCGCAGCGCTTCCAGATTGCCTTGCAGCAGGCGGACGCCAACCTCAATGCGGCCAAGGCGGCGGCACGCGCCGCCGGTGCGAACATCGACGCCGTGCTCGCCAGCGCCGCGGCGCGCAAGGCCGAGTACGACATGCGCCAGGAACAGGCGACGCGCCGCGAGCAGTTGGCCGAAGTCGTGCCGAAAGAAGAGCGCACTGACGCCAAGTCTGCCGCGCTGACCGCACGCGCCATTTGGGAACAGGCGCAGGCCAGCGGTCACCAGGCCAATGCATCCCGCGAGCAGGCCGAGGCCGCCGTGGTGCAGGCACAGGTGGCGGTGGACCGGGCGAAGCTCGACCTGGAGCGCACCGAAGTGCGTGCGCCGGTCGACGGCTACGTGACCAACCTCGACGTGCGCGTGGGCGACTATGCCGCCACCGGTACGCCGCGCCTCGCGCTGATCGATCGCCACAGCTACTGCGTCTACGGCTATTTCGAGGAAACCAAGCTGCCGCACCTGCGCGTAGGCGATCCGGTGGACATCCGCCTCATGAGCGGCGGCACGCACTTCAAGGGGCGCATCATCGGCGTGGCGCGCGGCATCACCGATCGCGACAACCCGACCGGCAAGGATCTGCTCGCCGACGTGAATCCCACCTTCAACTGGGTGCGCCTCGCGCAGCGCGTGCCGGTGCGCATCGCGATCGACGAAGCCAGCGTGCCCAAGGACGTGGTGCTGGCGGCGGGCATGACGGCGAGCATCGACGTGAAGCCGCGGCGCGTGCTGGACAAGGAAGACTGATGCGCTTCATGCGCCGTTTCATGAAAACGACGGTGCCGTCACGGCGAACATAGAAGGGTGCGCACACCGCGCGCTCGCTCCGGGGCGCCGGGTTAACATGGCGCCCCATGAATCGATCCCTGCCTTCGCCGCGCGGCCTTGCCCGCCGATTGTTGTCCCTGCGACGCCGTCGCGGCCTGGATCTGTCCGGCCATCCGAACTTCGCCGTGCCGCCTGCGGCCATCACCACGCTGAGCGGGCCGGCGGCTTTTCGCGCAACCCTGCTGGCGCTGATCGCCCAGGCGCAACGGCGGATCGTGCTGGTAGCGCTGTATCTGCAGGACGACGATGCCGGTCGTGAAGTGCTCGATGCGCTGTACGCCGCACGTGCCGCCCACCCGTCATTGAGCATCGAGGTCTACGTCGACTGGCATCGCGCGCGCCGCGGGCTGATCGGCAAAGGCGCCAGCCAAGGCAATGCAGCGATGTATCGCGACTACGCGCAGCGCCTGGGCGAGGGTGTCGTCGTGCGCGGCGTGCCGGTGCAGACGCGCGAGCTGTTCGGCGTGCTGCACCTGAAGGGCTTCATCATCGACGATGCCGTGCTCTACAGCGGCGCGAGCCTCAATGACGTCTATCTCGCGAAGCACGAGCGCTACCGGCTGGATCGCTATCACCTGCTTCGCCATCGCGCGCTGGCCGACAGCATGGTGGATTTCGTCGCGCGCCAGTTCCGCGACAGCGATGCCGTGCCGCGCTTCGATCGCCTGCCGTTACCCCGGCCGCGCGACATGCAGGAGCCCATCCGCCGCCTGCGCCAGTCGTTGCAGCAGGCGCGCTACGAAGGTGCGAGCGAGGTGTCGGGCGAGGGCGCCATCACGGTGATTCCGCTCGCGGGATTCGGGCGTGGCGAGAATCCGCTCAACGATGCCTTGCTGGCGCTGCTGCGCGAGGCACGTCATCGCGTGATCCTGCTGACGCCCTACTTCAACCTGCCGCGTCCCGTGCGCGCGGCGATCGGCCAGTTGCTGCGCCGTGGTTGTCGCCTCGACATCATGGTGGGCGACAAGACCGCCAACGATTTCTACATCCCGCCCGACCAGCCATTCAGCCGCATCGGCCTGTTGCCGTATCTCTATGAGAGCAACCTGCGGCAGTTCGCACGACGACACCAGGGCGCCATCGACAGCGGCCAGCTCAACCTGTGGTTATGGCGCGACGGGAACAACAGCTACCACCTCAAGGGCCTGTTCGTGGACGAGGAATGGGCCGTGCTCACCGGCAACAACCTCAATCCGCGTGCGTGGGCGCTCGACCTGGAAAACGGCCTGCTGCTGCGCGATCCGTCACGGCGACTGCACGAACAGCATGAAGCGGAATGGCAGGCGCTGCGCCGCCATGCGACGCGCCTGGATCATTACCGCGATCTGGAGGGGGCGCGCAGTTATCCGCCGGAAGTACGCAAGCTGCTGAAGCGGTTGCGGCGCGTGCGGCTGGATCGGTTGATCGGACGCCTGCTGTAAGCCCCGTTTCCCTACCGGTGTAGGAGCGCACCCAGTGCGCGACCGCAGAGCAGCCGTTGTCGCACAGTTGATGGTCGTCGCGAACATCCATCGCGCACTGGGTGCGCTCCTACAGAGACGAACAGGGGTCTTCAGCCCGCCAGCCGTTCCAGTCGCATCGCCAGCCACCGAGCCACGTCCGGCCATTCGCTGTCGATCACGCTGTAGCACACGGTGTGGCGCAGCCCGCCATCGGGGCGGCGCTTATGATTGCGCAGCACCCCTTCGCGCTGGGCGCCGAGGCGCTCGATGGCGCGTTGGGAGTCCAGGTTGCGGTGGTCGGTATGCAGTTCCACCGCCACGCAGTCGAGCGTCTCGAAGGCGTGCTTGAACAGCAGGCGCTTGCAGGCCGTGTTGAGGTGGCTCTTCTGCCAGCGCTTGGCGTACCAGGTGTAGCCGATCGCCACGCGCGGCAGTTCCGGCACGAAGTCGTAGTAGCGCGTGGTGCCGACGATGTCACCGCTGGTTTTTTCCCGCACCGCAAAGGGCAGCATGGCGCCGGTGGCCTGGCCCTTCAGTGCCTTGGCGATGTAGTCCGCCGCTTCGCCCGGTGCCGGCGCGCTGGTGAACCACAGGTTCCAGAGCTCGCCATCGGCTGCCGCGGCTTCCAGTGCCGGTGCGTGGGCCGCTTCGAGCGGTTCGAGCACGACGTGGTCATCTTCCAGGCGAAGCGGGGTGAGCGTGGGCATGATGGCTCCGGCGTTCGGGGAGCAGTGATTTAAGCAGCCGCGTTGGTGGGACGACAATGGCGCGCGTCCGTCGCCTGGGCAGCGGCCGTGCTTCTCAGACTTCTCTGATGGGATGACAGGGAACTCCCGCCTAGACTTTCGCTCGTGTCGCGGTGCTAGGGAATTCGTCGCAGACCTGCCAGGAAGGCATGACACCCCGGGATTCGGCGAACCGCGTCACCCCTCTTTCCTTTACTTGCGATCCTTCGGGGCGCGTTGCCAAGCTCGTTTGCCAACAGGCGGCCCTTCGGGTCGCCTGTTGGCGTGTCGGCGAGCCTTCAGGCGTCCAGGTCGGGGATCAGCCGGCTTTCCAGCCGGGCGATATGGTCTTTCAGCAGCAGCTTGCGCTTCTTCAGGCGGGTGATCTGCAGTTCGTCGCGGCTCATCGACGAGGCGAGGTGCTCGATGGCGACGTCGAGATCGCGGTGCTCGACGCGCAGTTCGGCCAGCAGGTGGGCGATTTCGGCTTGGTCCTGGACCTGCATGACGGCGGGCGCGTGCTGGAAAGACAGCCTGGAAGTCTACTCCTGCCGGACCCGAGGCGCCCAGGCCGCTACAATGGGGGGCCGTTCCGCCCGATACCGTCATGTCCGCCGCCCAGCCCGACGCCATCCGCAAGCAGCACTACGAGGCCGCCAAGCTGGCCAAGCGCCTGCGTCATCAGGTGGGCCAGGCCGTGGCCGACTTCAACATGATCGAAGGCGGCGACAAGGTGATGGTGTGCCTGTCGGGCGGCAAGGATTCGTACACGCTGCTGGACATCCTGCTTTCACTGCAGGCCAAGGCGCCGGTGCGCTTCGAGCTGATCGCGGTGAACCTGGACCAGAAGCAGCCGGGCTTTCCCGAGCACGTGCTGCCCGAATATCTCACCGCGCGCGGCGTGCCGTTCCACATCATCGAGCAGGACACCTACAGCACGGTGACCCGGGTCATTCCCGAAGGCAAGACCATGTGCAGCCTGTGCTCGCGCCTGCGGCGCGGCGCGCTGTACCACTGGGCGGCGGCCAACGGCATCACCAAGATTGCGCTGGGCCATCATCGGGACGACATCCTGGGCACGTTCTTCCTCAACCTGTTCTACCAGGCGCAGCTCAAGGCGATGCCGCCGAAGCTGCGCTCGGACGATGGCCGCCATGTGGTGATCCGCCCGCTGGCGTACTGCAAGGAAGCGGATATCGCGGAATACGCCGAGGCGCGCGCGTTCCCGATCATCCCGTGCAATCTCTGCGGCTCGCAGGAAAACCTGCAGCGCAAGGCGGTCAAGCGCATGATGGAGGACTGGGAGAAGACCCAGCCCGGCCGCGCCGAGAATATTTTCCGCGCGCTGGGCAACGTGTCGCCGTCCCAGCTTGCCGATCGCAACCTGTTCGACTTCGCCGCGCTTGGCGCGCGCGAAGGTGTCGCCCGCGCCGAAGCGCATCAGTGGCTCGCCGGATCGCCGGAAGAGCCGTGACCCCCCCACCTACCAGTCGAGTAACGCCGTGTCGCACTTTGCAGCTGTTGAAATGGTCCCTGGCGATCCGATCCTGGGACTTTCCGAGGCCTACGTGGCCGATACCCGCCCGGGCAAGGTCAACCTGGGCGTGGGCATCTATTACGACGAACAGGGCCGCATCCCGCTGCTGCGCGCCGTGCGCGAAGTGGAGCAGGCGCTGGCGCTGGAAGCCAAACCGCGCGGCTACCTGCCGATCGACGGCCTGGCCACCTACAACGTCGCCACCCAGAAGCTGGTGTTCGGCGAAGATTCGCCGCTGCTGGCCGCCGGCCGCGTGGCCACCGCGCAGACCATCGGCGGCAGCGGTGCGCTGCGCATCGGCGCCGACCTGCTGAAGCAGGTACTGCCCATCGCGAAGATCGCCATCAGCAACCCGAGCTGGGAAAACCACCGCGTGGTGTTCGGCTCGGCCGGCTTCGAAGTGCTGACGTATGCCTACTACGACGCCGCCACGCACGGCCTGGATTTCCCCGGCATGCTCGCCGACCTCGGCAAGCTGGAGCCGGGCACCGTGGTGCTGCTGCACGCGTGCTGCCACAACCCGACCGGCGTGGATCTCAACGCAGAGCAGTGGCAACAGGTGGTGGAGCTGGTGAAGGAGCGCAAGCTGCTGCCCTTCATCGACATGGCTTACCAGGGCTTCGACGTCGGCATCGATGCCGATGCCACCGCCGTGCGCCTGTTCGCCGCGTCCGGCATCGAGGCATTCATCGTCGCCAACTCGTACTCCAAGTCGTTCTCGCTGTATGGCGAGCGCGTGGGTGCGCTGTCGGTGGTGGGCAAGGATCGTGACGAAGCCGCGCGCGTGCTGTCGCTGGTGAAGCGCACCATCCGCTCCAACTACTCCAGCCCCTCCACGCATGGCGGCGCGCTGGTGTCGGGCGTGCTCAACAGCACCGAGCTGAAGGCGATGTGGGAGCAGGAGCTGGCCGAGATGCGCGAGCGCATCCACGCGATGCGCGCCGGCATGGTGGAGAAGCTGGCCGCGGCGGGTGCGCCGCAGTTCGCCTTCATCCAGGAGCAGGCGGGCATGTTCTCCTATTCCGGCCTCACCAAGGCTCAGGTGGACCGGCTGCGCGAGGAATACGCCATCTACGCGGTCGGCACCGGCCGCATCTGCGTGGCGGCGCTCAACCGCGCCAACCTCGACACGGTGGTGAACGCCGTCGCCGCGGTCAGCCGCTGACCCTACCTGCATCTTTCATGGTCGTCATTCCGGCACAGGGTCGGAATCCAGCGCCTCACAGTGTGAGGTCCGACGGTGTCGCATCGATAGGTGCCCCGTCGTTGGATCCCGGCCTCCGCCGGGATGACGGCGCAAACGCCTCCGCGCTGTAGCCTCAACCCGGATACCGAATGTTTTTTCGCAATCTCACGCTGTTCCGCTTTTCCCCCGCCGTTGCCGAAGACCTGAACCGCCTCGACGAAGCGCTGGGCGACCATCGCCTGCGTCCCTGCGGCCCGATGGAAATGGGCACCAAGGGCTTCGTGCCGCCGGTGGGTCGTGGTGACGAAGCGCCGCTCACCCATGCCGTCAACGCCTGCACCATGGTCACCGTGGGCAGCGAAGACAAGCTCCTGCCCGGTTCGGTGGTGAACGACGAACTTGCCCGCCGCGTGCAGAAGATCGCCGAAGAAGAAGGCCGCAAGGTCGGCGGCCGCGAGCGCAAGCGCCTCAAGGAAGACGTGCTCAACGAGCTGGTGCCACGCGCCTTCATCCGCAGCTCGCGCATGCGCGCCTACGTGGACAAGAAGCTGGGCTGGCTGGTGCTGGACACATCCAGCCGCAAGTCGGCCGAAAACGCCTTGACCCAGATCCGCGAGGCCTTGGGCAGCTTCCCCGCGGTGCCGCTGGCGCCGGAGGAAGGCCCGCGCGTGCTGATGACCGACTGGCTGGCCACCGGCAACCTGCCGGCCGGCCTGGCCCTCGGCGACGAGGTGGAACTGCGCGACCCCGCCAGCGCCACCGGCGCCATCGCCAAGTGCCGTCGCCAGGACCTGGACAGCGAAGAGGTCAAGGAGCACCTGCGCAACGGCAAGCAGGTGTTCCAGCTGGGTCTCACCTTCGATGAGCGCATGAGCTTCGTGCTGGGCGAGGACCTGATCGTCCGCAAGCTGAAGTTTCTGGACGTGGTCACCGACGAACTGGGCGACAGCCACCCGGACGCCGCCGCCGAGGCAGACGCCACCTTCGCCCTGCTGACCCTGGAGCTGGAACGCTTGCTGGGCAAGCTCGAAGAGTGGTTCGGGCTGCCCCGTCCCGCCGAAGGCTAAGCCCCCGCCCAATCCCTTTCTTGCTGAGACGGGAAAGGGACATCAGCCCGCCCGAACGGTCACCGACTCGTCTTGCGAAGCCTGCATGCTCCCCCCACATTTGGTAGGGGACACTAGCGGCCTGGACGCCACGTAGTCGCAGTAAGGCGGGGATATGACGCAGCATCTCGAAGGCGATTGGCTGGAATTGGCCACCGCAAGTGGAAGTACCATCCGCGTGCTCAAGGCCGCGCATCCGCGCGCGCGTCGCCTTCGGCTCACCGTGACGCCCAAGGGCGCACGCGTGTCGTATCCGCACGGCACGCATCCGTCACAGGTCAGCGCTTTTCTTCGCCATCACGCCGACTGGCTGGAACGCAAGCTTGATGAGCTTCACCTCATCGTCAAGCCGCTGCCGCCATTGCGCGTGGGGGTGACCACCGAATTTCCCTTTCGCGGCGAAACCGTGCAACTGGATTGGGCCGATGGCCCGTATCCGCGCGTGGATGCAGGCGAGGGCACGCTCACGCTGGTGATACCGCGTCCGCACACGCGCGCCTTGCCGGTGGCGCGCGGCCTGCTCGCTTCGTATTTCGAAGGCCAGATCCGTCGCGATGTTTCGCGCTGGCTCGCCGGCTACGTGCCGATGCTCGGGCTCGCGCCCACCGCGCTGCGCGTGCGCCCGATGAAAAGCCTGTGGGGCAGCCTCGACACACGCGACCGCATCAACCTCGATCTCGCCCTCGCGCTCGCGCCGCCGAATGCACTCAAATACGTGCTGGCGCACGAGCTGTGCCACCTCAAGGTGCGTAGCCACGCGCCGCGCTTCTGGGCGCAGGTGGAAAACCTCTTCCCCGACTGGCGCGAACAGCGCGACTGGCTACGCTTGAACGGTGCGTGGCTGAAAACTGAGCTGGATCGGCTGGTCGCCGACGTCGCCGACTGAGCAGACTCGTCGTGTCCGGCCTGTGTGCGTTCCCTGCTCGCCTGAGGGAAAGGCGAGCGATATCAAGCTTGAGCAACGAGACGCCGACCACAAGCGCTAGCCCTCGGGCTGCCTGCCGCGCCGGTGAATCCGGGCTTCAAGGCTTGACTGTCGATACGGTTTGCTTCCAGGCAGCAAACCGCGCTCAGTAAAGCAAGCGTGCGCTCAACTGCGCCTGTGTCGCGTTGACGTGCGTCGGCAGGCCGAGCGCCTTCAGTTCCGAGCGATCGCCGATCACCCGCAACACTTCGCCGGTGATGCGCAACCACTCGCGTGGGCGCCAGTTGAGCGCGGCCGTCACGGCGTTGCCGCTTTCGCCGCGTCCCGTAGTCGAGCCATTGATGCGCTTGGCGGTACTGAAGTGCTCCACGCGCAGTGCAGGGCGCCATGCGCCGCGATTCCATCCTGCGAGCAGGAAGGCCGACCGGAAGCGTGTCTCCACGCCGAAACCGGGCGCGGGGTCGATCCGCGTATTTCCATCCATGGCCTGCACGATCCAGGTCACTGCACCGGTATCGGCGCGCGCGCCGAAGCTCCAGAAAGCGGTGTGCCAGGCGAACACGTCGGCCGAGCCTTCGTACACCGTGTGCGCCGCGGGATCGGCCCGGTTGTCGTAGCGCATGAGCTGCACCCGGCCGACCCCGGGCGCCTGCCAGGCAAGGTTGCCGTACCAGCTCCAGCGGCCGTCGATCTCCTGGAACGGGTGGTAGCGCGTGTGATCGGGATCGCCGAAGACACGCGCGTAGGCATCGGGCACGCGCAGCGTGCTGCCCAGCCCGTAGGTGAGGTCGCTGACCGACCAGCCGCGATCGGCAAGCAGCGTGCCGGTCGGATCGTTGCCTTTGAACAGCGCGCCTGACATCTCCCACGTCTGTCGTTCTCCGCGCCATTCCAGCTGGCCTTGCACACCCTTCGCGCGCAGCTCTTCGCCGACCCAGCTGTTGATGGCCGACGGCGTGAGAGTCCACGGGCTGGTCCAGCCCACGGCATCGTTCTCCAGCGAAACGGGCGGCATGAAAACGCCAAGCTTCACGGATGCGCGCCATGGCGTGGTGGAGACGGGCCGATAGCGGAAGTAGCTTTCGATGACGTCGAGCGTGTGGCGATCGGTGGTCTGGAATTGGACGTCCGCGAAGGCGAGCCACGACGGCGTCGCCTGCCATGCGACGGCGACGGCGGCACCGCCGAACTGCAGGCCATCGTCGCCCGAGCCGTAGCGCGTCTTGCCCACGCCGCCTTGCGTCCAGCTCGGCGTATCCGGTGCCGCCACCAGGCGCGCGTCGACGTAGGCGTGCACGGCGATGTCCTGCGCGTTCACCGATGCGCCCATGCACGCGATGAGCATGAGCGCCGCGCGAACGCGGTGCCTCATGAGGTCGACCCTGCCGTGTATTCCGCGACGAAGCTGGCAAAGCGATCCGCCGGCATGGCGGCAGCGATGTAGTGGCCTTGGGCGTAGTCGCAGCCCGCTTCGACGAGATAGGCCAGTGCCGCTTCGTCTTCGACGCCTTCGGCCGTCACGCTGTAACCCAGGCGATGGGCCAGTTCGATGATCGAACGCACGATCAGGCGGTCTTCGATGTCCGTGCCGAGCCGTTGCACGAACATCTTGTCGATCTTCAGTTCGTGCACCGGCAGGCGGCGCAGGTAAGCCAGCGAGGATTCGCCCACGCCGAAGTCGTCGATGGCGATGCACAGGCCCAGGTCCGACAGCTCGCTCAGCACCTGGATGGCCACGGTCGGCTCGCCGATCACCGCGCTTTCGGTCACCTCCACCCGCAGCCAGCGCGGCTGCACGCGGTGGAGGGCGAGCAGGTCGGCGATGCGGCGCGGCAGGTCCTGGTCGTGCAGGTCGCGTGCCGAGAGGTTGACGGCCACCTGGACGTGCAGCCCGTCCGTGGACCAGCGCTGCAGCTGCGCCACCGCATGGGCGAGCGCCCAACGCGTCACGCGGTGGATGTTGCCGGTCTCCTCCGCGAGCGTGATGAAGGCATCCGGTGCCACCGGCCCCAGCCGTGGATGACGCCAGCGCAACAGCGCTTCGCCGCTTTCCACCGTGCCATGACGCAGGTTGAGCTTGGGTTGGTAGTGCAACGCGACCTCGTTGCGCGAGATCGCCGCGCGCAGGTCGCCCATCAACGAGAGACGCTCCGGTCGATGCGGGTCGTTGCCCGCGTCGTAGAACGCCACCGCCTCGGGCGTGCGCAAGGCCGCAAGCAGCGCCACCTCCGCCCGTTGCAGCAGTGCGCTGGCGGTATGCGCATGGAAGGGAAACTCCGCGATGCCCACGGCAGGCGTCGCATCCACCGAAATGTCCGGCTCCTGATAGGGCTTGTTGAGTACTTCCAGCAGATGCAGCGCCTGAGCGACCACGCCGCCGCGATCGACGCCCGGCAGCCAGACCAGGAACGCGGTGTCCGAGGCGCGCGCCACGAAGCCTTGCGTGGCGGCGACGATGCGCAGCGCTGCATCGCGCATGAGCCTGTCGCCCAGCGCATGGCCTACCGTCTTGATGATTTCGGGCATGCGCGTGAGGCCCACCATCAGCAGCGCGCCACCGGTCTGCTCCTGCAGACTTTGCTGGATGGTGGCCTCGGCGGCGTTGCGGTTGGGCAGCTCAGTCACGGCGTCATGCAGCGCCTGGAAGCGGATGCGCTCCTCGCGCTGGCGGATCGCTTGCGTCATGGCGGCGAAGGCACCGCCAAGCTGGCCCAGTTCATCGCTGCGCTCGATGGGCGGTGGGAGGCTGTAATCGCCGCGCTCGATGCGGCGCACGGATGCAGCCAGCGCTTCCACCGGGCGCGAGATGCCGCGTGCGATCAGCCAGGCACCCGCCAGGCCGACCAGCAGTCCGAGCGCGAGCAGCACGAACCAGGTCGAGAGCACCGAGCGATAAGGCCGCAACGCGTCATCCAGCGAATAGGCGATGAGCGCCCGCACCGGCGTGCTGTGCGGCTGCAGGCTCAGTGGCCTCGACAGCACGAGATACTCGCGGCCATCCACGCGTTCCAGCGTGGGTTCGCCATCCAGCGGCTGCTCTGCCAGGCCTCCGAGCAGATCGGCGCGCGTACTGCTGCGGGCCAGTGACTGCCAGTGCGAAGCGCCCGAAGGCGCGATGAGCTGGATGTCGGTGGGCAGCGTGGAGCGGCGCAGCATGCGCGCGAGGAAAGCGTCGTCGATCGGTATGCCCGCAGCGACCAGCGCCACCGGCTGTGGCGCGTAGATGGGCACCACCACCATCCAGTACGCCTTGCCGTCCAGCGCCACCACGGCGGCGGTGCGCTGGCTGAAGGCGCGGTCCAGCATGTCGGGAAACGGAAAGCGCTGGAGTGTGGCGGTGCCGGCGGTATCGGCCTGGATGGCGCCGTCCAGCCCCACCATCAGCATGCGCGAGGCGTCCACGCGCCGGCCGTGGTTGCGCAACACCGACAGCACGGTGTCCTGGTCGTGCTGGGCGATGGCGGCGCGCAAGGCGTAATCGAGCGCCAGGATCTGCACGCTTTCCGCCACGCGGGCGGAAATATCGTCGAGCTGGCTGACGAAGGCATCGGCTGAAACGGCCAACTGATGCTTGCCTTCGGCAATCAGCTGGTGGCGCGTGATCTGGGTGACCAGCGCGGCTGTCACCAGCTGGATCGCGACGATGGTCGTCACGACGAACAGGGTGAGCCGCATGCGGAACCCGAGCGCAGGCATAGGCCGTCAGTACTCCATGTGCTCGCGGTCCATGCGCGTGCGCGGATCCGGCAGCAGCGACAAGCTCACGCTGAGTGGGGCAGGCGGCGCGCTGTCGCTGATCTGGACCACCTGCGTGAGTTCCGCGCGGCCCGGATGGAGTTGCGGGTGCCACACATGCAAGGTGTAGCGCCCTGGCGGAAGCGACGAAAAGGCGATCACGCCATCGGGCCCCGAGATGCCGATGGCCGGCGCGTCGGAGACGTAGAGGTAGGTCACCATGTGGTCGTGGATATTGCAGCCCACCGCAGCAATGCCGGGCTTGTCGAACGTGAGCGGATCGGACTTCTGGCCGGGCGCCAGCACCAGCTCGAACGATTTCAGCGTCGAGAACGAATAGACGTGATGGCGCGTGGCGTCGCTGTTGCGGAACACGACGGCGTCGCCGGGGCGCAGCACCTGCACGTACGGAACGAAGGTTTCGTTCTTCTGGTCGATGATCTTGGTTGAGCTCGCTGCCGCGGGTGCGGGCGTGGGCGTATCGGGCACGAGCGTGGCCACGGCATCGCCGACAGGACGATGGGCATCGTCCTGGACATGGATCGACCATTCCCCCGCCGACACGGCCCGAGCGGCCAGCAGCGCCGAGGCGGTGACTACGCCAAGCAGCCAACGCATAGGTGCATCCCAGATTTCCCCTTGGGCAAGCCTACACCAGGCGATGGACGGGGCAAACGCAGCCGGACGGCCTAGACGACGGCCGTCCGGACGTGACGCACAGCGTCAGTGTGAAATGACGAAACCGGTGAGAATGCGGGCGGTTTCCTCGGGCTTCTCGAGGATCGGCATGTGGTTGCAGCCGTTCAGCGTGCTGGTGCTGATCGCCTGGGCCGACTTCAGGCCGTTGCGCAGGCTGTCCATGGCCGAGATGTCGGTGATCTTGTCGTCATGGCACCACAGGCCCAGCACCGGCATGCCCAGGCGATCGAGGCGGTTCTGCACCGACAGGTACTGCGACGGTTCGCGCAGCTCGTTGAAGGTGCGGTCGATGAACGCGCGGCTGGCCTGGTTGCGCTTGATCAGCACGTCCTCGAAACGGCCGGGAATATCCAGCGGCTTGGCGAAGGCCCACGCGGTCGCCTTGGCGAACTCCTCGCGGTTGTCGAACACGAACGGATTCTTGCCGGCCAGCGCGAGACGTGCGAAGTCGTTTTCGTTGGCCTTGAGGCCGAACGAATCGAGCAGGGCCAGCTCGGCCACGTGGTCGGGATGTTCCGCGGCGTAGACGCCGGCGATGGCGCCGCCCATCGAGTGGCCAATCAGCACCACCTTCTGCATGCCCAGCGTGTCCACGAAGCCCTGCAGCCTCGCCACCTGCGCATCGATGTTGTAGCTGGCACCGTCCACGCGGGTCGACTCACCCCAGCCCGGCAGGTCCGGCGCGATCACGTGGAAATGCGGCGTGAGCAGTTCCATCTGCTTGAGCCAGACTTCCTTGCTGGCGGCGAAGCCGTGCAGCAGCACGAGGGTGGGGCCCTGGCCGCCTTCGAAGTACACCCACTTGGTGTCGCCGACCTGCACCGAATGCTTCTCGACATGCGCGGTCATCATCTGGCGCTTGATGTCGGCGCTCATCAGCCATTGCGGCGCGAACAGATAGGAGCCGCCCAGACCCACGACCAGCACCAGCGCCACATAGGCGAGAAACTTGAGCCGGCGCATCAGCAGCCGCTGCCACAGCGGTCGTGCGGGGGCGGCAGTCTTGGGCGGGGGAGAAATCGGCTTCATGGGGAGCTCGTGTGAAAAGGTCGCAACCGTCGATGGCGGCGCGCGCCTCCTTTTGCAAGGAGGCGCGCGCGGCGCTTACTTGCTGGCGTTCTTCTTCGCCTTGGCGAACACCGACTCCACCGCCTGCTGCGTCATCGGGTGATAGCCGGCCTTGGCCTTGGCATACACCTGTTCGGCATAGGTCAGGCCTTCCGGCGTCTTCGCGAAAGCCTTGTACAGCGGCATGGTGAGGTACAGGCGGCCAATGCGTGTCATGTGCTCCGCGGCGGCGCTCCACACGTCCTTGTCGCCGGCGGCAATGGCGTGGCTGTACCAGCGCATGCCGATCTCGGCATTGGGCGTGCCGGTGAGGTGCCACGCAGCGTCGATCTGCTTGATCCGGTCGAGCGGCGTCACGTCCGGCAGGCCGTCGAGGAAGTACATCCACTCCTGCGTGTTCCAGCGCTTGGCGTCGAGCTTGTCCGCGGCGAGCGAGCCGGCGAGGAACGAGGCGCGCTCCTTGTCGATCGCGTTGAAGCGCGGTGAATCGGGCAGCGGCGCATCCTTCGGGACGCCCGGCTCGTACACCCACTGCTGCACTTCCTCCCAGCTCATCTTGCCCGGGTTCTTGTCGAACAGGTTCGCCTTCAGGTAGTCCAGCATCTGCTCGGTGGTGATGCTCTGGAACGCGAAGTGCGCGAAGTAGCCCTTCAGGTAGGCATCGAAGGTGTCGCGGCCAAAACGTTGTTCAAGCGTGCGCAGGAACCAGCTGCCCTTGTCATAGGGCACGGCGGAGATGGAATCGTCCGCGCCGATGCCGGGCTTGGGCGCGAGTCGCTGTGCATTCTCCGGAATGGACTTGTCCTTGATGGACTTCTCCAGGCCGCGCGCCGAGATCAGCGCTTCCTCGTCGGCCAGCGCCTTGCCGTACACCGCCTCGGTGATGCGGCCCTGCACGTAGGTGGTGAAGCCCTCGTTGAGCCATATGTCGCGCCACGCGGCGCTGGTCACCAGGTTGCCCGACCACGAGTGGGCCAGCTCATGCGAGATCACCGACACCAGGCTCTTGTCGCCCACCAGCAGGGTCGGCGTGGCGAAGGTCATGTTCGGGTTTTCCATGCCGCCGAACGGGAACGACGGCGGCAGCACCAGCAGGTCGTAGCGGCCCCACGCGTAGGGACCATACAGCGCTTCGGCGGCCTTGATCAGCTTCTCGGTGTCCTCGAATTCCTTCGCGGCCTTGCCGACCACGCTGGGTTCCGCATAGACGGCCGAACGCGGGCCGGTTTCCTTCGCCGCGATGTCGCCCGCGCCGATGGCGAGCAGGTACGACGGAATCGGATGCGGCTGCTCGAACGAGTAATCGCCATTGAGCGGATGCCTGGCATCGTTGATCGCGCTCATCACCACGCGCACGTCCTTCGGTGCGGTGACATGGGCGTTGTAGGTGAAGCGGATCGCCGGCGAATCCTGCAGCGGCACCCACGAGCGCGCGTGGATGGATTCGGACTGCGAGAACATGAAGGGCAGTTTCTTGTCCGCCGTCTGTTCCGGCGTCAGCCACTGCAGGCCCGAGGCGGTCGGTACGGTGGAGTAGACGATGCGCACCTGCGCCGGATGTTGCGGCGTGGTGATGGTCAGCTTGCTGCCCAGTTCCTTGTCGCTCGGCGCCAGTGCGTACTTCAGCGCGCTCGCCTTGCCGGCGCCATCGACGCCTTCCACGCTGGCGATCTTCAGGTCGCGCGTGTCCAGCACCAGCGACTGCGCCTTCGGATCCTTCCAGTCCAGCTTCAGCGTGGCGGTGCCATCGAGCTGCTTGTGGGGAAAGTCGAACTTCAGGTCGAGATCCAGGTGGGTGACGCGCACCTGGTCGGGCTGGGCATAGGAATGAGGGTCGGCCGCAAAGGCGCTGAGCGGCAGCACCAGGGCGCCGACAGCGAGGGCGTGGAGAAGACGCATGGGAGAGCTCCATCAGCAGGCGCGCGGAGTATGCCACCGCCGGGCGCCGGCCCGAGGGTGCGAATGGTCACTCCCCGGGCTGCGGACCGTTCGTCCGCCGGCAAGGTCAGTGGCTGGAGCTGGCTGGCGCCGGTGCTGTGGCGGGCTTCTTCTGCATCGAGCGGATGTAGTCGAAGACGTCCTGCTTGGACACCGCGCCGCGTTTGGCCTTGTCGATCTCGTCGAAATGCGCGCGAATGAACGGCACCGGGCCCTTCTCGGCCTCTTCCTTGGTCAGCACGCCGTCGTGGTTCTTGTCGGCGATGTCGAAATTCTTGACGGCAACGTCCATCTGGGTGGCCAGGTAGCCGGCGCCGATCTGGGCGTGGGCTGACGCGGCGACCGCCAGGGCGCAGACAGCGACGAGCAGGCGGGTGTGGCGCATGGTTCTTTCTCCCTGAACAAGTGCGCGGGAGTATGGCACCGGGTATGTGAGCGGATCGTTCGGTTGAGGTGTGTCGCCAGAGTGATCGCGCACTGGGTGTGCTCCTACAGGGCAGCTTCAATGTAGGAGCGCACCCAGTGCGCGATTCATCCTTGCCTCAATCTTCGAACGTCAGCGCGTTCGTCAAATCCCCCGGCGCCGGCCCACCAGCCGCCACCATGGCCTGCTCGCGCAGCGCGAGGCCGGGCAGCTTCTCCAGATCGAAACGCCGCGTGAGGAAACGCGCGATGGAGCCGGTGTCGTAGATCGTATGGTCCACGTGCCCCTTCTTCGCGAACGGCGACACGATGATCGCGGGGATGCGCGAGCCCGGCCCCCAGCGGTCGCCTTTGGGCGGCGCCACGTGGTCCCACCAGCCGCCGTTTTCATCGACCGTGATGACCACCAGCGTGTGCAGCCACGACGGCGACTTCTGCAGTGCGTCGACGATCGCCATGATGTGCCGGTCGCCCGCATCCACGTCGGAGTAGCCGGCGTGCATGTTGAGATCGCCTTGCGGCTTGTAGAAGCTCACGGCGGGCAGCTTGTCGGCAGCGATGTCGGCGAGGAAACGGTTGGTCTGCGCGGTCTCGCCCACGCCCGCATCGCGCAGGTGCTTCGCCCGCGCCTCGGTGCCTGGCGCGAAACTCTTGAAGTAGTTGAGCGGCTGGTGGTGGTACTGGAAATTCGGCCGCTGCGGAAACTGCTTCTCGTCGCCGTCACCCTTGCCTTCCAGCGCCAGCTGCCACGCGCCCGCATACCATGCCCATTCGACACCTGCGGCGGAAAGCACGTCGCCCACGGTCTTGTGTTCCTGCGGTGGCACCGTGTTCGGACTTTCCTCGTCCGCCAGCATCGGATCGTGACCCGATTGCGTGGCGCTGGGCGCGTACGGCGGCGACATGGTGTTCACCGCGTAGAAATCCGGCGTGAGCGAGCTGCGCGAAGCGAACTTCGGCTTGCCGTCCATCGCGCTGCGTGGCGAATCCTCGGCGAGCTTCAGGCGGATGTCGGTGGCTTCACCGCTTTGGGTCACCGCGATGTTGAAGCGTGCGGGACTTTGATCCGCGCCCGGGTAATACGGCGGTTGCGCCGCCACCAGGTACTGGTGGTTGAGGAACGAGCCCCCGAAGGCGCCCATGAAGAAGTTGTCGCACAGCGTGTACTGGCGCGCGAGCTGCCACAGGCGCAGGTTCGAGGCGCTGTCGCCGTAGTAGCCCATGACCATCGCGCCGGTGTCGCCCCAGGCGACGAAGCCGTCGTTGCGGCCACCATTGATCTGCAGCTGGTTGTCGTAGAAGCGATGCACCAGGTCGCGCGTCACCACGCCGTGCGGCAAGGGCTCGCCACCGCCCGTACGCAGCACCCAGGGTGCATTCGGCAGGCCCTTCAGATCGTCTTCCATCACCTGGTAGCTGCGATGGTTCACCACCTGCTTGTGCGGCGCGAGGCCATGCCATACCGGCGGCAATGTCTTCAGCAACGAACCGTCGCGATCGCGCTGCTGGTAGTCGGCCGGCTTGAGCGCGCTCAGCGGCTTCTCGACACCGGGAAAATCCGCGAACAGGTTGTTGAAGCTGCGGTTCTCGGCATAGATCACCACCACGCGCTGGATGTGCTTGCGTAGCGCGACATCCAGCGGGGTATGGCTGGCGGCGGCTTTGCTCGCAGCACCGGCGAGGGTCGGCGCGCCGCCGACGGCGAGCGCGGCGCCCGCTGCCGCGAGGCCGCCCAGCAGGCGGCGTCGCGACGGGTCTTGCGGCTGTTCTGCCGCGTCGTTGTCGGGCGGCAGCTGGCTCACGGTGCCGCGTCGTCGTAGAAGCGCGACAGGTCCGCCTTGCTCTGCTGCAGCGACTGCTGGTCGATGTAGATCATGTGGCCCGACGGATAGAAGCCGTAGGTGATGTTCTTGCGCTCGGCCGGTTCGAGGCCCAGGTGCGAGAGATCAAACTCGGTCGCGTAGAACGGCGTGGCCAGGTCGTAGTAGCCGTTGGCCGAGAACACCTTCAGGTGCGGGTTGCGGCGCATGGCATCGCCCAGGTCGTCACCCACGTAGGTCGCCTGCAGCCAGCCGCCGTTCTTCTTGCGCTTCCAGTCCCAGTTCTTGCCGATGGCGGCGTAGTTGTTGGGCAGGTAAGGGCGATCCTCGGTGAACTTCAGTTCGGTAGCCACGTACTGGTTGAACGTCGCCACGAACGCGCCCGTGATCGCGTCGCTGGCCGTGTCGCCATCGGGCGTTTCACCGGCGGCATCCGGATCGATGCCCTGGAAACGGCCGTCCAGACGGCCAACCGTCAGGCGCTGGTCGCGCAGCAGTTCCTTGCGGAAGCGGCTCGGGCCAATGCGCAGGTTCGCTTCCTTGATGTACTGCGGGGAGAGGCCGAGATAACGGCTCATCTGGTTGGCGACGCGATCGGCTTCGGCCGGGTCGAGGTTGTCGCCCTTGGACAAGGCCAGCGTGTACTCGCCCGAGGCAAAGCGGCGCACCTCGGCGAGGAACGCACCGATGTCGGCCGGCTTGTTTGGCACCTTGTTGTGGTACCACGCGATCGCCGCCTCGGTGGGCAGGTTCACGATGTAGCCGTGGTCGATGCCGGGCGCCGCCACCGTGAAATCGAGGATGGACGACATCAGCACGACGCCGTTGAACTCCATGCCCTTTTCCTGCAGCGACTTCACCAGCACTGCCGAGCGCGTGGTGCCGTAGCTCTCGCCGAACAGGAACTTCGGCGAGTTCCAGCGGTTGTTGGTGCTGACCCAGCGGGAGATGAAGCGCGTGAACGCATCGGCGTCCTGATCCACGCCCCACACGTCCTTGCCTTCGGTCTTGCCCACGAGTTGCGAATAGCCCGTGCCGGGCGCATCGATGAACACCAGGTCGCTCTTGTCGAGCAGGCTGTATTCGTTGGGCACGAAGCGGTAAGGCGCCGGCGGAATGGGCTTGTCGCCGTCGTTCGCCACGCGCACGGGACCGTACGAACCCATGTGCAGCCACATCGAAGAAGATCCCGGGCCACCGTTGTAGAAGAACGTCACCGGGCGCTTGCCGCCCTTGCCGCCATCGGCGGTGTACGCGACGTAGAAGAAGCTCACCGTCGGCTTGCCCTTGTCGTCGCGGATCAGCATGCGGCCGGCGGTGGCCTGGTAGCTGATGGTGCGGTTGCCCACGCGCACACTGTGCTTGGTCACCACCGTGCGATCGGCGGGTGTGGGCTGTTCGTCCGACTTTTCGTTCTTGTCCTTGTCCTTGTCGCCCTTGTCCGACTGCGCCTTGGGCGCGTCCTTGGTTTCGTCGGCGGCGTGCAGCGGCAGGCTGCCCAGGGCCAGCAGCGTGGCGAGGGCAAGCGAAGCGAGTGGCATGTGGCGCATGGAAAGCGTCTCCGGTACGGCGTGGAATCAGGAGTGGTTGGTGTCGTCGTAGTAGCGGGCGAGGTCGCCCTTGAGCTGCCGCAACGCCTCGGTGTTGAGATAGACCATGTGGCCCGAGGGGTAGTACAGGAAGTGCACGTTGCCGCGCAGCGACGGTTCCAGGTTCATGTGCGAAAGGTCGTACTCGGTGATGAAGAACGGCGTGGCGAAGTCGTAATAGCCGTTCACCGACAGCACCTGCAGATGCGGATTGGTGCGCATCGCGTGCGCGAGGTCACCGGCCACGTACGCGGTCTGCAGCGGACGCTTGATGCCGGCCGCCTGGTGTTTCCAGTCCCAGTCCTTGCCGATGTCGCCGAAGGTCGGGCGATAGTCGAGGTCGGAGTGATAGTTGAGCTGGCTGCTGATGTAGTCGTGGAACGCGGTGATGAAGGCACCGCTGATGCCGGTATCGGACGCGTCATAGCCCGGCACTTCGCCGGCTGCATCCTCGTCCACGCCTTCGAAGCGGGCGTCGAAGCGGCCGATGGTACGGCGGTCGTTGCGCAACAGTTCCTTGCGGAAGCGCGCGGGTTCGATGCGCAGGTTCGCTTCCTTCACGTACTGCGGCGAAAGGCCGGTAAGTGCAGCGAGCTGGCGCGCCACAGCATCGGCTTCGCTGGCCGGCAGGTCCTGTCCCTTGGCCAGTGCGGTGGCATACGGGCCGCGCGCAAACGTGCGCACCTGCTCGAGATAGGTCTTGAGGTCGGCCGGCTTGCTGGCGAGCTTGTTGTGGTACCACGCGGCGGCCGCATAGCTCGGCAGGTAACCGATGTACATCTCGTCGTAGCCCGGCATGCGCACGCCGTAGTTGAGGATCGAGGACATCAGGATCACGCCGTTGAACGCCATGCCCTTGTTCTGCAGCGCATCCACCAGCGCGCCCGAGCGCGTGGTGCCGTAGCTCTCGCCATACAGGAACTTGGGCGAGTTCCAGCGGTTGTTGATGGTGACGTAGCGCTGGATGGCGCGGCTGAAGGCCGACACGTCCTGGTCCACGCCCCAGAAATCCTTGCCTTCCGCCTTGCCCACGGGGCGCGAGTAGCCGGCGCCCACCGCGTCGATGAAGACCAGGTCGGTCTTGTCCAGCAGGCTGTCGCCGTTGGGCACCAGCTTGTACGGTGCTGGCTCCGTGGCGGCGGGGCTGGCGGTTTCGATGCGCACCGGCCCGAACGAACCCATGTGCAGCCACATCGACGACGAACCCGGGCCGCCGTTGTAGAGGAAGGTGACCGGGCGCTTCTCCGATTTGCCGCTGTCCACGGTGTAGGCCACGTAGAACACGCTGGCCTGCGGCTCGCCCTTGTCGTCGCGGATGATCAGGTTGCCCGCCGTAGCCGTATAGGCCACCGAACGGCCGCCGACGCTCACGCTGTGTTTCGTTCGCACCGCGTTTTCGGTGGTGGGGGCCTTGACCTCCTCGTCCTTGCTGGCCTCCTTCTTGTCGGCTGGCACGTCCTTGGCCAGCGAGGGGGTGAACGGCGAAAGGGCAACGCTGCTGGCCAGCAGCAGGGACATAAAGCGACGCATTGTGCTCCCCAGGGCGACGGCTGAATCGATATAACTCGCCTTGGAGTATGCGTAACGCGGCCACGAGGCGACCGTGACAAAAGTACTGGTCGAGGCACCTGTGGCGTGTGCCATCCGTGCGGTCGTGCGCATTAAGCCGCTGGATTCGGGACCATATTCCTTACCGGGATGCAGCCTGGTGCTACAGTCCCAAGGCGCCACAAGGGGCGTTACCGCCAAAATCGAGAAAGGGGAATGACCATGTCAAACACACGTCTGCGTAGTGTCGCGCTTGCGGCGTTGCTCTTTGCCGGCGCCGCAGGCCCGGCCCTGGCTGCTCAGCCGGCGGCTTCCGGCCTTGGCCAGGCGTGGCCGAACACCACGGATGTAAGTCCAAGCCCGAACTGGCACGCCTATGTGTTCACCATGGGCGGCGTGAAGTACATCCAGGTGAATGACGCCAACGGCAACGTGATCGGCGCCGTGGGCACCGCCAACGGCCAGTTCATCACCCTGCCGATCGGCGCCTTCTCGCAGCTGGTTTCGACCCCGCAGCAGCCCGCTGCCGTGGCTCCGACGGCCCAACCAGCGACCTCGCCGACCACCGTCTACACCGACACCGCCGTCCAGGTCACCGCGACCCCGCAGACCGACGGCACGGTGCAGCTGATGGCGACGTCGACTTGCGATCCGATTCAGTGCAGCACCCGCGTTAACTGATTGAAGCGAGCGGATCCCTGGCAGCGCTAAGCGCTGCTAGGGCTGCTCGGGGTCATACAGCAAGACGCTGATGCAACGCCCGTTGCTGATCAGATGTTCGCGGGCGCGTCCTTCGAAGGTCGCCGCTCGATCTTCAATGGCCGGCCAGCCCAGGCCGGTGGCGGTACGCAACACGCGAGGCAGCAGTTCGTCCCATCGCACGTTGTCCAAGCGCCCTGCGTGAGCACTCAGGTTCACCCTGACCACGGTCCAGCGGCGATCATTCTGGTGTCCGCAACGCACTTGAACGCGAATGTCGCTGATGTCGCGACGCGTGCAACCGTCTGCAATGGCTTCGCAGACCAATCGGTAAATGGCCAGCTGAATCGTTGCGGACAGCAGACTCACCGGACCGCGTAGGTCGCACCAGTACGACATGCCTGATTCATCCAGCACGCGGGCAATCGGGCCCTCACGCAAGACAGCCGGCAGGCCGCGCTCGCGGGTCACTGGGCACAAGCTGTCGGCGAGCCGGTAGAGCTGGTCCTGCGCCACCAAGGCCTGTCGGCGATAGCTGCGGTCGTCGATGACCGGTGCAACATTTCGCAGTCGACCCAACATCATGTTGTAGACCGAATGCACGGATTCGCGGACTTGCTCCAGCGCCTGCGAGGTCATGTGCAGCTGCACCTCGCCCATGTGCACGTTGCGTTGGGCGAGGGCCAGCGCGAGGCGCAAGTCGGTGCGTTCCTGCTGCGCCTGCTGATTGAGCGCACCAATACGCGCACCAACGATCAGCATGGTCGAGATGATGAACGCGATGAACACCTGCGCGTTCAAAGTGTCGTGGTCGAACAGGCGAGGCATCAGGGCCACAACCGCCAGGCTTGCAAGCGTGCCGCCCACGGCTGCGCCCTGCCAGCCATAGCGCAGCGTCAGCCACAGTACGGGCAGGAACATCATCATCTGCGCGAGTTGACGCGTATTTCCTGTAGATGACGCGTTGAGTCCCAAGGCGATCAGGAAGGCTAGGGTCGGGATCAATACGAAGACGCATTCAAGTGCAAGATGGCTCTTGATGAAGCGAACGCCCAGCTCTCGCCAACTGCTCTCCTGCAGCACCTCGCGCACGACCAGCACGAACGGCAGTACGGTCAGGATGCCCACGTAGCTACCCAACAGCCACTGGCCAGCAAGGAAACCGTAATGCAGTGGCGGGTAATCAGGAGGAAGTTTGGCGGTTGATACCAGCAAGAGACTGCCGCCGGTCTTCACGAGGGCGACCAGCAAGGTGCCGAACAGGAGAACACCCATGTTGATGGTCGTGCGCGTGGGGAACACGCGCCAATACTCGCGGCACGCGTACACGATGGGCGTGATCCATGCGCTGGACAGCAGCACGTTACAGATCGACCAGGTCAGGCCGAGCTGATCTACGCAAGTGACGCTGATGTAGCCGAGTGACAGCATGTCGCCAACGACCAATGCTGCCCAATAGCGATAGGGCGTGAGCAAGAGCGTGGCAACATGTAGTCCGGCCAGCAGCACCCAGTGCGAGAACGACAGTTCCCGGGCGAGCGAGACGAGTAAGGCATAGCAGACGGCCGCTGCAATCTGGCGCAGCCAGAACGCCATCCGTGTTCCCTTTTGCATATCCAACCCCCGCTGGATGGAGCGTCCCTTCACGATCGCCGCTCCTGCCGACCGAACAGATGGGGCCCCCGAGTCGTCGGCTTGCCCCCCAATGCACACAACATCCTAACCCAATTGAAGCGCAGCCACTTGCGCAAGAGGTTGCGCAGCCTGAGGTTGGCGCGCCAAACGACCTCTGGCTGGCGACCTCCTGCATCGACAAGCAAGGCAATAACTGTGCCTTTCGGCGTGCACAGTGTCTGGATGTGTGATCGGATTCACACAAGCAATGTGATGGCTGGCCCGCTTGCTCCCGCGGCGGCGATCAATCGTCCAGGAAAGTCCGCGCTGCGTTCCACATGACGCGCGTGAGGGGTCGGTTTTCGTGGGGCGTCTGCAGCACCACCAGCGTCGTAGTGCTGATGCTCGAGTGGATCTTGAGCAACCGATCCAGCACGGCTTCCAGATGGGGGATGGACATCGCCACCACGCGAAGCAGGGCGGAGTCCTCGCCGGCCAGACGGCGGCAGTCCAGCACCTCGGGGATGTCGGCCACCAGCATGCCCACGCGCGCGCAGATGCCGCCGTCGCAACGCAGGCGGATCATCGCGTCGATTTCGTAGCCCAGCTTGCGAGGATTGACCACGGCCCGATAGCCGGCGATCACCCCGGCCTCTTCCATGCGCTTCACGCGCTCGGCCACGGCGGGCGCGGAAAGCTTCACCTTGCGGCCCAGTTCGGCGTAGCCAAGCCGCGCGTCCTGCTGCAGGGCCTCCAGCAACAGCCAGTCGGTGGCATCCCAGATCGGTTTCGATTCAAAGGTCGCTGCGTTCATGGACATTTTGATCGTTGGCGAAACATCGGCATCGTACGCTGATTCATCATTCATGCGCAGCATGGTCCGCCTTACGATGCGCACGTTTCTCCCACCGGAATCCTTCCCATGCAGACCCAGGAACGCCTGGACGGGCGTGCCCTTGCCTATATCGGCGTCGCCTTGCTGACCTGGTCGTCGGCCTATGCCGCGATTGCCTACGCGCTGGCCTCCTTCAGCCCCGGCGAGGTGGCGCTGGCGCGCCTCGCCATCGGTTCGTTTTGCTTTGCCGTGCTGCTTGCGGTCAAGCGCGTGCCACTGCCCGCCAGGCGCGACTGGCTGTCGCTGGCCGTCCTGGGGGTAATCGGTCTGAGCGTGTACCACTTGTGCCTCAACACGGCCGAAACCCGCGTCGCCAGCGGTACGGCGGCCATCCTCATTTCGCTGGTGCCGGCCACCACGGCGGCGCTGTCGGCGATCTGGCTGCGCGAGCGCCTCTCGCCACGTACGCTGGTCGGCCTGGCGGTCGCGCTCGTGGGCGTGGTCCTGGTCGTCCTTACCAGCGGCAAGGACGTGAAGATCGAGCCGATGGCGGCGCTGGTGCTGGTGAGCGTGCTGGCCTCGGCGATCTTTTTCGTGGGACAGAAGCCCTTCTTCACCCGCAACAGCATGATCGGCGTCACCGCCTTCACCTTCTTCGCCGGCACCCTTGGCACGCTGCCGTTCGGGCTGGGCTTGCCGCATGCACTGGCGACTGCGCCGGCCTCGCATATCGGCGCGCTGCTGTGGCTGGGCATCGCGCCCACCTTCATCGGCTACATCGCGTGGAATGCGGCCCTGCATCGGGCGTCGGCCTCGCAGGTGAGCAGCTTCATCTACTTCTCGCCGCCGATCGCGGTGCTGATCGGTTGGGTGTGGCTGGGCGAGCGCCCGACCCTGCTGACCTTGCTGGGTGGCGCGATCACGGTGGGCGGCGTGGTGCTGGCCAACGCGCGTCGTCGCGCGGCGCCGCCGTCGGTGGTGGGCGCTGCCGCGAAACAGAGCTGACATGACGAAATCCTGCCATCTCATCGAGGTCGCCAGCCAGCTGCCTCAGGCATGGTCGTCGCGCGTGCTTGCGCAGTTCGGCGATGCGCGGCTGAAAGTGCTGCGCATGGATGGCGCGGCCTATCCCGAGGAAAGCCATGACTACGCGGAAGGCCTGCTGGTGCTCGATGGCGAGCTGCGCTTGAGGCTGGACGGCGAGGAAGTACATCTCTGCAGTGGCGAACTGTGCGTCGTGCCGGCAGGCGTGCCTCACAGTGTGGAGCAGGGAAGTCGGGGTACGCTCCTCATCCTCGATACCTGATCCGAAGGAGCGGCACCGTGTCCACGCTCTACATCGCCAACAAGAGCTATTCGTCGTGGTCGTTGCGCCCCTGGGTGCTGATGAGCGAGCTGGGTATTCCGTTCGAGGAAAAGCTGGTGCCGTTCGGCCAGGGGCCGATGGGTAACGCCTTCCGGAGCTTTTCACCCAGCGGCCGCGTGCCTTGCCTGCACGACGGCGACGCGGTGGTGTGGGATTCGCTGGCCATCGTCGAGTATCTCGCCGAAGACCATCCGGCCGTCTGGCCGTCCCATCGTGTGGCGCGCGCCTGGGCACGCAGCGCGTCGGCGGAAATGCATTCCGGTTTTGCGGCACTGCGCACGCAGTGCGGCATGATCTGCGGCATCCGAATGCGTCTCCACGAGATCGGGGCACCCTTGAAGGCCGACATCGATCGCATCGGCGAACTCTGGTCGGAAGGGCTGGATCGGTTTGGCGGCCCGTTCCTGGCCGGCGACACGTTTACGGCCGTGGATGCCTTCTTCGCGCCGGTCGCGTTTCGCGTGCAGACCTATGGCCTGGTGCTGCCCGGTCCGGCAGCGGCCTACGCACGGCGGTTGCTTGCACTGCCGTCGATGCGCCGCTGGTATGACGCCTCGCTGCAGGAAAGCTGGCGCGAGGAAAAGTACGAGCAGGAGACCTTGCGCTACGGCGAGCTCACCGAGGATTTCCGCACGGCGTGATCATGCCGTGCGCAGCCCGGCCGCCAGTTGGCGACGCGCCTGCCACCGTCCGAGCGCCACCAGCACGATTCCCACCGCCACGAACGCCATCAGTACGGCGATGGCGTTGAGCAGCACGCACGGATAGCCCAGCGCCTTCACGTCGAAGAACGGGTAGGGATACCAGCCGTCCACCGCACCGCGCAGCATGACGTAGAAGAAATAGCCGGCCGGATAGCTCTGCCACACCAGTACCTGCGGCCACTGCAAACCCTGCTTGGGCACGGCGATCCACCAGTACAAGAGGTACAGCGGCGGCATGATGTCGTGCACGATCAGGTCGGCCAGCAACAAGCCGCCAGTCGGATGCCACAGCTGGCGCAACATCAGGTTGTAGATCAGGCTCACGATGGTGATGCTCATCGCGATGGCCGTCTGGACGCCCGGCCGCAGAAAGAAGCGCACCACCGGACCATGTCCCGGCCCGAGCGCGGCGGCAGCGAGGGCCTTGGCCACCAGCATGTTGGTGAGAATGGTGTAGAAGCCCAGGTACAGCCATACGCCCGCGAGTGCGCCTTCGCCCCTGGCCTCGGTGATGCGGATCGAGTACCACAGCTGCAGCACCAAGCCGAACCAGCCAAGCAGGGAGCCGAAGGCGGCAAGCGAGCGATAGCGGGGCATTGACGTGTCCGGTGCCTCAGGATGCCGCCGGGACAGCCTGCAGGCGCAAGGCACGGCGGCGACCGAGCCCAGCATACGCGCGCACCAGCAGGGGAATGCCCAGCAGCAGAAAATTGTTCCATCCCGGCACGAACCACGCCGCCACCAGGGACATCGCCGCCGCGGTCGGCAGGCCCAGCGATCGCCAGCGCGTCGCGGCGACATCCTCCGGTGAAATCCCCGGTTTGACAAACGGCGCTTGCAAAGCCCGCGCGAACAACAGGCGCTGCAGCAGGCCGGCGACCAGCAAGGTGCTCGCGTAGAACAGCTCGGGCACGCGAGCCAGCGCATTGGAGCTCATCAGCGCCGTGGCGAAGGGCATGAAGGCCACCACCATCAGCAGGAGCATGTTCGGCCACATGATGGACGGACTGTAGTCGTCCAGCATCCCGAACACCCGGTGATGCGCCACCCACAAGGCGCCGATCACCAGGAAGCTGAGCACGAAACCCATGAAGCTCGGCTGCAACGCATGCAGCGCCAGCCAATAGGCCTGGTCGTCGCGCGTTTCCAGGTGCGGCACGTGCACCTCGATGATCAGCAGCGTGATCGCGATGGCGAATACGGCGTCGGAGAAAAACGTCAGTCGTTCAAGTTGCGAAGCGTTGGTGCTCATGACCTTCCCTGGGCGCGGTGACCCGACCATGCTCCCGGAAAGCAGCAAAGGCTGTCCAGTCGGCCGTCGACCGTCACGCGGCGAAGGTCAGAACTTGTAACCGCGATGGATGGCGACGATGCCGTTGGTCAGGTTGCGTACGTCCACGCGACCGAAGCCGGCACGTTCCATCATGCCCTTGAGGGCTTCCTGGTCGGGGTGCTTGCGGATCGATTCGGCCAGGTACTGGTAGCTGTCGGCATCGCCGGCGAACAGCTGGCCGAGCTTGGGCAGCACCTTGAAGGAATGGAAGTCGTAGAGCTTGCTGAAGAGATCGCTCTGCACGCGCGAGAACTCCAGCACCAGGGCGCGGCCGCCGGGCTTGAGCACGCGGCAGATATCGGCGAGCGCCTTGTCCTTGTCGGTGACGTTGCGCAGGCCGAAGGCCATGGTCACCGCGTCGAAGCTGTTGTCGGGGAACGGCAGGCATTCGGCATTGAGCTGTGACCAGCGCAGTCCCGAAACCAGCCCGCGATCGGTGAGCCGGTCGCGGCCGACGCTGAGCATGGCGGCATTGATGTCGCCCACCACGATCTCGCCTTCGGTGCCCACCACCGGCTTGAGCAGCGCGGCGATGTCGCCCGTGCCACCGGCCAGATCCAGCACCCGGTCACCCCGGCGCACGCCGCTGACCGCCACGAAGTGGCGCTTCCACAGGCGATGGATGCCGAACGACATCAGATCGTTCATCAGGTCGTAGCTGCTGGCGACCGAGGTGAATACCTGGCCGACGAGCTTCTGTTTTTCGGCGACGGGGACGTCGCGGAAGCCGAAGTGGGTGGTCTGGGGCTGTTCGTTCATTCGGCAATGGTAGCGGATCGGGGGGTTCACGGACGTGGGCTTCGGCCGGAAGACTGTGGACCTTTGCGCCATAGCTGCCTTCCCTTGTAGGAGCGCACCCAGTGCGCGATCGCCTTTCGCGGTGGTCTTTCCTATTCGTCATTTTCGTGAGGCGCTTTCGACAGCCGCAGGCTGGTCAAGTGGGTTGACCACCACCCATGCCTGTCGATAACGGGCGGTGACGAAACGACTCCACCAGGAGGTTTTCAGCAAAGCGGGTCATCCGTTGGTTTGGTCGCGGTTTGGCGAGGTTGCTCGCCTGCCGCGGGCTTCCGGACCGCTGCCGCGGCCCGGGTCACTTTCTCTTGCTTGCCCAAGTCCCACAGGGATTAGCTTCGCGTCAGAAAGTAACCACCGTAAAGGTGGCAATGCCAAAGAGAACGGCACCCCGCGAGGCGCTGCCTGGGCTGCGCCCAGCCAGTCCGTGAGGGGCGGCCGGGCTTTTCGACCGGGCTCCTGCCCGGACGAAAAGTGCCCGACGTCCTGTCGGGCACCCCTGCGGGGCCTGATCGTCCACCCCTCACCGCCACACAGGGGTTGGGTGACGGCTCGTGCCGCTGCGCGGCACATCGCGTTGAAGAGATGTGGTCGCCGTTTCGTTGTAGGAGCGCACCCAGTGCGCGACCGCAGCGATCATCGTCGATGCCGATCGCGTACTGGGTGCGCTCCTACAGAGAAGAGACTCGCTCTTCAGCTCTGGCCTTTGACCTTCCCACCCCTATGCCGCGCGCAGGCGGGAGGTGGAATAGCCCGAAGGGTGGCCGGCATGGATGCCGGCCAGTGGATCGTCAGGGCAGGACGCCCTGTCGATCCACCCCACCTCACGGCTGCGCCCCGCAGGGGCGCGGCATCGGGGTGGCCTTTCTCTTGGTTACTTCTCTTTTACTCCGGGCGTCCTGCCCTCCGCCCTTCGGGCCGGCTTCGCCGTTCGCACGCGCTCCTGCGCGTGCGTGGCCACGCAAAGAGAAGTAACCCGCTCGTCGGCAGACGAGCGGGAGTCCGCCGTCCCACGGGGACTCTCTTCGGTCGCAGGCGAGCAATCTGGTGGTATCGCGACAACCGAAGACTGTCGCTGCTGGGTCCCGACCTACGCCGGGACGACGAGAAATGAAGACCGGCGCGAACGGCGGTCGCGCACAGGGTGCGCTCCTACAGCGGCAGGTAGGCAGGGACACTACGAGCACCGACCCCTCACCCCGGATGGGCGAGGAACCAGGGTGCTGGCGTTACATCGCCACCTTTCCATCCTGCTTGTAGACCACGCCATCCTTCATCACGAACGACACCTTCTGCATCGCCGTGATGTCATCGATGGGGTTGCCGGGTACCGCGATCACGTCGGCGCGGCGGCCCACGGCGATCTGGCCCAGTTCGTCCTTCTTGTGCAGCAGCTCGGCGGCATGCGTGGTCGCGGCCTGCAGTACATACATCGGCGGCATGCCGGCCTGCACCATGTATTCGAATTCCTTGGCGTTCTGGCCGTGCGGGTACACCGCCGCGTCCGTGCCGAAGGCGATCTTGACGCCTGCCTTGTAGGCCTTGCCCGCGGTGGCCTGGATGATCGGGCCCACCTGCATCGCCTTGGCGGCGACCTGCGGCGGGTAATAGCCCGGCTTGGCGGCCATTTCCTGCACGTACTTGCCGGCGATGATGGTGGGCACGTACCAGGTGCCGTGTTCCTTCATCAGCTTCATGTCCTCGTCGTTCATGAAGGTGCCGTGCTCGATGGAGTCGACGCCGGCCAGCACTGCACGGCGGATCGCTTCGGCGCCATGTGCGTGCGCGGCAACGGTGAAACCGTAGTCGTGCGCGGCGGTGACCACGGCCTTGATCTCTTCGATGGTCATCTGCGCGTTGTCGGCGCTGCTGCTTTCATCCAGCACGCCGCCGGAGGGCATGATCTTGATGACGTCGACGCCATCCTTGTAGTGCTGGCGCACGGCCTTGTAGGCGTCTTCGACGCTGTCGATCACGCCGTCCTTCGCGCCCGGGTTGCCGGCCAGGTCCGAACGGTAGCCGTCGGTGGGGTCGGCGTGGCCGCCGGTGGTGCCGATGGGCTTGCCTGCCGTGAAGATGCGCGGGCCTGGCACGATGCCGGCGTTGATCGCGTTGCGCAGCGCGATGGTCTCGTTGTTGCCGTCGCCCAGGTTGCGAACGGACGTAAAGCCAGCCATCAGCGTGCGGCGCGCGAATACGGTGGAGCGTACGGCGTAGTCGGCGACGTTCCAGCGGAACTGGTCGGAATAGCTGGTGGGGCTGGTCTCGAACGACAGATGCGTGTGCGAGTCGATCAGGCCGGGCATGCAGGTGGCATCGGCCAGGCTGACCTGGGTGAAGCGGCCACCGGCAGCACTGGCGGCGTCGCGATAAGGTTTGTCGTCGGCGTTGCCGCTCTTGATCTCCTTGACCCGATTGCCCTCGATCACCACGGTGGTCTCGCCCAGCAGCTTGCCGGCCGCGGGATCGACCATGCGCGCGCAGTGCAGCACGGTGACGTCGTGGTTGGCGGCGGGCGCCTCGGCCGCGAGGGCGGCAGGCAGAGCGAGCGCGGCGGCGATCGCGAAGGCAACGCGTGTGGTCATGGTGAGCTCCCCGGATGGAAGCAGCCATCTTAGGGGAGTGGCCGATACGAAGAGGGGTGACTTTCGTCACCCCTCCCGACAACCGTCACTGCTTGCCGGCGATGTCGCCTGGTGTTTCCTCTTGCGCCGCCGGCGCGGTTTCCACCGGTGTTGCTTCGGTGGGCGCATGGGCATGGTGCTCTGCCGCCACGTGCCGCTCGTGCAGGGCCTCGCTGGAGGCGTCGGCGGGCACCGGCTTGCCGCCGGCGTCCTTGTCGCCGTCGCCGCCCGGGGTGATCTTGAGGATCGAGTGGCGCACTTCGCGGGCGAGGATCACGCGTGCGTCGCGCACCATGTCTTCCAGCGCGCTGTCGTAGTCGAGCTTGCCCGCGTCGTCGGTCCATACGATGCGGCTTTCGCGCAGCTTCTGGATGAAGCCGCGGAACAGCGCCTTGTCGAAGAACTCCGGCGCCGACAACTCGTTGAGCAGGCTAAGGCGCTGCGCGGTGAGCGTGCAGGCGTTTTCCAGTTCCGCCGAGGTGAGCGTGTGCGGGCCATTCTTCACCAGCGCGGCGATGGTGATGTAGTAGCGCTCGAAGGCCTGGATCAGGCTGCGCGCGATGATGCGCAGCTGGTAGGCGGCATCGTCCTGGCCCGGACCGCGCTCCAGCACGCGGCCGTCGCCGGTGGCCTCGAGCAGGCCGCGGCGCACGAAGAAGTCGATGGTCGCCTGCAGCTGTTCGCAGAAGCCGTCCTTGTCCCACGGCAGGAACAGCTCGCCCTGGATGAACGGATAGATGATGCGGCCCAGGCGCAGCACCGAGGCGCGCGACATGCGGCGGTTGTTGAGGAAGCAGCACGCCACCCACGCCGCGGTAGCGGTGAGGTGCAGCACGTTGTTGCGGAAGTAGCTGAGCAGTACCGCCTGCTCGCCTTCGGTGACCAGCACGTCGCCCAGCGGATGACGCACGCGGCGGATCCAGCCCATCTGCTCGCCGTAGGCGATGATGCCGGCCGGGTCCATCGAGGTGAGCGTGATGCGATCGGAGAAGGGCTGCTCTTCCAGCAGCGCCTTCATCAGTTCCAGCTGCGACAGCAGGTCGTTTTCCGCCATCGCGTGCTTGGGTGTGGCGAGCAGGGCCAGCGCCAGCAGGTTGATCGGGTTCACGTCCGCGGCGCGGTTGATGTTGACCTGGATGCGTTCGGCCAGATCATCCACCACGCGGCCCAGCCACTCGGGCTTCGCGTCGGGATCAGCGGTGGCGGCACGCCAGTCGGGGCTGGCGGCGTCGAGCAGCGGGTTGAGCTCGATCGGCTCGCCGAAGTTGAGCGCGACATGGCCATAGCGCTGGCGCAGCACCTTCAGGCCACGCAGCAGGCCGAGCAGCGATTCCTTCTCCTTGGGCTTGCCGGAAAGTTCGCCGGCGTAGCTCTTGCCCTCCATCAGCTTCTCGTAGCCGATGTATACGGGCTGGAACAGTACCGGACGGCGCGGCGCACGCAGGAAGGCGCGCACCGTCATCACCAGCATGCCGGCGCGCGGCGCCAGCAGGCGGCCGGTGCGCGAGCGGCCACCTTCGATGAAGTATTCGATCGGCACGCCACGGTCGATCAGCTGCGCGAGGTATTCGTTGAACACTACCGAGTACAGCGCGTTGCCCTTGAAGCTGCGGCGCAGGAAGAACGCGCCGCCGCGACGCAGGATCGGGCCGATGCCAGGCAGGTTGAGGTTCACGCCGGCCGCGATGTGCGGCACGACCACGCCGGACATGTGCAGCTGGTAGGACAGCAGCAGGTAGTCGGCATGGCTGCGATGGCAGGGCACGTACACCACTTCGTGGCCGGGCGCGGCGGCGCGGGCCTTCTCGAAGTGGTGCATGGCGATGCCGTCGTACAGCTTGTTCCAGAAGTTGGAGAGCAGGAACGACACCGAGCGCACCACCGGGTGCGAATAGTCGGCGGCGATCTCCATCACCATGTCGTGCGCGCGACGCCAGGCCTTGGCGTGGCTGATGTTTTCCTTCGCGGCGACGGCGGCGATGGCATTGCGCACCGGCTCGGCGTTCAGCACCGCATCGACCACGGTGCGGCGATGCGAGAGGTCGGGGCCGATCACCGCCGCGCGGATGCGGCGGAAGTGCGTGCGCAGCACGCGGGCGATCTTGCGGGTGAGGCGTTCGGGGCGGATGTCGCCGGCTTCGTTCACCACCGTGCGCAAGGACACCGGCGTGGAGAAGTGCACCACGGTGTCGCGGCCGTTGAGCAGGAGCGCCAGCATGCGGCGGAAGCGGCCCACCACGATCCAGTTTTCGGAGAACAGCACGCTGAACCAGCCCGATTCGCGGGTGGGTGCGCGGCCGACATAGATGGAAACGGGCACGATCTGGATGTCGCGTTCCGCATCGCCTTCCAGCGAACGCACCAGCTGGCCGAGCGGCTCCTGGGGCGAGCGCTGGCGATTGCGCCCGAACAGCCAGCCATCGCGGCGCGCGAGCGCGAACACCGAGCGCCTGCGGCGCGTGCCCGACAGCGGCTGCATGGGCGACGGCAGGCCCGCCTCGCGGCAGGCGCGATCGAGGATCAGGGCATCGGAAAGGCCATCGCGCTCGATCACATAGCAAACCGGCGTGCCCGCCTGCAGCAAGGCGGCGGGTTCGGCGGGATCGCGGCGGATGCGCACCCAGGGTTCGAGCAGTTGCCCGGCCAGGTTGAACCACCAGGGCGCGCGGCTACGGGCGGGAGTGTCCGTGGTCGACATATCAAGGATGCTCTGATCTATTCAATGTGGGTGGCATGATGTCCAGAAAGCCCGCAGGGTGCGGGGCGTGGCGCAGTGCAGGCTGGCTGCCTGGGCAAGCCGCGCATCGCGGCGTGCGGGCTTTCTGGACATCACCCGCAGGGCCGGCGCTGTCTGCCCGCAGCTGCGCGCCGCGCTGCCTCGACAGGCGACCAGCCTGCCTTCGCCACCGCAACGCACATCTGCGGGCAGACAGCGTCGGTGACACCCGCATTGAATAGATCAGAGCATCCTTAAGCATCCCCTGATTGTAACCGGTGAGCCGGTTAAACCGGCCCACCGACTCAGTGCTTGGTGGCCACGGCTTGCGCGGGTGCGTTGGTCGCCGACGGTTTCGCGCGGGACGCGGAGGTGGTCGCCGGTGCCGGCATGGGCGCCGGTTCCGGCGCGCTGCTGCCCGGAGCGGGCGCGGCCAGCAGGCGGTCGTGCGACTCGCGCACGTTCTGCAGCACGTCGGCGCTGTACCAGCGGCCGCCCTGTTGGATCAGGTCCGACTCGGTCGACAGCGGCTTGCCCAGCAGCACGTAGTCGACGCGCACGCGGGCGTGGCCGTTGCGATCCTCCAGCGTGGTGACCTTCACCGAGTCGAGCACGTCGTCGATCGACAGGCCGTAGATGGCCAGGACCTGCTTGATGCCGATGAAGCCTGCGCTGTACTTCTGCATGGCCGTGTCGAAGTCCATCGTGCGCAGCTGCTCGGGCGTCTTGATGTCCAGCTTGCGCGCGGTGGCCACCGCCACGACGATCGCCTGCTTCGCGCGGGCCTGGTCGAACCACGGTACCTGCTGCGCCCAGGGCGCCAGCACGTTGATCACCTCGGTGGCCTGCTGCTTCTGCGGGTTGGTGAGCTCCTTGCTCTGCGCCACGCCGGTAGCGGCAATGGCCTGCATGACGCCGATCATCACCGGCACCTGATCGCTGTACTGCGCCTGCAGCTGGGCCAGCTTGGGGCGCGCCAGGGCGTAGAGCTTGGTTTCCGCATCGGGCTCGGTGAGCTGCTGCATGTTCTTGATGAAGTCCGCGCGGTCTTCCGATGAGATCGGGTGATCGTCGGGGCGCGGGCGGGTCCAGTCGGTGCGCAGCGTGTCGTAGTCGGCCGGGGGCAGGGCGTGCTTCCAGAAGCCGGCGAAGTCACCCGTCTTGATCAGGGCCACCGACTGCTGCACGGAGGCTTCCGGCGTTTCGCCGCCGGCCATCACCGGTGCCGGGCCCGGCTTGTGCACGGTCATGAACAGGGCGGCCGCGGTGGCCAACACCAGCAGGACGACGAACGCGCCAACGGCATAGAAGACGGATGAGCGACGCATGGAATCTCTGATAAGTGGCGCCGGTCGACCTGCAAGGTCCGGGCGGTCGGCGGAGGGTAAGGGGCGCGGCTTCGCCCTAACAAGGGCCGGAGCGCGGAGCTGAGAGCTCGTTCAAGCGCTTTTCAGTCGCCCAAAAAGAAAACCCCGCGGGCGTTGGGCCTCACGGGGTAATCCGGCAGAGCCGGAAGGGAAATGGCCTTGCCTGCGGAATTATCAAGGTCAGCAGGTGTTGGCGGGGAGGATCTTATCTCCCCGTTAAAGTTAAAGCAATACTTTAGCTTATGCTGCGTAAGTTACTGATTTACTTGCTTCGATAGTCAATCGAAACGCAGCGACTGGATCTTCTGGCGGCGGCGTTCATCGCGCGGCGCCGTCCAGTCATTATTAAACAAAGCCGGGTCCCATGCGCCATAGGTCGGGTTCGGCAGGGTGAACCAGCGGGTGCCGATCCAGTCCATGTACGGCGCCATGGCCTTCTGGCGACCCTCGGCGTTGTTGGCCAATACGGTCACAAAATCGCCGATCTGGTCGCCAAATTGCATCAACACGCGATATTTGTGGCTGATCAGCTGGCGACGGCAGCCCTTCTCGGTGCCCACCTGGTCGCAGTCCTCGACGAAGGTGCCCAGGCCCAGGAAGGCTTCAGGCCCCGACACCGGCAAGCCTTCCTTGCGCAGGTTGGCCAGCGTGTCCTGGTCCAGGTCCTTGGCGCGGTTGGAGATGTAGATCACCGCGATGCCGTGCTTGGCCGCGAACTGGGTAAACGCCACCACGCCCGGCAACGCGCGGGCGCGCTGTTCCTTGCACCACGCCGCCCAGTCGGCCTCGTTGTATTCGCCGCCGCTTTTGACCAGACGCGCCTGGTAGGGCGAGTTGTCGAGCACGGTCTCGTCGATGTCGAGCACCACGGCCGGCTGCAGGCCCTTGGCCGGCGCCACGCGATCGCCCTTGGGCAGCGCGTCCCAGTTCGCATCGGCCTTGGCGGCGAGCAGGCGCGCCTGGGCGTCGCGGTAGGTCTGCAGGTAGATCAGGTCATGCTCGATCGCGGTCTGGCTCCAGGCCACCGCATTGAGGTTGTCGTCGGCGGACGTCTTGGGCGCAGCGGGTGCGGCGGGCGTCGGTGCAGGCATGGCAGGGGCGGGCGCCTTGCTGGGCGTGCTCGAACAACCGGCAAGCAGGATCAAGGCGGCAAGCGCCGCCGGCAAACGAACGGACATGAAAGGGATTCCCTGTGAGACTGAACGATCAGGATCGGGGAAGTTTACGACAGCCACATGTCGTTCCTCAGAGCGTGTTCCCTATCGCTGGTTGCGCGCACGTCCGCGTCATTACCCGCGCGTCATTACCCCGGTTGTCTGTCGACATACGCGGCCTCGTTCTTCCTTGTGACTCGCGCCAACAGCGCCCGGCGCGGGTCACCTGGCGATAGGGGCAGGCCCAAGGGCTGGCTAACACCGCGCCCGGCTGACAGACTCGGAGGCATCCCCACCCTTCGCATGAATTTGCATGGAAACCGCCCCGTCCCTCGTGCGCCCTCCTTCGACGGCGATCCGCACGGCCAGCTATATGTTGGCCGCCGCCGCCCTGGTGCTGGTGCTCGGGTTGCGCCTGTTGCCGGCCCTGTTTGCCGGCCTGCTCGTCTACGAACTGGTGCAGTCCACCGCGCCGCTGCTGGGCAAGCGCGTTCCCGGTGATCGTGCACGCGTGCTGGTGGTGGCCCTGCTCGGCACCATCGTGGTCGGCCTGCTGGTGCTGCTGATCCTCAGTGCGGTGAGCTTCCTTCGCAACGAGATCGGCAACCCCGAAGTGCTCTGGCAGCAGCAGTTGATGCCGCTGGTGGAGAAGGCGCGCGAGCAGCTGCCGGCGACCATCGTGGGCTGGCTACCCGATAGCGTGGACGACCTGCGCGTGATGGCGCTGGAGCTCACCCGCAAGCATTCGGTGAGCCTGCAGACGGTGGGCAAGGAAGCGGCACGCGTGTTCGTGCACATCCTCATCGGCATGGTGCTGGGCGCCATCGTCGCGTTGAGCCGCACGCGTCCCGCGCACCAGGTCGGTCCGCTCGCCGCGGCCCTGGGCCTGCGTTGCCAGCGGCTGGCCGAGGCGTTCCACAACATCGTGTTCGCGCAGATCAAGATCTCGCTGATCAACACGGTGTTCACCGCGATCTTCCTGCTCGGCGTGCTGCCGCTGATGGACATCCATGTGCCGCTGGCCAAGACGCTGGTGGTGGTCACCTTCATCGTCGGCCTGCTGCCGGTGATCGGCAACCTCATCTCCAACACCGCCATCACCATTGCCGGCTTGTCCATCTCGCTCGGCGTCGGTGTCGCCGCGCTGGGCTTCCTCATCCTCATCCACAAGCTCGAGTACTTCCTCAACGCACGCATCGTGGGCAGCCAGATCCGTGCCCGTGCGTGGGAGCTGCTGGTGGCGATGCTGCTGATGGAAGCGGCGTTCGGCCTGCCGGGACTGATCGCCGGGCCGATCTATTACGCGTATCTCAAGGCCGAGCTGGAGGCCGAGCGGTTGATCTGAGCGATTGAAAGGCTGGCGGGCTAGTTGCCTGCCAGCATCGCCGCGATCTTCGCCATGTGCGACTCGGCCGTTTCGCGCACCACTTCCTTGTCCGCTTCCGGATCCTTGCCCTGCCAATGCAGGTCGTCCTGCGGCAGTTCATGCAGGAACCGGCTCGGCTGGTTGCTGTGGACCTCGCCGTAGCGCTTGGTCTTGGACGACCACGACAGCGTGAGCATTTCCTTGGCGCGGGTGATGCCCACGTACATCAGGCGGCGTTCTTCGTCGATGCGCCCTTCATCGATCGCGCCATCGTGCGGCAGCGTGCCTTCCTCGCAGCCGACAATGAAGACGAAGCGGAACTCCAGTCCCTTCGCCGCATGCAACGTCATCATGCGCACCGCGTTGCCGGGCTCGTCGCGATCGGCGTGACTGAGCAGGGCGAGCTGCGCGGCGAGATCGCCGGCCGTGTTGTTGCCGCGTTGCATCGCGCGGAACCAGTCCGCCAGTTCGCGCAGGTTGCCCAGGCGACGTTCGCGCAGTGCGGGATCGGTGGTGCTGGCGGCGATCTGCTCGGCGTAGCCGGTGCGCTTGAGCACCATCTCCACCAGGTCGGCCGCGCTGTTGTGCAGCGAGGCGCTGCGCAACTCGTCCATGAGGTTGGTGAACGAAGCAAGCGCCGCGGCCGGACGCGGCGTGAGCTGGCGCAGCACCGCATCGCTGCGGGCGGCGTCGAGCAGTGACGCGTGCCTGGTCTGCGCGATCTGGCCGAGTTTCTCCAGCGTGGTCGAACCGATCTCGCGCTTGGGTACGTTCACCACGCGCAGGAACGCGGCGTCATCGCTGGGATTGGTGAGCAGGCGCAAATAGCAGAGCAGGTCCTTCACTTCCGCGCGATCGAGGAAGCTCAACGCACCGGTGAGGTGGTACGGCACGCGTGCAAGCCGCAGTGCCTTTTCCAGCGGGCGCGCCTGGAAATTGCCGCGATAAAGAATGGCGATGTCGTGCCAGCGCGCTTTGTGCTTTTCCGCCAGCGTCACCGCGATCGCGGCGACGCGTTCCGCCTCGTGCTCGTTTTCCTTGCACTCCAGCACGCGGATCTGCGCACCTTCCGGATGCTCGCTCCACAGTTTCTTTTCGTGCAGGTGCGGGTTGTTCGCGATCAGCTTGTTGGCGGCGCGCAGGATGCGCTTGCCGCAGCGGTAGTTTTGTTCGAGCTTGATCACGCGCAGCGCGGGCCAGTCCTTGCCGAGCTGGTCGATATTCTCGGGATTGGCGCCGCGCCATGCGTAGATCGACTGGTCGTCGTCGCCCACGCAGGTAAAGCGGCCGCGCTCGCCGGCCAGCGCCTTGAGCAGGCGGTACTGCGCGTCGTTGGTGTCCTGGTATTCGTCCACCAGCAGGTAACGCAGTCGCTCACGCCACGCTGTACGGCATTCCTCGTCGCTTTCGAGGATACGCAGCGGCAGGCGGATCAGGTCGTCGAAGTCCACCGCGTTGAACGCGGAGAGTCGCTGCTGGTAGAGGTCGTAGATGGTGGCAGCATCCAGCTCGCGCGGGCTGCGCGCGGCGGCCAGCGCTTCTTCCGGCGACAGGCCGGCGTTCTTGGCGCGGCTCACCAGGTTGCGGATGCCGAACAGCACGTCGGGCTTGACACCCTTGGGCGCGAGCTCCTTGATGATGCCTTCGCTGTCGTCCGCATCGAGCACCGAGAAGCCTTTGCGCAGGCCCGCGCGCTGGTGCTCCATCTGCAGGAACTTCAGGCCCAGCGCGTGGAACGTACACACGGTGAGCGCGGCGGCGTCTTCGCTGGTGATCAGCTTGGCCACGCGTTCGCGCATTTCCTTCGCCGCCTTGTTGGTGAAGGTGATCGCGGCGATCTTGGACGGGGCGAGCTTCTTGCGGGCGATCAGGTACGCGATCTTCTGCGTGATCACGCTGGTCTTGCCCGAGCCGGCGCCGGCCAATACCAGCAGCGGACCGTCGCAATGTTCGACGGCGGCCAATTGTTGGGGATTGAGCATGGTGTGCGCAGAGGCGAGAGCGGCGCACGATGGTAGCAGAGGCCGTCCACCCGGCCGACACATCCGCCCGTTGTATGCTCGGCCGGTCGGGTCAGGGATGCCGGCGATACCGGCCGCCGCCCGCCTCACAGGAGCGTGAGATGCGCAGGCTTGCGATGCTTTCGATGCTGTTCGTCGCCGCCGTTGGCGCCGAGTCGGCTTGGGCGCAACACGCTGCCGTGTCGTCCGGCGATCTCAAGCGCAGCGGCGCGGTGCTGGCCGACATGGCTACCGGTCCCTTCGTCGATGCGCATTCCGACTTGCGTTTTCGCGACCTGGGGATGAACGCCTATCGCGGAGGCCGCAGGCGCGAGGCTTTAGAGAACTTCCTCCTGGCATCGCGCTACGTCGACAAGGCCTCGCAGGCCGTCGTTGCCCTGATGTACTGGACCGGCGACGGGGCTCCGCATGATCGCGCGCTGGCCTATGCATGGATGGATCTTGCCGCCAGTCGCGGTTATCCCGAGCTGCAGCACCAGCGCGATCTCTACTGGGCGCAATTGAGCGATGACGAGCGTGATCGGACACGCGACCTGCGCCAGTCCCTGGAGGCTGATTATGGCGATGACGTTGGCGCGCGCCGCCTGACGCGGGAGCTCGGCAGCATCCGCTCGCAGGTCACGGGAAGTCATCTGGGATGGGCGGGCTATGGCGTGGTGATCCATGCCGACAGTGCCAGTCGCGCCGCCGGCGGCGAAAGCGTTGCAGGCCTGCTGGGAAGCACGGCTGCCAGCCGGGACATGAGTTCGATCAGCGATGCAATACGCCTCAACACAGCGCAATACCTGCAGATGAAGGACCTGCAGTGGCAAGTCCAGATGATGAAGGCGCATGTTGCTGTGGGCGATCTTGAGCCGATCCGGACCTCGTCCGAAAAGACGCACCCGGCGAGCTGACGTATCGCGTGCTGTGACACACGGAATCCACAAGGAGTGAGTGACATGGTTGCAAAAACAACGATGGTGGTGGTTCTCGGGCTGCTGGTCGGCGCGGGCCATGCGGCGCTAGCGCAGGAGGCGCCAACGAGTAAACCGGTTACCGACCCCAAGGACCTCAGGGAACTGGCCAAATTCGAAGAAATGATGGACGTGCCGGGCGTGGCCAGGCAGCACAAGGACATCCTCTATCGTGAGCTGGCGATGGAGGCCTACAAGAACGGCGACAAGGAACGCGCGTTGAAGATGTTCATGCGTGCTGCCAGCTATGCCGACAAGCCTTCGCAGGCGGCTATCGCGGATATGTATTGGGAGGGCGTGGGTACTGCAGTCGACCGTCCTCGCGCCTACGCATGGATGGATCTTGCCGCGACCCGCGGCTACGACCGCTTCCTCGCGAAACGCGAGTACTACTGGAGCCAGCTGACCGAAGCCGAGCGTGCGCAGGCGCTGCGCGTAGGCCAGGACATCTATGCCGAATACGATGACAAGATCGCGCTCCATCGCCTGCAGATGGAGCTCGAATTCACGCGAAGAAATGTCGTCGGCAGTCACGTCGGCTTCGTGGGGACGGGCAAGGTTTATGGCTTTACCCACACGATGAACACGGGTCGCGCCAGCACGGGGCTGCCTCGTCCCGGTGGTAACGCCACGTCTACATCGGGCAGTGAACAGGATCTGGGCCTTCCGATAGCGAACCTGAGCGAGCTGTATCGCCCGTCTATATGGAAGGTCAACGATTACGCCAGGTTCAAGGACATCCAATGGCAGGAGCGCGTCGAGTCCAAGCCGACGGTCGACGTGGGTGATTTGCAGAACGTGGCGACGCCGCCTGCCAAGTGATCGCGAATGACATCGGGGCGTGTGGTCCAAAGGTCGAGGCGCTCCATCCAGGTCAGCCAAGACTGGGCTGCATGGGCGTGACGCCGGACGGACGGCTGCCGGCGCATCGATGAAGGGATTCGTCAGGGAGCGAGCGACATGACTGGAAAAGCGATGGCAATGCTTCTCGGGCTGCTGGTCGGCGCGGCTCACGCGGCGTTTGCGCAAGAGGCGCCCACAGGTCAGCCGGTCACCAATCCCAAGGAGCTCAGGGAGCTGGATAAATTCGAAGAGATGATGAGCATGCCGGGCGTGGCCACGCAGCATCGGGACATCTACTACCGTGAGCTGGCGATGGAGGCTTACAAGAATGGAGCCAGGGAACGCGCGTTCAAGATGTTCATGCGCGCCGCCAGCTATGCCGACAAACCCTCGCAGGCAGCCGTGGCCCACATGTACTGGGATGGCATCGGCACCTCGGTGGATCGTCCTCGGGCCTATGCCTGGATGGATCTTGCCGCTTCCCGTGGCTACGTCCGCTTCATCGCGAAACGCGAGTACTACTGGAGCCAGCTGACCGAGGCCGAGCGTGCACAGGCACTGCGCGTGGGCGAGGACGTCTATGCCGAATACGACGACAAGATCGCGTTGCACCGTCTTGAGATGGAACTCGAATTCATACGGCGAAACCCCATCGGCAGCCACGTCGGCTTCAAGGGAAACGGCAAGGTCATGGGCTTTGGCGGCTCGACGATATTCACGGGTGGCGGTAGCACGGGTATGTCGAGGCCTGGGGGGCGCGGCGGCGCGTCTGGCGCGAACGGTGGATTCGACATGATGGGTCCTTCCATGGCGAGCCTCACCGAGTTTTATCGGCCCTCGGTCTGGAAGATCAACGAGTACGCCAAGTTCAAGGACCTCCAATGGCAGGTGCGGGTCGAGTCCAGGCCAACGGTCGAGGTGGGTGACGCGCAGAACGTGGCGACGCCGCCTGCCAGGTGATCGCGAAGAAACAGGCGTGCTGCCCCAATGCCGAAATGGTCCACCATCGCCAGTCTATGATGGGCCGGGCGGGTGTCGCGCCGAATGGCCGCATCCCGGTGCATCGATGACGGGATTCGTCAGGGAGCGGACGGTATGGCGACAAGAACGACAGCGTGGGTGCTCGGTTGGTGGCTTGGCGCAAGCGCGGCGGTATTCGCGCAGGAAGCCGCGCCTGATGCCGCGGCGTTGCTCGATCGTGCCGCCACCGATCCCCGGGCGTTGAAGGAGCTTCAAAGGTTCGACGAGATGATGGCCAATCCCATGATCGTCAACCAACACCCGGACCTGCGCTATCGGGACCTGGCGATGGCCGCCTACAAGCATGGCGACAAGGCGCGCGCACTGAGGATGTTCATGCGCGCCGGCGCCTTTGCGGACAAACCCTCACAGGCGGCGGTGGCCAACATGTACTGGGAGGGCGTGGGTACGCCGGTCGACCGCCCCCGCGCCTATGCATGGATGGATCTTGCTTCCAGCCGCGGCTACAACCGCTTCATTGCGCAGCGCGAGTACTACTGGAGCCAGCTGAGCGAAGCCGAGCGTGCACAGGCGCTTCGCGTGGGTCAGGAGATCCTGGTCGAGTACGACGACAAGGTGGCGCTCCATCGCCTGGAGATGGAACTGGAGTACGTACGAAGGAACGTCACCGGCAGCAGGGTGGGTTCCATCGGCTGGGGCACCATCCAGGGCGCTGGTGTCACCAGCGCATACAACGCCAACGCTCCGTCCTGGATGACCCTGGATCAGTTCTATCGCTCGTCGGTCTGGAACATCGACAGCTACACCAGGATGAAGGACCTGCAATGGAAGGTCCAGGTGGAATCCAAGCCCACGGTGGAGGTGGGCAACCTGCAGAACGTGGCGCCTCCCGGTTCACCTCCGGGCAAGTAGCCAAGGGCTATAGGAGCGGGTGGCGCAGTACTATGTGCGCTCGTTTTCCGGGGCGATCCATGGCCAAGCTCTACTTCTATTACTCGGCAATGAATGCCGGCAAGACCACCACGCTGCTGCAGAGCGCCTACAACTACCACGAGCGGGGCATGCGCACGCTCATCCTCACGCCGGCGCTGGATAACCGCTTCGGCGAGGGCGTGGTGGCTTCGCGCATCGGGCTGAAAGCCAACGCGCGCCGGTTCGCGTCGGATGAGAACCTGCTGGCCCTGGTGCAGGCGGACATCGACGAGCGTGGCCCGCTGCACTGCGTGTTCGTCGACGAGGCGCAGTTCCTCAGCAAGACGCAGGTCTGGCAGCTCAGCGATGTGGTGGACAAGTTGAACATCCCGGTGCTCGCCTATGGCCTGCGCACGGATTTCCGCGGCGAGCTGTTCGAGGGCAGCCGCTACCTGCTGGCCTGGGCGGACAACCTCGAAGAGATCAAGACTATCTGCCACACCGGTCGCAAGGCCACCATGGTGGTGCGCGTGGACGACCAGGGCCGTGCGGTCACCGAAGGCCCGCAGGTTGAGATCGGCGGCAACGACCGCTATGTCTCGGTGAGCCGCGCCGAGTTCAAGAACATTACGGAAGGGCGCGGCAGGATAGAGTTGCAGCAGACGGTGCTGCCGCTGGGCGAGGGGCATTGAGCCCTTCGCACGCATCTAAGGAACGGTATGTCCAAGATCCCATTTCTCGCCTGGCAACGCCCGCACTGGCAGCCGGGTAGCGAGGAAATCCTGCTGCAGTTCTATGTGTTCGGTAAGTTCCAGGCCGGTCGCGCACCGTCCATCGACTACGGCAGCGAAGGCCTGCCCGAAGGCATGGAGCTCACCAGCCACCACCACGGCGCGCTGCGCCAGTGGGAAGGCTATCCGCTGAAGGGCGCCGTGGGCCGCATGTTCAAGGAAGACGCGCCCGAGGCGTACAAGCTTGCGCTCGATGCCCCGGAAGTGCTGGTCGTGCGCGGGCGCCTGCCCGATGCCGGCGACACGGGCTACCTGCGCGATACGCTGGGCGTGCTGGCGGCGCTACTGGACGTGGGCGGCACCGCCATCCTCGATCCGCAGATCCTCACCCTGTTCGACGCGAACACCTGGCGCCAGCGCTATGTCGTGCGCGACGGCGCGCCCATCCGCAACCACCTGTTGATCCTTTGCGACGGCGAAGAGCAGGCGGGGCGACACTGGGTGCATACGCGCGGCATGCGCAAGTTCGGTCGCCCCGACATCAGCATTCGCAACATCCCCGAGCGGGATATCGATCGCGCCGGCATGCTGTGCGAGCGCCTGGTGGAACTGGAAGCGCTGGGCGCGCATTTCGTCGAAGGCCAGTCGCTCGACGCCGAAGGCCTGCATGGTGGCCTGGTGGCGCACCTGGGCGGTGGCGACGAAGAGCCGGACTTCAACAACACCTTCGTGGAATTCCGCTGGCCGGACTGAGCGCCTCACGACGCCCTTCTGTAGGAGCGCACCCAGTGCGCGATGTGGCCTGCCAGGGCCTATCGGCTTTGGAGCCAGTCCAACCATATAGTTCGTGGCTAGTGCAGCCTCTCACCCCAGCCCTCTCCCCAAGGGGAGAGGGAGCACATCCATCTCATTTCTGACATCTCGGGCACCAGAACGTCGATCGCTGGCCCAACACCACCTGCCGTATCGGTGTTTTGCACACGCGGCACGGCTCGCCTTCGCACCCGTACACCTGCAACTCGCGGAAGAAATAGCCCGGCGCGCCATCCGGATTGATGAAGTCGCGCAGCGTGGTGCCGCCGCGTTCGATCGCCCAGGCGAGGATGCGCTTCACCTCCGCGGCGAGGCGTGCATAGCGGGCCCGCGACACTGAGCCGGCGGGCTTGCGCGGATCGATGCCCGCCGCAAACAACGCTTCGCTGGCGTAGATGTTCCCGACACCGACGACGATGGCGTTATCCATCAGGAACAGTTTCACGGCAGCGGTGCGTCCGCGCGACAGACGCCAGAGCAGGTCGCCGTCGAAGTCGTCGGTAAGCGGCTCGGGTCCGAGCCCAGCCAGCAAGTCGTGCGTCTCGCCCGGCGGCTGCCACAGCAGGCAGCCGAAGCGACGCGCATCGGTGAAACGCAGTACGCGTGGGCCTTCGCTGCGAGTGGGCTCCAGCGCGATATCGACGTGGTCATGCTTGCCGACCAGGGCATCCGGCGGCAGCACGCGCAGCACGCCCGTCATGCCCAAGTGCAATAGCGCGCTTCCCACCTTCGTATGCAGCAGCAGGTATTTCGCGCGCCGCTCCACGTCGAGGATGCGCTGGCCGGGCAGGAGATCGGTGATCTCCGGTGGTATCGGCCAGCGCAGATCGGGCCGTCGCAATGTCACGCCGGTGACATTGCGGCCGATCAGGTGGGGAGCAATGCCGCGGCGGGTGGTTTCGACTTCGGGGAGTTCGGGCACGGAGTGTCTCGGTCAGGAACCGTCACTGTAGGAGCGCACCCAGTGCGCGATCACGGCGCCGATGTACGCCAATCGCGCACAGGGTGCGCTCCTACAGAAAAGCAGAGGGTCAGCTCCAGTCGTTATGGAAACTTCCAGGCTTGTCCACGCGCTCGAACGTATGCGCACCGAAGTAATCGCGCTGCGCCTGCAACAGGTTCGCCGGCAGATGTTCGGCGCGATAGCCGTCGTAGTACGCGATGGCGGAGGAGAAGCACGGCACCGGCACGCCCGCATTCACCGCGGCGGCCACCACTTCACGCAACGCGCCCTGGTACTGCGCGGCGATATCGCGGAAGTACGAATCGAGCAGCAGGTTCTTCAGCTGCGCATCACGCTCGTAGGCATCGGTGATCTTCTGCAGGAAGCGTGCGCGGATGATGCAGCCAGCGCGGAAGATGCGCGCGATGGTGCCGTACGGCAGGTCCCACTGGTATTCGTCGGAGGCCGAACGAAGCTGCGCGAAACCCTGCGCGTACGAGACGATCTTGCTGAAATAGAGTGCGCGCCGCACGGCTTCAATGAAGGCCTTGCGGTCGCCGCTGAAATGCTGCGGGCCGGGGCCGGGCAGCACCTTGCTGGCGGCGACGCGTTCGTCCTTCAGCGCGGAAAGCAGTCGCGCGAACACCGATTCGGTGATCAGCGGCAAGGGCACGCCGAGATCCAGCGCGCTCTGGCTGGTCCATTTGCCGGTGCCTTTCTGCGCTGCGCGGTCGAGAATGATGTCGACCATCGCCTTGCGCGTTTCCGGATCCTTCTTGGTGAAGATGTCGGCGGTGATGCTGATGAGGTAGCTGTCCAGCTCGCCCTTGTTCCAGTCGGCGTAGACCTCGGCCAGCTCGTCGTTCGACAGACCCAGTACATGGCTGAGCACCGCGTAGCTTTCGGCGATCAGCTGCATGTCGCCGTATTCGATGCCGTTGTGCACCATCTTCACGTAGTGGCCGGCGCCGTCCGGCCCCATGTAGGCCACGCACGGTTCGCCGTCCGGCGCGCGCGCCGCGATCTCGGTGAGGATGGGGGCGACGAGGTCGTAGGCGTCGCGCTGGCCGCCCGGCATGATCGAGGGACCGTGCAGCGCACCTTCCTCGCCACCGGACACGCCGGTACCGATGAAGTGCAATCCGGCGGCGTGCATTTCGCTTTCGCGACGCATGGTGTCCTTGAAGAAGGTGTTGCCGCCGTCGATCACCACGTCGCCCTTGTCGAGCAGTGGCTTCAACTGGGCCAGCGTGGCATCGGTGGGCTCGCCCGCCTTCACCATCAGCAGGATGCGGCGGGGCTTTTCCAGCGAGGCGACGAAGTCCTCCAGCGTGTAGCTGGGAACCAGGCGTTTGCCGGGATTCTGCGCCATCACCTCGTCGGTGCGCTCGCGGTGACGATTGAAGATGGACACCGCATGCCCGCGGCTCTCGATGTTGAGGGCGAGGTTGCTGCCCATCACCGCCATGCCGATGACGCCGATTGCCTGCTGACTCATGTTGTCGCTCCTGCCAGGGGATGCGCCTTGATATGGGGAGGACCCTGCACCGTGCAAGTGCTCCCGGCGGACGCAAAAGGGCATGGTGATGCGGAGGACGCGACGCCGGCGTGAGGCTAGCGCGCCTTGGTCGCTTCCTGCGTGGCGGGTCGCGGCGTATAGCGCACGGAAACCAGCGCCACGCGATCGTTAACCCGCACATAGCGTTGCGGCCCGGTCACCGAGGTTTCGCCGAACTCCAGGCGCTGGCCGTCGAGGCTCAGCACGGCGACCGGCGGCGCAAGGCCGATGCGCGTCGGATCGAAGTCGCTGAGCGGTCGCCAGCTCAGTACGCTGGCGGCGGCGGTATCGGCCAGCTCGGCGAGGCGGCCGTCATCGGCGCGGGCCGCCGTGCCATCGACGCGCCACCAGTGGCCCTCGCGCTTGGAAAAATGCTCCGCCGGGCCGTTGCCGATGCGAAGTTCCACCTGCGTGATGTCGGAGGGAGGGAGCTTGAGCAAGGTGCCCGGGGCGTCGTCCCGATCGCGCCGCCATTGCCAGCCGGCGAGCGCGACGAGCGCGATCGCAACGGCCAGCATGACCACTCGCTGCCGCGTCGCGCGCTTCATGCGCGGCGGCGCCGCCATACGATCCAGCCACCCAGCACGAGCAGCAGCAGCGGCAGCACCACCAGAAAGCCGAGTGTCACCGTGCTGAGCTGTGCCTGCGAGATCTGCAGCACGCGATCCGGCGCGCCGCGTGGCGGCAACTGCACCAGCGCGTCGTCGCCGAGCAGCCAGTCGAAGATGCGTTCGCCCAGCGCGCGATTGCCGCCGTTGCCGAGGAAGGTGTTGGAGAGGAAGTCGCCGTCGCCGATCACCACCACGCGCTGCTCGGCCTTGTCGGGGCTGGGCGACAGGCGGCTCAGCGCGAAGCCGAAGTCGAGCGGACCTTTCAATTCGCCCGCATTCGCGTCATAGGCAATGGTCGATGCCTGCGCGTTGTCGATCGGCTTGAACTCGGTCCAGCTCTGCGCGCTGGAGCGCAGGAACGGCGCCACCTGCCAGTCGGTGCGCGCAGCCAGCGCCAGCGCGGACGCCTGCGGAAACAGCGTGGTGAGCGTGAAGCCGCGGGTGATCGCATGCTTGGGATAGTCACCCAGTGCGAGCATGCGTGGGTCCTTCAGCCCCAGCGCGGCGCCCTGGCCATCCACCAGCACGCCCGGCAGGACGCGGATGCCGAGCGCATCGGCCAGCGGTTCCAGATGCAGGTCGTCGTTGGTCGGCTCGCTCAGCCACAGCAGGTTGCCGCCGTTGGCGACGTAATCGGTGAGCGCCTTCACCGCGCCTTCGGGCAGCGCGAGCTCGGGGCTCGCCAGCACCACCAGGTCGGTGTGCTGCGGCACGGCGGTGACCTGCGCGAAGTTCAGCGGCACCGCGCGCATGCCGCGGCCTTCGAGCTGCGACACGAACATGCCGAGGTCGGCGTTGCCCTTGTCGTCGGGGCGACGCTCGCCGTCGCCCGAGACGAAGGCGACGATGCGCTCGCCGCCGCGCGCGAGGCGTTCCAGCGCATTGGTGAGGCTGCGTTCGGAGAGTTCGTCCAGGCGCTGCTCACGGCCCTGGTAATGCAGGATCAGCGCGCCGTCCACGGTGATGCCCAGCTCGCGCATCGCGGCCGGATCCTGTTGCGGATCCACGAAGCGCAGCGTCAGGTCCGGCTTCACGCGGCGGTAGCGCTGCATGAAGTTGGCGACCGTGTTGCGCAGATCGCCTTGGGGATTGGCGTAGCTGACGATCTCCACCGGGCCTTTCAGCGTCGCCAGCACGGCGCGGCTTTCCGATGACAGGCTGGCGCGTCCGCCGTAGGTCCAGTCCGCGACGTGGTCGTAGCGCGAGGTGAGGTAGCCGAGCGCGCCTGCCGCGAGCAGTAGCGCGAGCGCGAATAGCCATCCGTTCAAATGCCGGAAGAAGCGCGTCATCAGCCACGCTCCTTGTCGGCGGCGAGCCGCTGCGTGGCGAGCGCGAGCGCCACCACGATCACGATCAGGAACCAGGCGATGTCGGCGGTGGAGACCAGTCCACGCAGCATGGCTTCGAGATGGCTGCTCAGCGCCAGCCAGCCGGATACGCCATTGGTGGCGCCGGCTTTCTGCGCCGCGATGTCCACGCCGGCCAGCGCGAGCCCCAGCGTCAGCGCCACGGTCGCCGCAATGGAGGCATGCGAGGCATAGGCCGAACACGCCACGCCGATCGCCGCGAGCGCGGCCAGGGTCAGCAGCAGGCCCAGCGACGCGGCGGCGAGCTTGCCCCAGTCCAGCGTGACGCCGTGCGCCAGGCTCAGCGGCATGGCCAGCGCGAGGGCCAGCCACAGCACCAGCCACAGCATCAGCGCCAGGTATTTGCCCAGCACGATGCGCGAGGCGGGCAGGCCGGCGGCGAACCACAGCGGCAGCGTGCCGTTGCTGCGTTCGCCGGCGATCGAGGACATGGTGAGCAGCGGCACGATGATCAGCGCCAGTTCCACCACGCCGAAGGGAAGCACGCCGCCGGTGAGGATGCTGCTCAGCATGGGCACGCCCACCAGGTCGGTGTAACCGGGGCCGCCAGGCAGTGCGGCAAGCTTGATCTGTCCCGCCAGGAAACCGCCCAGCAGCAGGGTGAAGCGCCACGCCAGCTGCGCCAGCGTCAGCGCGGCGAGTACCCAGGCGAGCGGGCGGACGAACAGGCGGCGCAGCTCCAGCCGCGTCACGGCGATCACGCTCATGCAGCCTGCATCCTGTCGTTGCTCCCGTTGCCGCGCATGGCGATGTCGAAAAAGGTCTGTTCCAGCGCCTTGTGGTCGGCGCCATCGAGCGCGCTGTCGTAGCGCAGCTGGCCTTCGTGCAGGATCGCCACGCGGTCGCACGCGGCGGTGACTTCGGTCAGCAGATGGGTGGAGAGAATGATCGCGGTGCCGGCCGCGGCCTGCTCGCGGATCACCTCGCGCAGCGCCGCCACCTGCACCGGATCGAGTGCATTGGCCGGTTCGTCCAGCACCAGCAGCTGCGGGCCATGCAGCAGGGCGCAAGCCAATCCCAGCCGCTGGCGCTGGCCCTGGGAAAGCACGCCCGCCAGCCGCCGCGCCAGTGTTCCCAGCTCCAGCCGCTCGACGATCCGCCGGTATGCCTGGGCAAGTTCGGCGCCGCGCATGCCACGCAGGCGACCATGTGCCTCCAGGTGTTCGCTGACGGTCAGTTCTGGCCACAGAGGGGCACGTTCCGGCAGCCAGCCGATGACGCGGCGCGCCAGTTCCGGCTGCTCCAGAAAGTCCTTTCCATTCAGCTTGATGCCACCACTGTCCGGTGCCAGTGCACCGGCGATCATCGCCAACGTGGTGGACTTGCCGGCCCCGTTGACGCCCAGCAAACCCAGTACCTGTCCCGAGTCCAGCCGTAGCGTGAGACCGGAAACGGCAGGGCGCCCGGCTCGGTGTCGGGTGATGTGATCCAGTTCCAGTACGGCGGTCGGCGCGGTCATTGCATGATTGTCACGGCGCCCCCACCTTCACACAACGGGGTGAGGCCGTCATTTGCGTGACACAGCACATTAACCTCGCTGCTTCCGCGAGATGCGACAATAATTTGCGACGTCCATGCTGGCGGGTACGGAAACCCCTCGTTTAGACTGAAATTTCATACACCTGGGTGTTTTCCCGATGCTCGATGCAGTTCTCAATTTCTTGTCCAACGGCCTGACGCATGCCGGTTGGCTCAGCATGACGATCTACATGCTGATCATGACCCAGCTCACCATCTTCACGGTGACGCTGTACCTGCATCGCTGCCAGACCCATCGCGGTGTGGACCTGCACTGGTCGATCTCGCACTTCTTCCGTTTCTGGGGCTGGCTCACCACGGGCATGGTCACCAAGGAGTGGGTGGCGGTGCACCGCAAGCACCACGCCAAGGTCGAGACCGAGGAAGATCCGCACAGCCCGCAGATCTACGGCATCAAGAAGGTGTTCTGGGATGGCGTGTCGCTCTACCGCGACGCCAGCGAAGTGAAGGAAGACCTCGAGAAGTACGGCCGCGGCACGCCGGACGACTGGATCGAGCGCAAGCTCTACGCCGGCCATCCGTACTGGGGCCCGGCGCTGATGCTCATCATCAACCTGGCCCTGTTCGGCGTCATCGGTGCCGCGCTGTGGGCGCTGCAGATGATCTGGATCCCGTTCTGGGCCGCCGGCTTCGTCAACGGCATCGGCCACTGGTGGGGCTACCGCAACTTCGAAAGCGCCGACACCGCGACCAACCTCATCCCGTGGGGCTTCTGGATCGGCGGCGAAGAGCTGCACAACAACCACCACGCCTTCCCGAGCTCGGCCAAGTTCGCGCTGCGCAAGTGGGAGTTCGACATCGGCTGGGCCGCCATCTGCGCGCTGCGCGCCGTGGGCCTGGCCAAGGTGCTGCGCGTGGCGCCGACGCTCGACGTCCGCCCGAACGTGCACCTGCCGGATGCCGAGACGCTCAAGGGCGTGCTGACCCATCGCTTCGCCGCGATGACCGACTACTACCGCAACGTGATCATGCCGACCCTGCGTGACGAAGCGCAGCACGCCGGCGAGAACATCAAGTCCGTGCCGCGCCGCATGCGCCGTGCGCTGGCCGATGGCGGCCGCTGGCTGGACAGCGAAGGTCGCGATCGCATGCAGGCCGTGCTGGCCAAGCGCCCGACGCTCAACACCGTGTGCGATTTCCGCGCTCGCCTCGCCGCCCTGATGGAGCAGCGTGGTGCCGACCAGGCACTCAAGGGCCTGCAGCAGTGGATCGCCGAGGCCGAGCAGAGCGGTATCCGCGCGCTGCAGGAATTCGCCGCGCGTCTGAAGAGCTACTCGGTCGCCAACGCCTGATCGGTGTGATGCGATGAGAACGAAGAAGCCCGCCGCAAGGCGGGCTTTTTTGTGCACGGTGTTTCCCATCCGCGCGCGGCTCGGCTTTAATCGGAAAAGCCAACGACGGGAGCGCGCACGCGGATGAGTCTTCGGGTGGTGGTGATTGGCGCGACCGGCGTGTTCGGTTCGCGCATCGCGCGACGGCTCGCCCACGATGCGCGCTTCGAGCTGATCCTGGCGGCGCGCCGTGCGGAGTCGCTGGAAGCGCTGTATGCATCCATCGGCGATGCCCGCCTGCAGGTGGCCACGCTCGACGCCGGGCATGCGAACTTCCCGCACGCGCTGGCGGCCTTGCGTCCGCAGTTGGTGATCCATGCCGCCGGCCCGTTCCAGGGGCAGGACTATCGCGTCGCGGAAGCCTGCATGGCTTGCGGCAGCCACTACATCGATCTGGCGGATGGACGCGGCTTCGTCAGTGGTTTCGAGCAGCTCGATGCACAGGCGTGGCGCGCGGGCTGCCTGCTGGTCAGCGGTGCCTCCAGCGTGCCCGCGCTCAGCGCGGCGGTGGTCGATGCCTTGCTGCCTCGTTTCGCCTCGCTCGAAGCGATCGAGCATGCCATCAACCCCGGCAACCGCACGCCACGTGGCGATGCCACGGTGGCGTCGATCCTGGGTTATTGCGGCCGTCCCATTCGCGTGTGGCGTAATGGCGGCTGGGATGAAGCGCATGGCTGGATGGACAGCCGGCGCCAGCATTTTCCGTTTGGCCGGCGACGCGTCGGCGTGTGCGACGTTCCCGATCTGGAACTGTTTCCGGCGCGCTATCGGCAGGTGCGCACCGTGCTGTTCCGTGCGGGGCTGGAGCTGCCGCTGCTGCAATGGGCGACCTGGAGCCTGGCCGTGCTGGTGCGGCTCGGTGTGATCCGCGACCTTGCCCGCCACGCGCCGGCCTTGCGACGCCTCAGCGAGCGCTTCGTGGCGTTCGGCTCCGACGTCGGCGGCATGGCGGTGGAATTGCGCGGCGAAGATCGCGAAGGCGCACCATTGCATCTTCGATGGTGGCTCGATGCCGACGCGGGCGATGGTCCGCAGGTGCCGGTGACGCCGGCCATCGTGCTGGCCCGCCGCATGGCCGATGGATTGGTGGACGCCAAAGGCGCGATGCCCTGCATGGGCCTGCTCACGCTGGAACAGATCATCGAAGGCTTCGATGGATTTGCGCTGCGTACGGGGCTGGAAACCGTCAGTCGATGAAACGCCAGGCCTCGTCCGGTGCGGGCAGCCGGCATTGGTCGCGCTTGCCAAACAGGCGATAACGATGGCGCGCCACCCAGCGGTAAAGCGGATCACGCACGGCCCGGGGCATGACGCGCATCAGGGAACCGGCGAGGCGCCAGCGCCCCCCGAGCTGCCGCAGCACTCGCGCGATCGCGTCGGTGTTGCTGTAACCCACGCCATCCTCCACCAGCAGGAACGATGAGGGATCGTCCGGCGACAGGCCATGTGCTGCCAGCAAGGCGCGACCTCCCACGCCCTGCATGGCGGCCAATCGGAAGCGGCCGTCGCGATCATGGCGCAGGATGAAATCCACCCAGCGGCTGCAGAGTACGCAGACACCGTCGAACACGATGACGGGATGGCCTGCATCAGCGGACATGGTCGATCTCCAGCCAGCCGCGATAGGCGATCAGGCGGCCAATGCCTGGCAGGCGTGTGTCGATGTCGAAGGCATAGCGACCCTCGTGCGCGCCACTGCGCGACAGCACATGGCCGCAAAGTGCGCGCGGCAAGGGCACGCCCAGCAAGGTGATGCGCCGCAGCTGCCAGTCGATCGCGTCACCGTCGCGACGCAGCGAGAAGTGCAATGACACCGGGCCCAGCCGTTCGCGCAGCGCCATCGCACTGCCGGGTTGCAGGACGGAGCGCATCTGGCCGCGGGCGAAGCGGCGGGTCCAGGTTTCCCGTTGCCCGTCGCGTTCGATGGTGATGGCAATGGCCTGGTCGGCACCGGGCTCGGGCAGCGTCAGGATCCGGCGCAGCAGGCGTGCGAGGGCGTGCGTATCGCCATCGACCTGTGCCGTGCCGCTGGCCTCAAGCACCTCGCCCTCGCCGTGCACGCGCCGCACCGGTGGCGCGAGTTGCGCCCAGTCCGCGGCATCCAGCAGGGAAGGGAACAGGGCGGGTGGCATGGAGTCATCATGCGGTGGCCTCGCGATATGCGGCAAGCTTTTGCCCGTCATTCCGGCGCAGGCCGGAATCCAGTGGCACCAGTAGTCGGTGTCGCTTGGCTTCCCTGTAGCTCTCATGAGAGGCAACGCGACAAGCGGCTGTGTCGGCTACTGGATGACCAGCCTTCGGCTGTTATAGAGCGCCTCCGGCCTGCGCCGGAATGACGAACGTGAAGTCATGGCGCATTTCCACGAGACATCGCATGCCCGTTCATCGCCGATCATCACTGCGTGCCGCAGGTGATCTTCGTGCCGGATATGTCGCTATGCCACGATGACGGCCGCGGCAGTGCAGGCAACAAAAAACCCGCCTTGCGGCGGGTTCTTTGTGGGTAAGGCAAAGTCGCTGGACCCCTGCCTTCGCAGGGGTGAGCAACGGTAAGCCACGCGCTATGCGCGTGGACCGTTGCTCACTTGATCTTGCCTTCCTTATAGATCACGTGCTTGCGAACGACCGGATCGTACTTCTTGAACTCGAACTTTTCCGGCGTGTTCTTCTTGTTCTTCTGCGTGGTGTAGAAGTGGCCGGTGCCGGCCGAAGAGATCAGGCGGATCTTGTCTTGCTTGCTGTTAGCCATGGCTCAATCCTCAGATCTTTTCGCCGCGGGCACGCAGGTCGGCGAGGACGGCTTCGATGCCGTTCTTGTCGATCGTGCGCAGGGCATGGTTGGAAACGCGCAGCTTCACCCAGCGATTCTCGCTCGGGACCCAGAAGCGGCGCTCATGCAGGTTCGGCAACCAGCGGCGACGGGTCTTGTTGTTAGCGTGCGAGACGTTGTTACCAGTCCGCACACCCTTTCCGGTGACTTGGCAAATACGGGCCATGATGACCTCCTGTTAGGCGCCCAGGGGCGCGTTTGCCACCCGTTAGCCAGGGCGGCATCGGCCCAGCGGCGCAAGCGCCACGCGATGCTGGAGATGGAGCGTTTCGCGTCTGCCGTGAGGTCCGCATCGCGTGGCGGGCGTGCCCGATGGGTCGGGTCGGCATGGTCGAGCCGCGTATTCTCGCCCAGAAACAGCGCTGTGCGCAAGTTTTGCCACTTGGGGCGCCTGGCCGCATGGCGGCCCGCGGGGATGTGTGGAACAATCCAACTCTTTGCGTTTTCACGCACCGCACACTTTTTCGAAGAGGAAATACCCATGGCAGACGCCACCGCCAACGGCCAGGCCAACGCGCCGCAGCTCGTGCTGCAGAAGATCTACGTGAAGGACGTCTCCTTCGAGGCCCCCAATGCCCCGCAGATCTTCCAGGAAGTGGGCGAGACCGAGCAGCAGCCGCAGGTGCAGCTGAATCTCGGCCAGAAGTCGGTGGACCTGGGCAATGACCTCTATGAAGTGGTGCTCAGCCTGACCCTGACCTGCACCCTGGGCGAGCGCACGGCCTATCTGGCCGAAGTGCACCAGGCGGGCGTATTCGGCATCGCCGGTTTCGCCGAGGAAGACCTCGCGGGCATCCTCAACAGCTACTGCCCGAACCTGCTGTTCCCGTACGCGCGCCAGATGCTGTCCTCGCTGGTGCTGGAGGGCGGCTTCCCGCCGTTCCTGCTGCAGCCGATCAACTTCGACGCGCTGTACGCCGAACAGCAGCGCCGCATCCTCAGCGGCAGCGCCGCCCCGACGCTCAACAGCTGATCCGCAAGGGCCAAGCTCATGGTTGAGCGTACGACCCTTGCCGTCCTGGGTGCCGGTTCGTGGGGCACCGCGCTGGCGGCCCTGGCCGCCCGCAACCAGGTGCCGACCCGGCTGTGGGGGCGCGATGCCTCCGCGCTGGCCGCGATGGCGCAGAGCCGTTGCAACCAGCGCTACCTGCCCGACGTCGAGCTGCCTTCCGAGCTGACCTACGAAGCCGACCTCGCCGCCGCCCTGCGCGGCGCCGAGGTCGTGCTGATCGTGGTGCCCAGCCATGCCTTCGCCTCCATGCTGGAGGAGATCGCGCCGTACCTGGAGCCGAACGCCCGCATCGCCTGGGCGACCAAGGGCTTCGAGCCGGGCACGGGCCGCTTCCTGCACGAGCTGGTGGACGAACGCTTCCCCGGCCGTGCTGCCGCGGTGGTGACCGGTCCGTCCTTCGCCAAGGAAGTGGCTGCCGGCATGCCCAGCGCCGTCACCGTGCATTCGGACGACGATGCCTTCGCGCATGAAATGGCGCTTCTGCTGCACGCACCGAACTTCCGCGCGTATTCCGGCAGCGACGTGCTGGGCGCGGAACTGGGCGGCGCGATGAAGAACGTGCTCGCGGTCGCTACGGGCGTCGCCGACGGCATGGGGCTGGGTCTCAACGCCCGCGCCGGTCTCATCACGCGTGGCATGAACGAAATGCTTCGTCTGGGCGTGGCCCTCGGTGCTCGTCCCGAGACGCTGATGGGCCTCGCCGGCCTCGGCGACCTGGTGCTCACCTGTACCGGCGACCTGTCGCGCAACCGCCGTCTCGGCCTTGCGCTGGGACGCGGCAAGGCCATCGACGAAGCGGTGCGCGAGATCGGCCAGGTGGTCGAGAGCGTGCTCACCGCCGACGAAGTGATGCGTCTGGCCACCAAGCATGGTCTGGATCTCCCCATCAGCAGCGGCGTGCGCGCCGTGCTGCACGGCGAGGTCACGCCGGCCGAGGGGCTCAAGATGCTCATGAGTCGCGAGCAGAAGCCGGAATACCCCAAGGGCCTGTTCACGCCTTCCGCGTAAGTCCCGTTCCAGCTGTCTCTTCCGTATCTGAACGCCCGGTATGAAAAAACCGGGCGTTGAGACGCGCACACGTGCAAGAGCCTTGCTAAGCTGAATCTTTTGGTCGCCCCTTCGGACCGCGCATGCAGTCACCGGACGATAAACGGCACGACCGTCAGAACCAGCAACGCAGCGACAGCGGCGACGCGACGCTGCCCGGCGTCTGGCGCAAGTTGCTGGCGTCGTCAGCGACTGGCGCGGCGCAGGAGCGCGGCGTGCTGGGCTTCTTCCTCGAGGTGGTTCCGGAGGAGGGGGCGTCCTACGCGCACGTGGATGTCGCGCCCGTGCTTCTGGCCGTGGCCGAACAGGGTCGCTTCGTGCGTCCCTCCCCGCTGGACAGCAAGCATCTGGGCCAGCAGCCGCTGGAGCCGCACGAGCAACGGCTGGCCGCCACCGTGCTCGGCCTGCCGCAGAGTCTGCGCAAGAGCCGCAGCTACGCGCGGCTGGCCGGCCACGTCGGCGATGCACTGCTGGCGGAGATCCTCGACACCGCGCCCTGTTTCCTCGGGGGCCTGGCTGGCCTGCGCCTGTCGCGCGGCAAGGGGCACCAGCTCAACTGGCAGTGGCACCTGGAGAACGATGGCAGCCAACGCCTGCAGCCGTGCCTGCCGACCAACCATCGTGTACTGCGCATCGATGCGTTGTGGTACCTGGACGCCGAACGCGCCGAGCTCGGCCATCTGGAAGCGCCGCTGGAAGAGACCCAGTGGCTGGACCTGCCGCCGCTGAAACACGAATACAGCCAGATCCTTCGCAACGCGTTGCCGCAAAGCCGCCTTTCGCACCGCCTGCCGCTGCCGCAGGTACTCGGTGAAATGCGCCGCGCCGAGTTGGCGCCCAAGCCCGTACTCACCCTGCACGCGCTGACCCGTCACGCGCGCCTGGCCGCGGGTACGCCGCCGCTGGCCTATGCGCGCCTGGCCTTCGATTACGCCGGCGAACGCCTGCCCGGTCGCGGTGGCGAGCCGCTGGTGCGGCGCGTGCGCAATGGCCACCTGGTGGAAATTACCCGCCGCCGCGCCGAAGAACTCTCGGCCATGGAGCAGCTCGAACGCGCCGGCCTCACGCCGGGCGTGGACACCGAAGGCCTGCCCTGGGATCTCGCCGACACGCTGCCCGACGATGCGTGGCTGTTCCCGGGCAAGGGTTACGCGGGCGCGCTGGAAGTGAATACGCCGGCACGCTGGCTCGCCTTGCGTCCGAAGCTGGAGGCCGAAGGCTTCGTGCTCGACTATGCGCCCAGCTTCCCGTTCGAAGTGCTGGAAGGCCCGGTGCGCTGGTACGGCAATGCCGTGGAAGACGCCGACGACCACGCCTTCGACCTGGAAATCGGCATCGAACTGGAAGGCAAGCGCCACAACCTGCTGCCCGCCGTGGCGCAGGCGCTGGCCGATCACCAGTTGAACCTGAGCCCGGTGCCGAACGAGCCCGAGGACGCCGTGTGGTACGCCCCGGTGGACGAACGCCGCCGCGTGCCGGTGCGCCTGAAGGAATTGCGCGGCCTGCTGGCGCCGCTGGCCGAATACCTCGAACGTCCGCGCAACAAGCTGCATCTGCCGCGCGTGCAGGCCGGTCGACTCGAAGAGCTGGTCGAGGCGCTGCCCAGCGGCGGCGAACTGGTCGCACCCGAGGTGCTGCGCGGTTTCACCGCGCGCCTGCGCGATGCCGCCGAACGCGCCAGCGATGCCGTGCCCGACGGCCTCACCGTCGAACTTCGTCCGTACCAGCGCGAAGGCCTGCGCTGGTTGAACGCGCTGGCCGAGGCCGGCGTCGGCGGCGTGCTTGCGGATGACATGGGCCTGGGCAAGACGCTGCAGCTCATCACGCACCTGCTGGCGCTCAAGGAGCGCGGCGTGCTCACCGAGCCGGCCCTGGTGGTGGTGCCCACCAGCCTCATTCCGAACTGGCAGGCGGAGATCGCGCGCTTCGCGCCGTCGCTGCGCGTGCTCGCGCTGCACGGTCCGCAGCGCGGCGGCGACTTCTCGCAGCTGGGTGCGCAGGACATCGTGCTCACCAGCTACGCGCTGCTGCCGCGCGACGTGGTGACGCTGCGCAAGCAGCCGTTCGCGTTGATCGTGCTGGACGAAGCGCAGCAGGTGAAGAATCCGCGCACGCAGGCGCGCCGCGCCGTGCTGAGCCTGCGCGCGCCGCGCTGCATCTGCCTCACCGGCACGCCGCTGGAAAACCACCTGGGCGAACTGTGGTCGCAGGTCGATCTCGCCGTGCCCGGGTTGTTGGGCGATGAGGGCGCGTTCCGCCGCCATTACCGCATTCCGATCGAGCGTCATCGCGACACCGAATGCCAGGATCGCCTCAATCGTCGCCTCGCACCCTTCATCCTGCGCCGCACGAAGTCGCAGGTGGCGAACGAGCTGCCGCCCAAGACCGAGATCACGCGCCGCGTGGTGCTGGAAGGCCGCCAGCGCGAACTCTACGAAAGCCTGCGCCTGTCGCTGGCGGACGAACTGCGCGAGGTGATCGCGCAACGCGGCATCGCGCACAGCGGCATCGTGGTGCTCGATGCGCTGTTGAAACTGCGCCAGGTCTGCTGCGATCCACGCCTGGTGAAACTGGAAGCCGCGCGCGGCGTGCGCGACTCGGCCAAGTTCGAATTGCTGATGGACATGCTGCCGGCATTGCTCGCCGAAGGCCGCAAGGTGCTGCTGTTCTCGCAGTTCACCGAAATGCTCAAGCTCATCGCGCACGAGCTGGATCGCCGCCGCATCCGCTACGTCACGCTCACCGGCGAAACGCGCGATCGCGCCGAGCCGGTGCGCCAGTTCCAGGAGGGCGAGGTACCGCTGTTCCTGCTGTCGCTGAAGGCCGGCGGCGTGGGCCTCAACCTCACCGCCGCCGACACCGTCATCCACTACGACCCATGGTGGAACCCCGCGGCGGAAGCGCAGGCATCCGATCGCGCACATCGCATCGGCCAGGACAAGCCGGTGTTCGTGTTCCGCCTGATCACCGGCGGCACGGTGGAGGAGCGCATCGAGGAGCTGAAGGCGCGCAAGGCGGAGTTGGCGGAAGCGGTGCTGGAAGGTGGTGGTACGCGCGAGAGGCTCAGCTTTGATCAAGCGGACCTGGATGCGTTGCTGGCGCCAGGTTGATGGAAGTTTTTTCGTCTTCTTCCGGGAAGACGATCAAGCCAAAACCTCTGGTTTTCCTGGCGGCCCCACTGCCCCTCCAATGTAGGAGCGCACCCAGTGCGCGACAGCCTTTCGCCTCGGTCTTCATGTTCGTCATCCCGGCGCAGGCCGGGACCCAATAGCGACAGCCTTCGGTTGTCGCGATACCGCCAGCTTGCTCGCCTGTGACCGGAAGGAGTCCAGTGGGGCGGCGGGCTTCCGGCCCGCTGCCGCGGCCCGGGTCACTTTTCTCTGTTTGGCCAGAGAAAAGTAAGGCGGTCTCTAACATCAAGTGCAACACCCCACGACGAGGTGATGCATGGGACAGCACTACAGCCATCTGAGCGCCGAAGAGCGAGGTGCGATCATGGTGGGCAAGGCCCGTGGCGAGAGCGCAAGGCAGTTGGGGCGGTTGCTGGGTCGCTCCAGCCAGCGCAAGCTCGATGCCATCGCGCGGGAGATGAACCTGCGTCCACGAGCCACCCTCGACTATCACTGTCCGGCGGAGATGCTCATGCGGGCACTGGGGCGCGATGACCTCGCTCAGGCCATCGATGATGCACTTCTAGATTGACACCGCCTAACCAAAAGAGAGGCCACCCCGATGCCGCGCCCCTGCGGGGTCGCAGACGGGAGGCGGGGTGGATCGACAGGGCGTCCTGCACTGACGATCCACTGGCCGGCATCCATGCCAGCCACCCTGCGGGCTGTTCCACCTCCCGCCTGCTCGTGGCATAGGGGAGTGGAGGTCAAGAGCCGGAGCCAAGAGCCGGAGCCAAGAGCGGGCTCGCTTCCCTGTAGGAGCGCACCCAGTGCGCGATTGGTGTCGATGATGACCGCTGCGGTCGCGCACTGGGTGCGCTCCTACAAAAGAGCGAGAAACGCACACGGCGCAGGCGCCATTCGTGCGCATATCACGTCAGCCACCTTGCCACGACGACACACCCCGCAACCTCACATCGCCGGCCTGGTCCTCAACAACGCATCCACCGCTTGTTGCCACTGCGGTGAACCAGGCGGTGACTGCGGCGCCTCCTGCCCCAGCTTGTGCTGTACCGCGCGGTTCCATTCAGGAGAACCGCGATCGGGTCCGTGGCCGTCGTCGGTGATATGCAGGCGTTCGTCGACCCACGCGTACCATTCAGTCGAGCCCAGCGTCGCGTTGTCGGGAACGCTCTGTGCGGCTTGCGGCTTGGGCGGTTTCTGGTCGGGCGGTGGCGAGGCGGGCGAGCACGCGGCGAGCAGGGCGAGAGGAAGCATGGCGAGGTATCGGCGCATGTCGGCCTCCGATCGGTAGAGGTCTTCGAGACTAGCAACAACCGCTCGCGTGGCGATGAATCGCGCCTGACATGCACGTCTGACAACGCGTCACCGCGTGCATTTTTACTTCGCGCTAACGTCGCGCGGCGACTTCGTCGATGTGCTTGAGCAGATCGGCCGGGTCTTCATACACGCGGAATGCGCCGGCATCTTCCAGTTCTTCCTGTCCATAGCCGCCGGAAAGCAGGCCGATGCCGAGCGCGCGTGCGCGCTGCGCAGCGAGCATGTCCCAGATGCTGTCGCCGACCACGAGGCTGTAATGGATGTCCACGCCGAGGCGTTGCGCGGCGGTGACGAACAGATCGGGATCGGGCTTGGCATAACGCACCTGGTCGCGCGTCACCACCGGCACCTTCGATGGATCGACACCGAGTGCTTCCAGATTGTGCGCTGCCGTCTGCATGCGCCCGCTGGTGGCGATGGCCCAGGGAATGTCTTCCTCGGTAAGGAAGGCGAGCAGTTCGCGCGCACCGGGCAATGGTCGTACCGAGCCCTGCATCGCCTGGCGGTTGTACGCCTCGGCGTGCCAGGTGCGCAGGCGCGTCAGGCGTTCCTCGGTGATCTCCAGGCCGGTTTCGCGCAGCAGGATGTTGGTGAACAGGCCACCGCTCATGCCGATCTTGCGATGGATGCGCCACACCGACAGCTCCACGCCTTCGCGGTCGAGCGCTTCCTTCCAGGCCAATACGTGCTGATAGACGCTGTCGACCAGCGTGCCGTCGAGATCGAACAGGAAGGCTGTGTCACCGCGTGGCATGGCGATTGGCTCGATCGAATCAGGACGCACAGAGTAGCACCCGTGCAGGCGCTTCCTCGTCCATGTGATTCGCAGCACATCGTGATGTAGGCGCATCGCGGGCCTGACAGACAGCGCGATGCGGACGGCGCACGCTGTCTTCGTCGACCGGGCGCATTCGCCGGAAACGACATGTCGCCACCAGCGACCTCGACGGATGGCCCGTACGACGCACCTTCATTTCGTCGGAGAAACGTCATGACACGCAAACGTCTGCTTGCTCTTGTGGCATGTGCCGCATGCATCGGCACGGCAGGGGCGCAAGGTACGAGTGGTCGGCTCACTTTCGAGGGTCGCATCGTCCAGCCGACCTGCAGTGCCGACCAGCCAGCTCTTACGGAGCGCATTGGTTGCGGCGTGCACGCGATCGATGTGGAACGCCTGACGCCGGCAGCGCAGGCGGCCGACAGCGTGATGCTCGATTACTTTATCGAGCGCACGAACGGCGACGCCACGTTCGCCCTCACGCGGCAGTACCGTTGAGTGCAAACCCCGGCTGGCGGTCGCCTCAGGCGCCCGGAACCAGCGGCTTGCCGGCGTCGAGCACGGCGAGTGCGGCGGCGCCGAGCAGGCCCGGTTCCGGATGCATCATCGCAATCGTCGGCACCTGTTCCATCGTTTCGCGGAACCGGCCCTTCGACTCGAAGCGTTCGCGGAAGCCGCCGCGCTTGATCCACGGCAGCAGGATCGGCAGCACGCCGCCGGTGAGGTACACGCCGTCCCAGCCGCCGAGGCTGAGCACGAGATCGCCGGCGACGCTGCCGAAGATGCCGGCCAGCGTTTCCACCGTGCGCACGCACAGCGGATCGCTGCCCGCTTCGGCGCGCGCGGTGATGTCTTCGGGCGTGTATTCCTCGGCCGGCTGGCCGGCCATGTCGGCCAGCGCGAGATAGAGGTTCACCAGGCCGTTGCCGCAGATCATGCGTTCGTTGGACACGCGGCCGAAGCGATCATTGAGGCGATGCAGGATCTCCACGTCTTCCGCGGTGTGCGCGGCGAAACCGGCGTGGCCGCCTTCGGTTTCCAGCACGATCCAGTGGCCTTCGCGACGCATCAGGCCGGCAACGCCAAGACCCGTGCCCGGGCCCATCACCACGAACGTCTGCTGTTCACGCTGGCCAAGGTGCGGCAGCGCCTGCGGACCCACCGAGGAAAGCTGGTCGTGCGCGAGCAGCGGCACTGCCATGGCCTGTGCGGCGAAATCGTTGACGAGGTGCACCGACTCCATGCCCAACTCGGCCTGCAGCGAATGCGCGGCGACCTGCCAGGGATTGTTGGTGACCTTGACCGTCTCGCCTTCGCTCACGCGACCGGCGGCTGCGATCACCGCGCGCGGTGCAGTGTGGCCGGTGTCTTCGAAATACTGGCGGATGGCTTCGGCCAGCGATGCGTGGTCCTTGACGCGGTAGCGACGCACGCTGTCGTCCATCAGCGGGTTGGCGCGACCCGGATCAGCCAACGCGAATCGCACGTTGGTGCCGCCAAGATCAGCAAGCAGCGTGGCGGCGGCACGGGTTGGCGTTCTCATGGACGATCCTGGAGCGGGGGAGACGGTAAGGGTGACTCCCTTGAGCGCATTCGTCCAGTGGTGCGCTGCAACGCACGCGGATTTTTTGACCATTCGATGACGAATGGCTTGGCGGCCCCGAGCCGCGGGTACGTTTCGGGGCCGCCGGATGGCCGTCTATCAGGCCGCGCCGAGGTAGACCGCGGGCGTGGCGCCGAAGCCGGCCTTCACCTGGCGGGAGGTCTCGTCGGCCAGTACTTCGGACTCGCCCTTGGCCAGGGCCTCCAGGGTCCGCGCGGCGATGTCCGTCGGGCTGCTCTTGGGCGCATCGATGTGGCTGACCATGTCGGTGTCGATGTAGCCCGCATGCACGCCCAGTACCTGCGTACCCTGCGCACGCAATTCATTGCGCAGGCTGTTGGTCAGCGCCCACGCGGCCGCCTTGGACACCGAATAGGCGCTCGTCGACTCCAGGCTCAGCCAGCTCAACGCGGAGAGCATGTTCACCAGCGCGCCACCGCCGTTGGCCTTGAGCACCGGAGCGAACGCGACGGCGATGGCGTGGATGCCGTGCAGGTTGGTCTCCAGCAGGCGGCGCAGCGTGGCCTCGCCGTCGGTGGCGTCCAGCAGGAACGCGCCGCCGCTGATGCCGGCGTTGTTGATCACGAGATCGACGTCGCCGCATAGCGCCGCGGCCGCCGCGACATCCTGCGGAGAGGTGACATCGAGCTTGACCGGAATCACACCGGGCAGGGTGACGGTGGATGGATCGCGCGCACCGGCGTAGACCTTGCGCGCGCCGGCGGCGAGCAGCGCCTTGGCGTAGGCGAGCCCGAGGCCGCGGTTGGCGCCGGTGACGAGGGCGATGGAGCCTTGGATGTTCATGAGGGGTGACCTTTGTGACGGGAGGGGCCGGTTGACCGGTTTTGGATGATGGTCGTCATTTGATATGATCGGCAAGACGGTTTTCAATGGCCGGCCAGAGGTCGGCAGGAAAAGAGCCATGCGCTACAGCAAAGGTCACAAGGAAGCCACGCGGCAGCGGATCATCGACACCGCGGCGGCACGCTTTCGCGGCGAAGGCATCGCCGCGGTGGGCGTCGCCAACCTCATGGGCGACATCGGTCTCACGCAGGGCGGCTTCTATAACCACTTCGAGTCCAAGGACGACCTGGCCCGCGAAGCAGTCAGCCAGGCCTGGAGCAACACCTACGAGCGGCTGGAAAAAGTGCTGCACGACCCCGAGCGCGGCGGCGTGGAGGCGGTGATCAACAGCTACCTCAGTGCGCGGCATCGCGATGCCATGGCCGAAGGTTGCGTGGCCGCCGCGCTGTCACCCGAGATTGCACGCGGCGCCGACGTGGTGCGCGAGGAATTCACGCGTGGCGTCGAGCACATGGTGGCGCTGCTGGCCGATGCCTTGCCCAGGACGCTCAAGCCCAAACAGCGGCGCGCGACGGCGATGGCGCTGTTCTCCACGCTGGTCGGCACGCTGGCGATGGCACGCGCGGTGGCCGATACCGACGTGTCGGACGACATCCTCGCCGCGGGGCGCAAGGCCGCGCTGGCGCTGATCCCCGCCAGCTAAAACCGCTCCCCCCGTTCGCCATACGGGCTGCCGCCGATCCTGGCGGCTGAAGCCGGCTGCATGCCCGCGCCCGACCTTGACGCCAGCGTCACAAAAAGTCGCTTGCATTCTGCAAGTTTCGATTTATATGATAGTCATCATCTAAAGCGCGGAGCGAGGCTCCCGTCATGCAACGCAAAAGCTTCGAAAGCATGCAGTGTCCCGTCGCCCGCGGCCTGGAGCGGGCCGGTGACGGGTGGAGCATGTTGATCCTGCGCGATGCGTTCTATGGCATCCGCCGCTTCGACGATTTCGTGCAGAGCCTGGGCATCGCGCCGAACATTCTCAGCCGGCGCCTGCGCGACCTGGTGCAGGCAGGCCTGCTGCAGCGTCGTCCGTATTGCGCGCGTCCGAAACGCTACGAATACGTGCTCACCGAGCAAGGTCGCGACTTTCGCCCCGTGCTGCTCGCGCTGATGGCCTGGGGCAACCGCCACTTCGCACCGGAAGGGCCGAGCATCCTGCTCACCGATACGACCACGGGTGAACCGGTGGAGCTGGCGCAGGTCGATCTGCGCACCGGCGAGCGCATCACGCGCGGCCGCCACAGCATCGTGGCCGGCCCGTCCGCCGATGAGCGCACGCGCATCAATGTTGATTTCAGGAACGCGCATCTCGCCGCGGACCGGCACTGAATCCTCCCACCTCTCCCTGGAGTTCGTCTCATGAGCAGCATCGTCGTCGAGCGGGCGGACACGCCTGCCATTCCCATCGCCGAACCGCGCAACAAGCGAAAGCGCATCGTACGCGCCCTGGCCGGTGCGGCGGTCGTCGCGGCCGTGATCTACGGTGTGCATTGGTGGAGCGTCGGCCGCTTCATCGAAGACACCGATGACGCCTATGTCGGCGGTGACATCACCGTGGTCGGTCCGAAGGTGTCCGGCTATATCGCCCAGCTCGCCGTCACCGACAACCAGTTCGTGCATGCCGGCGACCTGCTGGTGAAGATCGACGATCGCGACTATCGCGCCGCCGTCGCCAAGGCCGAAGGCGCGGTGGCCGCGGAGCAGGCGTTGCTGACCAACCTCGACGCCAACGAGCGCCTGCAGCAGGAAGTGATCCACCAGGCGCAGGCCGGCGTGCTCGCTGCGGATGCGGAAACCTTGCGCTCGCAGCAGGACGAGGCACGCTATCGCGATCTTTCCAGCCGCTCCGCCGTCTCCACCGAAAGCGCGCAGCGCGCCGACGCCACCTTCAAGACCGCCAAGGCTGCTTCGACCAAGGCGCAGGCTGCACTGATGGCCGCGCAGCGACAGATCGACGTGATCGAATCGCAAAAGCTGCAGGCGCGCGCTGCGCTGGAGCAGGCCAAGGCGGAACTCGATATCGCGCGCCTCAACGAGGGCTATACCGAATTGCGCGCGCCCTTCGACGGTGTCATCGGCAACCGCCGCGCGCGCGTGGGCGCGTATGCCGCGGCCGGCTCGCAGTTGTTGTCGGTGGTGCCTGCGCATGGCCTGTGGGTGGATGCGAACTTCAAGGAGGATCAGCTCGCCCGCATGCAGTCGGGGCAGGCGGTGAACGTGCGCGCCGACGTGATGCCCGGGCGCGTATTTCATGGTCATCTCGGCAGCCTGGCACCGGCGACCGGTGCGCAGTTCAGCGTGCTGCCGCCGGAGAACGCCACCGGCAACTTCACGAAGATCGTGCAGCGCGTGCCGGTGCGTGTAATTCTCGACAGCCATGACGATGCGCTGGGCGTGTTGCGCCCCGGCCTGTCGGTGGTGGCGGAAGTGGATACCCGCACCGGTCACGAGAGCAGCGCGCCATGAACACCACGGCCTCCGCCATGCGGTTTGCGGGGCCGGTCGATCCGGCCACGCTCGGCATGACACAAAAGGTGTTCGCCTTCGCCAGCATGTGCGTGGGCATGTTCATAGCGCTGCTGGACATCCAGATCGTCTCGGCTTCCTTGCGCGATATCGGCGGCGGTCTCTCCGCCGGCACGGACGAAACGGCGTGGGTGCAGACCAGCTACCTTATCGCCGAGATCGTGGTGATTCCGCTGTCGGGCTGGTTGTCGAAAGTACTCTCAACTCGCTGGCTGTTCGCGTTCTCCGCGCTTGGATTCACCATCGCCAGCCTGCTGTGCGGCATCGCGTGGGATATCCAGAGCATGATCGCGTTCCGCGCGCTGCAGGGCTTTCTCGGCGGCTCGATGATCCCGATGGTGTTCACCACCGCGTTCGTGTTCTTCCACAACAAGCAGCGTGTGATTGCCGCGGCCACCATCGGCGCGATCGCCTCGCTGGCACCCACCTTGGGCCCGACGCTGGGTGGCTGGATCACCGACCACGCGTCATGGCACTGGCTGTTCTACGTCAACCTGGTGCCTGGCCTGTTCGTCGCCATCGCCGTGCCGCTGCTGGTGAACATCGATTCACATGACTACTCGCTGCTGCGTCATGCCGACTACCTGGGCATGGTGCTGCTCGCCATCTTCCTTGGTTGCCTGGAATACACGCTGGAAGAGGGCCCGCGCTGGAACTGGTTCAGCGACCAGACCATCACCACCACAGCTTGGCTGTCGGGTCTGGCGGGCATCGGGTTCGTGTTTCGAAGCCTGACCTACGATCACCCCGTCGTCGACCTTCGTGCGCTGGGCGACCGCAACTTCGCGCTGGGCTGTCTGTTCTCCTTCGTCACCGGCATCGGCCTGTTCGCCACCATCTACCTCACGCCGTTGTTCCTCGGACGCGTGCGCGGTTACAGCGCGCTGGAAATCGGTGAAGCCATCTTCTCCACCGGCGTGTTCCAGATCCTCACCATTCCGCTGTACTCGTTCCTTGCTCAGCGCTACGACCTGCGCTGGATCATGATGGCGGGCCTGGCGTTGTTTGCGGTCTCGATGTGGGATTTCACGCCGATCACGCACGACTGGGGAGGCCATGAACTGCTGCTGCCACAGGCACTGCGCGGCATGGCGCAACAGCTCGCGGTACCGCCGACGGTGACATTGACGCTGGGTGGCCTGGCGCCGGCGCGACTCAAGCTTGCATCCGGCCTGTTCAACCTGATGCGCAACCTGGGCGGCGCGATCGGCATCGCGGTGTGCGCCACCGTGCTCAACGACCGCACCAATCTGCATTTCTATCGCCTGGCCGAACATCTCAATGTCGACAACGAGGCGATGAACCAGTGGCTGACGCAGGCCGGTGGCCATATTGCCGAACTGGGATCGAACACGACGGAAGCGGCCAACAGCGCGCTTCATCAGCTGTGGCAGCTCGCCTATCGCGAGGCGCAGACGCAGTCCTACGCCGATGCCTTCCTCGTGATCATGGTCTGTTTCGTCGTCGCCACCGTGCTGGTGCCGCTGATGCGCAAGGTAGCGCCGCCGGTCGGCCCGTCCGCGGATTCGCACTGAACCCGACGTTTCCCCCTTTCCCTTGTTAGCCGAGCCTGTGGCTCAGGACATCCTCATGAACACCACGCTGTCGTCTTCTTCGGTCGCCCGTTCGCCGTGGTCGCGGACGTCGCGTCGTTTCACCCTTCGCCTGGCGGCGATGGCCGCTGCCATGGTGGGGCTTGCCGGTTGCATGGTCGGTCCCGACTACGTTCGCCCCGACGTGAAAGCCCATGCGGGTTATGCGAGCCAGGCACTGCTGGAAACGCGGGACGTGACGCGTCCCGCGCCCGCACTCGACACCTGGTGGAGCGGCTTCGACGATCCCGAACTCAGCCTCATCATCGGTCGCGTGATGACGCAGAACCTGGATCTCGCCGCGGCCATCGCGCGCGTCGACCAGGCGCGTGCCGCCGCCCGTGAAGCTGGCGCGCAACTCAAGCCGCAAGGCAGCCTCGATGCGCAGGTGGTGCAGCAGTACCAGTCCACCCAGAGTCCGCTCGGCGAGCTCGCCAGTCATACGCCGGGCTACAAGCGCACGCAGACGCTGGAGAACATCGGCGTGGGCGCCAGCTGGGAGCTGGATCTGGTCGGTGGCCTGCATCGTGGCGCCGAAGCCGCGCAAGCCGAGGCTGAAGCGGCCGAGGCGAATCAGGATGGCGTGCGCGTGATGGTCGCCGCCGAGGCGGCCGACAGCTATTTCCAGGCGCGTGGCGCACAGGAACGCCTGCGCCTCGCGCAACAGCAGATCGATACCGAGGCGCAGCTGGTGGAGCTGGTGAAGGTTCGCCTTGCCGGCGGCCTCGCCACCTCGCGCGAACTCGCGCAGGCCCAGGCGCTGCTGCTGCAGGCAAGGGCCACCTTGCCGCCGTTGCGCATCACGCTCGCGCAACAGCTCAATCGTCTCGACGTGCTGATGGGCGCGGCGCCGGGCACTTACGCGGGCGAATTGCAGGCACCGGGCGCAACGTACGCCGTGCCGGCCGTCGGTGCGGAGGGCGGCCCGCAGATGCTGTTGAGCCGCCGCCCCGACGTGATCGCCGCCGAGCGCAAGCTCGCCGCGTCGAACGCACGCATCGGCGTGGCCACGGCCGAGTACTACCCCAAGGTATCGCTGGGTGCACTGCTCGGCTTCGAGACGCTGCACAGCGGTTCGCTGTTCTCGTCCGCCGCGTTCCAGCCGCAGGCGGTGCTCGGCCTGCATTGGCGCCTGTTCGATTTCGGCCGCGTCGACGCCGAGGTAGCGCAGGCCAAGGGCGCCAACGTCGAAGCGCTGGCGCAATACCGGCAGTCGATGCTGCGCGCTACCGAAGACGTGGAGAATGCCATCGTCTCGCTCGCCGAGCTGGAATCGCAGCACCGCGAACTCACCGACGAAGTGGCCGCGCACCAACAGGCACGCGACGCCGCGCAGGATGCGTACAAGGGCGGTGCCGTCAGCCTGATCGAAGTGCTGGATGAGGATCGCCAGTTGCTGAGCTCGCGCGACCAGCTTGCCCGCGTGCATGCCGACGATGCGCGCGCGGCAGTCGCCATGTTCCGTGCGCTGGGCGGCGGTTGGTCCGGCAGCGTGGAGGGCACCGCCGCAGTGGCGCAACGCTGACGCAGCGCCCGGCCGTCAGGGCTGGGTCGGCTGCTCACCTACGCGCGGGTCGTAACCCGTCATCAGGTTCTGCTGGTGCGCGGGCAACCTGCGCAGGTCGGAAACCTTCGACGCGGTGACGGTGCCGCCGCGGTTGCCCCAGCTGGAACGCACGTAGGTCAGCACCTCTGCGATCTGCTGGTCGCTCAGGCGATCGCGGAAGGCGGGCATGGTGAATTGCGTGGGTGCCTCGCGGCCGGAAGGCATGGTGCCGCCGTGCAGCACCAGTCGCGCCAGCGAGGTCGGGTCGGTCGCATTGACCGCGGGGTTGCCCGCCAATGCCGGATACACCTCGCCATAGCCGTGGCCGTCGGTGCGATGGCAGGCCGCACAGTTGTCGACGTACAACCGCGCACCCGGCTTGTCGGTGTTGCCGGCGTAAAGCGCGGTGCGGGTTGCCTGGTCATAGGTCAGCGCCGTTTCCGCACGCTTGGGCGGCAGCGACTTGAGGAAGTGCGCGATCGCAGCGAGATCTTCATTGCTCATGAACTGCGTGCTGTGCTGGACCACGTCGCTCATGCCGCCGAAGATCGCGCTGCGCGCGGAGCGGCCATTCTTCAGCAATGCGACCAGCTCCTCCTGGTCGACGCTGCCCAGGCCGCTGGCCACCTCGCCGCGCAGGCTCGGCGCCACCCAGTTGTCGTTCACGCCGCCGCTGAGGTAGGTGCTGTCGTCGGGCGTCAACGCCTTTTCCTGCAGCGTGAAGGCGCGTGGCGTGTGGCAGGCGCCGCAGTGGCCCAGGCCTTCCACCAGGTACTGCCCGCGTGCAAGCGCGGCATCGCCCGTCGCTGCCGTTTCCACCGGCGCCACTTTCGGCGCAAACAGCCAGCGCCAATAGGTGAGCGGCCAGCGCATCGAGAGCGGCCAGGGGATGTCCTCGCGATGGTTGACCTGTTCCACCGGCGCCACGCGATGCATGAAATACGCATACAGCGCCTGGATGTCACCATCGCTCACCTTGGCGTACGAGGGATACGGCATCGCCGGGTACAGCGTATGGCCGGCGGCGTTGATGCCGCGCCGTACGGCCCGCTCGAACTGGCCATAGCTGTAGTTGCCGATGCCGGTCTTGGCGTCCGGCGTGATGTTGGTGCTGTAGATGGTGCCGATCGGCGAGGCGATGGCGAGCCCGCCGGCATACGGCTTGCCGCCAGGGGCGGTATGGCAGGCCGCGCAATCGCCGAGGCGTGCAACGTACTCGCCCTGCTTCAGCAGTTCGTCGTTGGGTGCCGGTGCAGCGGCCGATGCGTTGCCGCCGCCACCCTGGAAAACCACCGTGGCAAACCATGCCAGCACCACCAGCACGATCAGCACCAGGATGACGCGCAGCACGCCACTGCCACCACGCCGACGGCGGGCCGCGGCGTTCATGCCTGCACCAGGGGGCCGGGGTTCTTGAGATAGGTCTCGCGGATCGCCTTCACCGATCGATAGGTGAGGCCGCCGATGAGGCCGGTCGGGTTGTAGCCGATGTTCTGCGGAAACGCCGAGGCGCCGGTGACGAACACGTTCGGCACGTCCCAGCTTTGCTGGAACGAGTTGAGCGCGCTGGTTTCCGGCGAGGCTCCCTGGATGACGCCGCCGGTGGTGTGCGTGGTCTGGTACTGGCGCACGTCGTAATGGTCGCCTTGCTTGCGGATGGTCTGCGAGGTCTGGCGGGCCTTCATCGCATTGGCGATGTCCTGCGCGCGGTCGGTAAGGAACCGCGTCATCTTGTATTCGTTGTCGTGCCAGTCGAAGGTCATGCGCAACAACGGCTGGCCGAAGCGATCCTTGTAGGTCGGGTCAAGATCCAGGTAGCGATCGCGATAGGACATCACCGAGCCATGCGTCTGCACGCTGGTGGTGTGCAGGTAGGCTTCCTTGGCGGCGCGCTTCCACTTGTCGCCCCAGGCCGGCGTGCCCGGCGGCAGCGACAGCTGCTGGATCGGTCGGCCACCGGTCTGGCCGCCGAGGATGTAGCCGCCGCCCACGAAACCGTGCGGCCCGTGGTCGAAATGGTCGGAGTTGAAGTCGTCGATGATCGCGTTGCCGCCGGAGCCTGCGGCGATGAACGGATTGATCTGCACGTCCTTGTCGTAGAAAAGATTGATGTTGCTCATCATCTGGTACGCGTAGTTCTTGCCGATCACGCCCTTGCCGGTGGCCGGGTCGTACGGTGTGCCGATGCCCGACAGCAGCATCAGCCGCACGTTGTGCATCTGGAAGGCCGCGACGATCACCAGGTTGGCCGGCTGCTCCACCTCGCGGCCCTGCGCGTCGATGTAGGTGACGCCGGTGGCGCGCTTGCGCGTGCTGTCCAGGTTCACGCGCGTCACGTGGCTCTGCGTGCGCAGCGAGAAGTTGGGCTTGCGCATCAGCACCGGCAGGATGGTCGTCTGTGGCGACGCCTTGGAATACATGAAGCAGCAGAAGCGCTCGCAGTAACCGCAGAGGTTGCACGGCCCCAGGCGCACGCCGTAGGGGTTGGTGTAGGGCTGCGACGCGTTCGACGACGGCTGCGGAAACGGCTTGTGGCCGAGCGATCGCGCCGCATCGGAAAACAGCCGTGCGGCATAGTTATCGGCCACCGGTGGATTCGGATACTCGCGCTTGCGCGGACCCTCGAACGGGTTGCCGCCATCGCGGATCTCGCCATTGAGGTTGCCCGCGCGACCCGAGGTGCCGCACACGTACTCGAACTGTTCGAGGAAGGGCTCCAGTTCGTCGTAGGTCACGCCCCAATCCTGGATCTGCATGTCGTCCGGCATGAACTTCGCGCCATAGCGCTGGCGCATGTGGCTTTCCAGCACGAGGTCTTCCGGCGAGGGCCGGTAATGCTGGCCATTCCAGTGCAGGCCGGCGCCGCCGACGTTGTGCCCGAACAGGAACGAGCCATACTGGCGATAAGGCTGCGCGGTGTCGTTGACGCCGTGGCGGATGGTGATGGTCTCGTTGGCCAGCGGCTGGAACAGCTTGCCGCGAATGCCGTAGGCCAGTTCGTCGGCGTTGTGCGGATAGGTGAAGTCCGGCGAGGTGTCGCGGAACACGCCGCGTTCCAGCGCGAGCACGTCCAATCCCGCCTCGGCCAGCTCGATGCCCATGATCGCGCCGGTCCAGCCGAAACCGACGATCACCACGTCGACCGGTTTCATGCGGATCATGACTGCTCCCCGTCGATGGATACCGGTCCCAGCGGGTAGGTCTTGCCCGGCTGTTCGATCCAGTCGGCATAGTCGGCGCGTGCGCCGGGGAAGCCGATCATCTTCCAGCCGCCCATGTGCTTGTTGCCGCCATACATAGGGTCGGCGAAATAGCCTTCCTTGGTATTGGTCAGCAGTTGGGTGAAGAACGCCGCGGACGGCACCTGCTCCAGCTTGATCTCGCCCTTCTCCAACTGGTGCAGCACGCCGTCGCGTTCGTCCGGCGAGAGCGCCGAGAACTTCTTGCCGTGCTGCTTCTGGCACCAGCTCTCGACGTCGGCGATGGCGGTGCGGTACAGGTCGCGTGGCGTAAAGCGCAGTTGGTAGCCCAGCGTCGGCGGAGCGTCGGGGGCGAACGGTCCCTGCATGTACCAGTAGCCGCCGTGGCCGTAACTGTCTTCCATCTGACGGTCGATGAACTCGGGCACGCCCGCTTCCACCGCGCCGGGTCCGTCCTCGTTGTGCGGGATCAGCCGATCGACCGCCGACTGCAGGAAGTCCCATTCCGCGGCGGTGAAATAGCGTGGCGAGTAAGCCGATCCCGCTGCCGATGCCGCTGCATTCGGTGGCTGCGCGAGGGTCGAGCCGCCCAGCAAGGTGACCGCGGGCACGGCCACCATTGACTGACGCAAAAAGTCGCGACGTGACCGCGAACTGGGCTTGTTCGACATGGCAACACCCGGGCGATGGCACAGAGGCGTCGAGCATGCTGGCGCGCTTTGTGGAAGCAAAACGTGAAGGAGCAGGCCGCGTCCGCGCCATACTTTCACGGAGCGGCGACGGCGGACTGCACCATATAATTCGCCACGAAGCCGCCGGCGATCGCGCCGGTGTTCGGCGGTGCATCCGTGGTTTCCGTTGACCTCCTGGGGACTGGCTTTCGTATGGATACCACTCGCGAACAACGCCAGCTGCGCCTGTCGATTGCCGTCACCTTCGTCGTTGGCGTTGCCTGTGTCGCCGTGGGCCTGCTGATGCGTTCGCAGGCGATCGCGTTCGACGGTTTCTACTCGCTGGTCGACGTCGTGCTCACCGGCGGATCGCTGCTGGTGTCGCGCCTGGTCTCCAGCGAAGGCAGCCGGCGTTTCCAGTTCGGCTACTGGCACCTCGAACCGCTGATGGTGGTGTTCAACGCCACCGTACTCACCGCCATCTGCAGCTACGCCGCCTTCACCGCCCTGCACGACCTGCTGACCGGCGGCCACGAAATCGCCTTCGGCCTCGGCGCCGCATGGGCGGTGGTGATGAGCGTGGTCAGCATGGGCATGGCCTACCAGATGAACCGCCAGTCGAAGCAGCTGGGCTCGGTGCTGGTGCAACTCGATGCGCGCGGCTGGCTGATCGGCGGCTGCATCAGCATCGCGGTGTTGATCGGCTTTGCGTTGGCGGCGGTCATCGAGGGCGGCACGCTCGATCATTGGACGCGCTACATCGACTCCGCCATCCTGCTGCTGCTCGTCGTCGTGCTGCTGCCGCTGCCCCTGGGCAGCCTGTGGCAGGCGCTGCGCGAAGTACTGCAACTGGCCCCCGATGCGCTCGACCAGCGCGTGCGCGCGGTGATGCAGGCCATGGTGCACGAGCGCGGCTACCTCGACTTCAGCAGCTACGTCGCCAAGATCGGCCGCATGCGCTTCATCGACATCCACATCCTGGTCGATCCTTCGCGCCCGCTGGGCACCATGGAATCGATCGACGAAGTCCGCAGCCAGATCGCCCACCGCCTCGGCAGTGATATCCGGGTGGAGTGGCTCACCATCGTGTTCACCGGCAAGCGGGAGTGGTTGTAGCGCGCCGTGTTCTTTCTGCGCCGTGGCGTAGGTTGCGCATTCCTTTGTAGGAGCGCACCCAGTGCGCGATCGTGGGCTCGTCGTGGCCGCTCTGTAGGCTTTTCGCGCACTGGGTGCGCTCCTACAGAGAGATCTGTGTACACGCCGCCACCATGTGGGAGCGCACCCTGTGCGCGACTGCAGCGCCTCATCGTCACCGCTCCGCGAGGCCCCTTGGGGGATAGGCTCTTCGCGCACTGGGTGCGCTCCTACAAGGAGAGACAAGGTGTCGTGGAGCGGGCAGTGCGGTTCTCTTGTAGGAGCGCACCCAGTGCGCGATCGCGGCGCCTCGTCGTCACCGCTTCGTAGGTTTGTCGCGCACAGGGTGCGCTCCCACAGAAAAGAGGATTCATTTGGCGCGGGCGGAGCGGTCCCTTTGTAGGAGCGCACCCAGTGCGCGATCGCAGAGGTTCGCCGTTGCCGCTCCGTAGGCTTTTCGCGCACTGGGTGCGCTCCTACAGGTGAAGGGCAGTGTTTTGGCGAAGCCGTAGCGAATGCTTGTGGGAGCTCACCCTGTGGGCGACCGCGAAGATTCGTCGCTGCCGTTTCGCAGGTTTGTCGCGCACAGGGTGCGCCCCCACAACGGCAGAGATACCCCACGCGCCCAATCCTGCTTTTTTGTAGGAGCGCACCCTGTGCGCGATCGCGGAGATTCGTCGTACCTCTCCGCAGGCTTTTCGCGCACTGGGTGTGCTCCAACAGGGTAGAGACGGCGCGCGTTACGCCCGCTTCTGCAACCAATCCCCCAGCTGCTTCAACACCTGGCTTCTCGCCGGCTCCGCCTCGTTGAACAGCTCGTGGTACAGCGCATCGAAATAACGCGTGGTGAGGTGGTTGCCGGCCCAGGCGGCGGCGGAGAAATCGCGGCTGCCGGAGGGGTCGACCAGCTTGTCCGAACCGGCGACCAGCAACAGCGTGGGTACGGCCAGGCGGGTGGCGTCGCCAATGCATGCGTCACCGGCGCGGAAGATGAAATCGGCCAGCCGTGGCGTGATCCAGCCATGGCGCAGCGGGTCGCCGCGGTAGGCGGGCTCGATCTGGGTATCGTGCGAAAGCTTGTCGAACGGCAGCCCGTTCGGCAGTGGCAGGTTCGGTGCCACCTTGGCCAATACCCCGGCCAACCGCTGCATGAACTTCGATTCCCACGTCCTCAACGCCGGCGACGACAGCACCAGCGCCGGCGGACGTACGCGCCGATCCAGCACGGTGCGCGCAGCCACCAGGCCGCCCATGCTGTGGCCGAGCAGTAGCGGCGGGCGGGGCAGGGTGGCGGCGTAGCCGTTGTAGACGGTGGCCAGGTCTTCCAGCAGGTCGTCGGCATGGCTCAAGGCGCCGCGCGTGCCGGGCGTGCGGCCGTGGCCGCGCTGGTCGTAGCTGCGCACGGCGTAGCCGCGGGTGTGGAACCACTGGGCCAGCCGCTCGTAGCGGCCGCTGTGCTCACCCAGCCCATGCACGATCAGCACCGCATCATGCGCGCGTGCATGCGGCCAATCCCGCACGAACAGCGGCTGCCCGTCGGGCATGGTGAGAAGCTGCTCGTTGCGGTGGTCGCCCGGGTGGTTCACACGCTGGCCTCGTGGTGAAAGATCCGGATTCTGCATCAAGCCGGCGCGCCATGGCGCATGCAGCGCCAAAAAAGGGAGCGGCCAGGCCGCTCCCTTCGAGGTCGATCGTCCGCCGGACCTTAGAAGTCGGCGCGGAACTCCACGCCGAGGATGCGCGGGTCGTTGACGAACGCGGTGCGGTTGTTGAAGTCGATCGCACCGGTGATGTACTGCTTGTTGGTGATGTTGCGGCCGTACAGGGCGATTTCGCGCTTGCCGAAATCCCAGTTGTAGCCCACGCGCAGGCCACCCTCGAGCACCGGCTTGCTGCGGAACTCTTCCGACTGGTACAGGAAGAAGTTCACCTCGCTGCGGTAGCTCCAGTCGGTGTAGATGAAGAACTCCCCGCTCTCGCCGTACGGGATGCCGTAGCGTGCCGTGAGGTTGCCGATCCACTTCGGGGCGTTCGGCAGCGGGTTGCCGTCCACCAGCGCGTTGCCCTGCGCATTGAGCGGGTCGGTCACCGTGCAGCCCGAGCCACACACCGCCACGGCCAGGTTCGGATCCTTCAGCTCGGTGTGGTTGTAGCTGCCGCCGGCGGTGAGGATGAAGTTCGGCGTGAGGTAGGCCTCCAGATCGAACTCGGCGCCGTAGCCTTCGGTCTTCTTCGCGTTGATCAGGCGCGTGACGTTGATGTCGCCGCCCACCGCGGTGAGCTGCTCGTTGTGCATGATGTAGTTGTAGACGTCCGCGTTGAAACGCAGGCGGTTGTCCATGCCGGTGGTCTTCACGCCCAGCTCGTACGAGGTGATCGTCTCGGGCTTGGCCTGCGAGATGAAGTCGGCGAACAGCACGCGGCCCTGCACGCTGGGTGCGCGGAAGCCGTTGGCGATGCGGCCGTACACGTTGACGTTCGGGTTGAGCGTCCAGGTGCCGGTGAGGTCGCCGCTCCAGCGCGCGTCATGCGGGTTGGCGCTCAGCGACAGCGGGCCGCCGCCGATCGGCGAGAGGAGGCGGTCCACATGGAAATCGCGCGAGTCGTGCGAGTAACGCGCACCGGCGCGCACGTCGAAACTGTCGGTGAGGCGATAGTCCACCGAACCGAAGCCCGCCCAGGCGCGCGTGGTCTGGCTCTGCTGCGCATAGCCGTCCATCGCGTGGTTGTTGAGCGTGGCGTAGTCGTAATTGACGATCGCGATGTCTTCGTAGAAGTAGTACGCGCCCACCTGCCAGTTCAGCTGGTCCTGCGGATTGCTGGCCAGGCGGAATTCCTGCGTGATCTGGTTGTCATGCGGCAGCGCGTCGGCCGTCTCGGACGGGAACGGCGTGACGTACTTGTCCTGGCTCGGATTCAGCGGGATGGCGATGCCGCCGTCCACGTCGCCCAGGCTGTACGTGGTGGCCTTCTCGAAGCCGGTGATCGAGGTGAAGGTGTAGTCGCCCAGGTTCCAGGTGAGGTGCGCATTGCTGCCCCACGAGAACAGATGCTGGCGGTTGCGGCCGTCCTGGTACACCGTGTCGCGCTGGAAGCCCGGCACCAGGCTGTCGCTGCCCAGCGGGATTGCGTTCGCGCGGTTCACCATCGCGCTGCCGTCGAGCCAGCGCGCGTGTGCGTTGAGCAGCGCGTTGAAACCATCGTTGTCGTACATCGCCTGCAGGCGGATGGCGCGGTCGTTATAGGCACCCAGCGCATCCTTCTCGCCGGTGTAGCCGTTGTCGATCCAGCCGTCGCGATGCTGCGCCAGCGCCGACACGCGACCCGACCAGTGGCCGCCCAGCGAACCGCCCAGCGCGGCCTCGGCATTCGCCGTGCCCTTGGTGCCGTACGACACGCGCGCGTAGCCGCTGGTGTCCTGGCTCGGCTTCACCGAATCGAACTTGATCACGCCGGCCGGCGAGTTGCGGCCGAACATGGTGCCCTGCGGGCCACGCAGCACTTCCACCTGCTGCAGGTCGAACAGCGGGAAACCCTTGAGGATCGGGTTTTCCTGCACGATGTCGTCGTACACCATCGACACCGGCTGCGATGCATTGAGGTCGAAGTCGCTGTTGCCGAGGCCGCGGATGTAGAAGCGCGGGAACTCACGGCCGTACGAGGTTTCGGCGTACACGCTCGGCGCGCGGCTGGCGAGCTGAAGCACGGTGTCGCCGGACTGGCCGTAGTTGTCGAGCTGCGCCGGCGTCAGCACGGTCATCGAGATCGGCACCTTCTGCAGATTCTCGACGCGCTTTTCAGCCGTCACGTTCACGGTGGCCAGTTCAACAGCCTTGCTGGGCTTGGCGGCCGTATTCTGTTGTGCCGTCGCGTCCTGTGCGTGGGCGGAGGAGGCAGCACCCATGGCGAGGGCGCTGGCAATGGAAAGGGCAAGCACGGCGAAGCGCGTCGGGCTGGCGGCGGTCATTGGAAATTCCCCGGAAATGATAGGAAGGCAACGGCAAGCAAAGTACGCCGCAAGAACATACCAAGGCGTACGGCGGCGTCACGCTATTGTCATCGAAAGAAGGTGGTTAACGAAAGTAGAACTTTTCGCCTGCGCGTTGCCAAACGACCCCGCCGCCCCCATCTCGGGTTACTCTGAAGCCGCCTGCCGGCCACGCCTAAGCCCATGCCACTGCACGATTTTCATCCCGCCGTCGCGGCCTGGTTCCAGGGCGCGTTCAGCGAGCCCACGGCGCCGCAAAAAGCCGCCTGGCCGTCCATTCGGGCGGGCCGTCATACGCTCGTGGCCGCCCCGACAGGTTCGGGCAAGACGCTCACCGCCTTTCTCGCCGCCATTGATACGCTGGTGCGCGAAGGCGTGGAAAACGGTGGCACGCTAGAAGACGTCACCTCCATCGTCTACGTGTCGCCGCTGAAGGCGCTGTCCAACGACATCCGCATCAACCTGGAAGCCCCGCTCGAAGGCATCCGTGCGCAACTCGCCGCGATGGGCCTGCCCGACGTGGACATCCGCACGGCCGTACGCACCGGCGACACCCCGCAGGCCGAGCGCAACAGCATGCGCAAGCAGGCCCCGCACATCCTGGTGACCACGCCCGAATCGCTCTACATCCTGCTCGGCTCCGAATCGGGCCGCCGCATGCTGTCGGGTACGCGCACGGTGATCGTGGATGAAATCCACGCGCTGGCGTCGAGCAAGCGTGGCGCGCACCTGGCGCTGTCGCTGGAGCGGTTGGAGTCGCTGTGCCAGCGCAGGCTGCTGCGCATTGGCTTGTCGGCGACGCAGAAGCCGATTGAAGAAGTCGCCAAGTTTCTCGTGGGCGCACACGCTCAACTCCCTCTCCCCCCCGGGGAGAGGGTCGGGGTGAGGGGCCACTCTCGCGATGGTGTTAGTTCAAAGCGAACCCCCGCTCTTATCAACGAAGCCACAAGCCCCGCACCCTCATCCGACCCTTCGGGCCACCTTCTCCCCAGGGAGAAGGAAATCGAAAAAGACACCGTCAACATCATCGACGTCGGCCACACGCGCGAGCGCGACCTCGCCATCGTCGTCCCTCCGGTGCCGCTCGAATCGGTGATGTCCAACGACTGCTGGGAGCTGGTCTACAACCAGCTGGCGCATCTCGTCGAAACGCATCGCACCACGCTCGTGTTCGTCAACACGCGTCGCCTCGCCGAGCGAGTGGCGCGACATCTCTCCGAACGCATGGGCAAGGAGACCGTTGCTGCGCACCACGGCAGCCTCGCCAAGGAGCAGCGCCTCGACGCCGAGCAGCGCCTCAAGCGCGGCGACCTCAAGGTGCTGGTGGCCACGGCATCGCTGGAGCTCGGCATCGACATCGGCGATGTGGACCTCGTCTGCCAGATGGGCTCGCCGCGTTCCATCGCCGCCTTCCTGCAGCGCGCGGGCCGCTCCGGCCACGCGGTGAACGGCACGCCGAAAGCGCGCCTGTTCCCGACCACGCGCGACGATCTCGTGGAATGCACCGCGCTGCTCGACTGCGTGCGTCGCGGCGAACTCGACACCTTGATCCAGCCGCCGCAACCGCTCGACGTGCTCGCGCAGCAGATCGTCGCCGAAGTGGCCTGCCAGGAATGGAGCGAAGACGCGCTGTACGACACGCTGCGTCGCGCCTATCCCTATCGCAACCTCACGCGCCAGCAGTTCGACGAATCCGTACGCATGCTGGCCGATGGCTTCACCACGCGGCATGGTCCGCGCAGCGCGTACATCCATCGCGACGCCGTGCACAAGCAACTGCGTGCGCGCCGCAATGCACGACTCACTGCCATCACGTCGGGCGGCGCCATCCCCGACACGGCCGATTACCTCGTCGTGCTCGAACCGCAGGCCACCATCATCGGCACGGTCAACGAAGACTTCGCCGTGGAAAGCCTGGCCGGCGACGTGTTCCAGCTGGGCAACACCAGCTACCGCATCATCCGCGTGGAGCGCGATCGCCTGCGCGTGGAAGATGCGCAGGGCGTGCCGCCGAACATCCCGTTCTGGCTGGGCGAAGCGCCGGGCCGCTCCAACGAGTTATCGCACGGCGTATCGCGCCTGCGCGAAGAGATCGCCACGCGCCTCGACGAAGGCGGCGTGCCCGCCGTCATGCACTGGCTGATGCACACGCTGGGCCTCAACGAAGCCGCCGCGCAGCAGCTGGCCGACTATATGGCCGGCGCCAAGGCCGCGCTCGGCGTGCTGCCCACGCAGGACACCATCGTGTTCGAGCGTTTCTTCGACGAATCCGGCGGCACCCAGCTCATCATCCATACGCCGTGGGGCAGCCGCATCAATCGCGCTTGGGGTCTCGCGCTGCGCAAGCGCTTCTGTCGCCAGTTCAACTTCGAACTGCAGGCCGCCGCCACCGAAGACGCCATCGTGCTGTCGTTGTCCACCAGTCACAGCTTCCCGCTGGAAGAAGTGGCGCGTTACCTGCACTCCAATTCCGCCGAAGACGTGCTGGTGCAGGCGCTGCTCGATGCGCCGCTGTTTCCCGTGCGCTGGCGCTGGAACGCCACCACCGCGCTCGCCCTGCCGCGCTTCCAGGGCGGCCGCAAGGTGCCACCGCAACTGCAGCGCATGAAGAGCGAAGACCTGCTCGCCACCGTCTTCCCCGACCAGGTGGCCTGCGCGGAAAACCTTGCCGGCGAACGCGAGATTCCCGATCACCCGCTGGTCAACCAGACCCTGCACGACTGCCTGCGCGAAGCGATGGACGTCGACGGTCTGCTGCACATCCTGCGCGGGCTGGAAGAAGGCTCCATCCGCGTCGTCGCCCGCGATCTCGCCGCCCCCAGCCCGCTGGCCGGCGAAGTGCTCAACGCCGCGCCGTACGCCTACCTCGACGACGCACCGCTGGAAGAACGCCGCACCCAGGCCGTGCAATCCCGCCGCTGGACCGACGCCGACAGCGCCGACGACCTCGGCCGCCTCGACGAAGACGCCATCGCCTCCGTCCGCGAAGAAGCGTGGCCGCAAGTGCGCAGCGCCGACGAAATGCACGAAGCCCTGGGCATCCTCGGCGGCATCACCCAACACGAAGCCGACACCCACGAAGGCTGGAACGACTGGCTCAAGTCCCTCGCCAAGAATCACCGTGCGACGCTCCTAGCTCCCTCTCCCCTCCGGGGTACGCGGGGAGCGGCCATGGACGGCCGCGGCTTTGAGGAGCGAGGAGAGGGCCGGGGTGAGGGGCCACTCTTGCCTCAGTCCGACGTATGGACATCAGCCGAAAAACTCCCCCAATGGCAATCCGTCCACCCGGACGCCGCCCTCCATCCACCCATCACCGCCCCCGCCGAATACGCCGCCCAACCCTGGACCCGCGAAGACGCCCTGCTCGAACTCGTCCGCGGCCGCCTGACCGGCCTCGGCCCTGTCACCGTGCCGCAGCTCGCCGCGTCGCTGCACGTACCCGCGTCCGACATCGGCCTCACCCTGCTGCGCCTGCAGTCGGAAGGCTACGTGATGCAGGGCCACTTCACGCCCGGCACGCAGGACATCGAGTGGTGCGAGCGCCATCTGCTCGCGCGCATCCACCGCTATACCATCGGTCGCCTGCGCCGCGAGATCGAGCCGGTCAGCCGCCGCGACCTCATGCGCTTCCTGTTCGAATGGCAGCACGCCGCACCCGGCGCACGCCTCAGCGGCCCCGACGCGCTGCCCGCCGTGCTCACCCAGCTCGAAGGCTACGAGGCCGCCGCCGGCGCGTGGGAAACCGAAGTGCTGCCCGCGCGCATCAACGACTACTCCATCACCTGGCTGGACGACCTGTGCCGCGCCGGCCGCATCAGCTGGAGCCGTCTGCGCACCGGCACCGGCAGTGGCGGCGGCCCCGTGCGCGCCACGCCCATCGTGCTGCTGCCGCGCCGCAGCGTCCCGGTATGGGCCAGCACCGCCGCCAACGCGGGAGAAGTGCAGGACACCCCCGTGTCCTCACGCGCCCAGGCCGTGCTCGACACCCTGCGTGACGAAGGCGCCCTGTTCTTCGACGAACTCATGCACGCCACGCACCTGCTGCGTACCGAACTGGAAGACGCCCTGGGCGAACTCGTCGCCGCCGGCCGCATCACCGCCGACAGCTTCGCCGGCCTGCGCGCCTTGCTGGTGCCCGCCGCCAAACGCGACGCCCACCGCCACCGCCGCCTCCGCCGCCACATGCTCACCGGCGTCGAAGACGCAGGTCGCTGGTCGCTAGTGCGCCCCAGCTCTTCCTTCTCCCCCGGGAGAAGGTGGCCCGAAGGGCCGGATGAGGGTGCGGGTCTTGCGAAACCCCCAGCCAGCGCCGGAAAGCCCGACCCCGAAACCCTCGAACACATCGCCCGCACCCTCCTACGCCGCTACGGCGTCGTCTTCTGGAAGCTGCTCGAACGCGAAGCCCCCTGGCTCCCCAGCTGGCGCGAACTGCTGCGCGTCTACCACCGCCTGGAAGCCCGCGGCGAAATCCGCGGCGGCCGCTTCGTGGAAGGCCTGGTCGGCGAACAGTTCGCCCTGCCCGAAGCCATCGGCCGCCTGCGCGCCATCCGCCAGCAAGAGCCGCAAGGCGAACTCGTACTCGTCAGCGGCTCAGACCCGCTCAACCTCGTGGGCACCGTGCTGGCCGGCAACAAACTCCCCGCCGTCACCGGCACCCGCGTGCTCTACGAAGACGGCGTGGCCGTCGCCGCCTGGGTCGCCAACAAACCGCAGTGGCTCATCGAATCCACCAGCGCGCAGCAACAACACTGGCGCAACGCCCTGCTGCGCCGAACAGACACCCACCACCTCACCGCCGACCCCAAAGCCGCCAGCCTCCACCCCTAACGAAACGCCCCAGAGTTTTTAGCCCGTCGCCCCGGCGCAGGCCGGGGCCCAGCGCCCCGGTCACCGCTTATCGCGAACCCCAAGTTCGGCCCTTAAAACAGGCCCAAAACCTCACTCACTGTAATCCCCGATATAAACCAGCAACCCGTCCCGCTCCCGAAACTCGCTGCGCCCATTCAACGTAATCGACTGCCCGGCCCGCACCCCGTTGGGCAGGTCCACCGCAAACGTGCCGTCGAACAGGATGTGCGCCGTCGCCGTGCCATCCCGCTCCTCATAAGCCAGGATCAACTGCCGCCGCGCGGAAAACAGGTAGCTCGAACTCTGCGCCAGGTGCCGCAATTCATCGGCCCCCTGGGTACGCACGCTCATCACGCCCGCCGTGTAGTTCTCAAACACCACTTCGCGATGCATCGTCGCCAGCATGCCGTCGACGTCCATGCGGTTATAGGCAGCCAGGTACCGCTCGATCAGCTCGCGCATGACGCATCCTTCATCCACAAAGCGCCATCACCCGGCGCGTCGGTGGAAAGTCTACGTCACCCGCGCCGGCAAGCCGACATCCCCACATCCCCACGGCGGTTGCGCCCGCCAGAGCGACGTCCAATCCGCCCAGCTACCACGACCGCTTCGAGACATTTGCAGGTGATGGCATCGACGGCCTTTGCCGGTGACGCTTCCATGTGCCTAAGGTGCCGGTATCGGCTCGGGGAATTTCCACGAGCCATCGAGGATCTCCGCACGCGGGCGATAGAGGCGCACCCAATAGTTCCAGCCGGGCGTGGTCGGCAGGCAGTTGGGAATCTTTCCGTCGCACCCGCCGAATTGCACCGTCACGGATCCGTCCGCGTTCTTCTTGCCGCTGAGGTTGTTGATGGCATAGGCGTTGTACGTGTTGGGTTCGAAATAACCCTTGCTGTTGTACATGCTGATCGACCAGAAGCCGTCGACGGGTACGTCTCTCACCGTCAATCGATACACGGTCTTGCCATCGTTCTTCGGCGGCGTCACGGTGAGGTAGGTGGCATCCTTGTCGGGGTTGCCGCCCCAGCCGGATGCCGCGCCGATCAGGTGGCGAACGGGGTCCGTGTCCTTCCTGGTGCCGAACATGCCTTTGGTATCAGGCAGCGTTCCCGCCAACGCGATGAGCGCCTCACGCACTTTCTTCTGGCTCACCGGGTCCCAACGCGGAGCCTCGAAGCTTCCCTTGTTCGCCTGTTGCACCTTGATGGCGTCCTGCAGGGCATGGGCTTTCCCCAGATCGCCGGGGTCGCCGGGATCCACGAAGGTTCGCGCGGCGATCAGCACGTAGCGCGTTCCTATCTGATCCTTGGTATAGGTGTGATTCCCGGCGCCGTAGTCCACCGCGATGGCGTATTCATCCTCGTTGACGGCCATAAGGGACATGAATCGCTTGCCGGCATCCGGAAGCGTGATGGTGACCGGGCCTGCGTCCAGGTCGAACACGGCCGCCGAATACAGCGTGTCGCGGTTGGCGCGGACTACCGTCTGCTTGTTGACGTTCATCACCTCGCGGCGGTGATCGAACCGGCCGATGCCGCCCGCCAGCTTGATGGCCTCGGCGAAGTACATGTCGCTTTCCGCGCGAGCGAAGTTGTCAGGACTGACAGGAACTGCTTTGGCAGGATCGTTCGACTGCGCGATGGCGGTTGCGCTCATGGCCAGCGCGAGAGCAAGGGCGGTAGGGCGGATCATGTCTTCACCTCAGCACGTTGAACGGGGCTTGGGGATGTCGAAAATCCACAGTGCTATGCGTGGAGTGCGTGCTACCTGTTCCGGGATGCTGCCTTAGCTCGGAGGCACCCTTGTGAGCCTGTACCGCCAAACTTCCGCGCCGGAGTAGAGGCTCGACGTCATCTCGTGCCGCGTCTCACGGCTGGACCTCGATGTTCGGCAGCTTCCAGGTCTTCGCGAAGAACGACTTCTCCGGACCGTAAAAGCGGAACAGCACCTCGAAGTTGCCATCGCCATGGGTCGGCACCCAATTGCTTGTCTTGCCCGCCGGCGCGCTCGGCCCGAAATAGAGATCCACCGAACCATCCGCATTCTTCTGCAGCCCTGGCGTGTTCGATCCCCGGCTGGACCAGCGGGTGTCGCGGATGAGCGCGTGCGTGTCCCCGTCGTAAGCCGTCGCGGACCAATAGAGCTTGACCGGCGGGTTCGCGGGCACGTGCAGTCGATAGCTCTTTCCGTGGCCCATCCGGCGGCCCTCCTTGTCCTTGATGGTCATCAGGTAGAACTGTCCCGCGCCAAGATGCTTGGCCGAGAAATAGGCGAGGGAATAGGCAACCGCCCGACTGTCGATCGGATAGCTGTCCGGATCGGCGAAGTCCGTGCTCATGCCTTCCACGAACTTTGCAGAAGCCGGCAGGGCCCAGTGGGTCCCGTCATAGAACGGTGGAACGAACACGTCTTCCGTCCACAGCGCGATGAGGGCTTTGGCTTCAGCGGCCGCCTTGTCGAAGAGGGGCTTGTTCGCGGCCAGGGCATCACCGGTACCGCCCTTCCGGATGCCGATGGCGGCCAGCGGATCGATCATGGCCTTGTCGCGAGGCAACCACGGTTCGGCCTGCACGAAGCGGTCGAGCGCGTCGAAGAAGCGCGAGTCATAGGGAATGGTCGCCTCGTAAGGCTTGTCGTAGGCATCGACAAACCGCGTTTCCACCGGCGCCGCACCATCGCGGGGCAGGGGATAGAACCGGATGCGTTTGCCGTAGGCGACGGCGCTGGCGATGTCGGCGTCGCTGCCACTCTTCAGGTTCGACCGGAGCAGCGCGAAGCCCTGGTACGTATGCGATGGCATCGGGATATAACCGTCGGGCACCTTGTCCTTGTAGCCGGGAGGAAGGATCAGGTACTTGCCGCCCTTGCCCTTGTCGACGCCCGCCGGCCCAACATCTTCCAGCGGGTTCTGCCAGCCATCATCGGCGCTGCCGGTAATGGAGCCGTCCGCCGCCGCCGGGATCTCCAGCACTACCGGGCCGTCGTGCGTGTCATAGAACGGCGTGAAATAGATCGTGTCCGGATTCGGCGTCAGCGTCTGGTCTTTCCAGTTCACCGGCCGGGACCAGTACGCGACCTGATTGGGTCCGCCACCCATGGCCTTGAAGGCATCGAGCATCAACTGGAAATTGACGGCTGGCATGCCCCACAGGATCGCCTCGACAGCGCGGCGCTCGATGTTCCGGTGTTGCAACTCCTTGGGCGTGGACGAGATCCCCGCGCTCTTCGACGTATCCGGACTTGCCGGGACCGGCATGGCCCCTGTTGCGATCGCGGCAACCATGGCCGCCAAGAGAAGACGCGAGGTCATCAGTGGCCGCTCCTGTGCGTCTGAAATGACCGCAGCTTGCCCTTGCGGCGGATGCCAGGCATCCGTAGTTGATCGGAACCCGGCTACGTAGTTCTACTGGAGACCTGGGCGCCCCGTTCCGTGGCCGGCTCCGCATTGATCCATGGAGATCACCATTCGCCCGAGCGAGCGCAGTAGTCGCCCGTGATGAGTGTCAATCATCCCCGTGATTTGGTTATTTCGGCTCACAGCGGCCAAGCCGGGCGAGATCGCGCCGGCAGTTCGCGAAACGGCAGTGCTTCGCTCTGCGAAAAACCTGGGTGGTGATTCGGGCCATTACCGAAAAGCCGATGGATTTCCGTGGCGCTCACCGCCAGGTCACGCCCCATAGACGCGCGCCACGCGAGTCTCACATCTTCAATGGAGGACGTGTTTCACGGTCGGGGCCGGTTGGGAAGCGACGCCTCCTCGCAGTGCACGATCACCGCTCTCTATAACGCCTGAGCATCCTCTCGATGATCGACTACTGCGCCGACGCCAGTGATTGAACTCGGCAACGCCTCTGGCGATGCCCTTCGTTTCCTCTGGTTTGCCGAGCCCATGCCACGCCTTCGCCACTGAAGGGCAGGGTGTGTATTTCCGTTCGACAGACAGTAAGGAGATGGACGATGAGCAACACCAGCAACTATCCCGAAAGCGACCCGAGACACCACACGCAGAAGATCAAGTCGATGCTGGAACAGTCGATCAGCCACGTCCGCTCGGACGTTGGCAAGGTCACCGACCCGAAGGCACAGGCCTTGTTCGAAACGACCGCTGAAGTCCTCGGTGGCCTGGTGACCGCATACGACCACTTCGAGCAACGCAGCGAAGAAGCCTGGAAGTGACCTTCGCCGGATCGGCAGGCGTCGTGCTTCCCGTATGACCGCCGCAGCCGCCAGGTTGCCATGCGCCATTGACCCAGAGCGGACCCCTTCGAGCCCACCAGGCTGAAGAGAGCCGATGCGGCAAGCCATGGCCTGGCCGGTGCGACCAGACCATGAGGTCTCGGACATCGGGCCTTGGCGGCCAGACCAGGGGCTTGCCTAGCCCGGCAGGCTCACCACCGGCACGAAGCCGCCGAAGATCATGCGCTTGCCGTCGAAAGGCATCTCGTTGGCGACATCCATGCGCGGGTCCTTCATCACCTTCTCCATGCCGGCATCGCGGGTGGCCTTGTCGGGCCATTCGATCCAGGAGAACACCACCGTTTCATCCGGCTTCGCCTGCACGGCGCGGCGGAAGTCTGTGAGCTTGCCCTCGGGCACGTCATCACCCCAGCACTCCACCACGCGGGTGGCGCCAAACTCCAGGAAAACGGCGTCGAGCGTACCGGCGTGTCCGACGAACTTCTCGCGGTTGGCCGTGGGCACGGCGATCACGAAACCATCGATGTAAGACATGACTGCTCCTTGGCGGCAAGGGGCGGCCAGCATGGCCGCCTTCATGTATGCGACGGATGAGCGTGCGCGGGATCGACACCGGCCTCTTCGGCCCGCCCATCCGGTCGACGCCCACCCCCGCTCCCGCTACCATGACCGCCCCACGCCGGCGCAACGCCGGCAGGCAATGGGCCTATAGCTCAACGGTTAGAGCAGGGGACTCATAATCCCTTGGTTCCAGGTTCGAATCCTGGTGGGCCCACCACTTCTGGGAAGTATTTGAGTTTGCTTCGCAGGCATGCGGAAGGCTTCAAATTCCAATGCTAGGTGAGTCTATGAGCGGTGCAGTTTGGGTGAGGTTCGGAACTATGACCTATGGCGAAAAAGGTCTCTGAATCCTTCTCTTTCGGCGGAATTCTTGCCTCATTAAGTTGCCGGCTGTGGGAGTGCGGGTCCATTGAGGCCCGTTTTGGGTGTGATACTTTTCCGCCTAGGTTTGAACGTCCGCCCCTCGTGTCTAAGACCCCATCCGAGGCTGCGAATCTCGCCCAATCCGAGTGATAAAAAACTAATGACCGGTCACCATGAATAAGCAACAACTCGCCGCCAAAATCTGGGAATCGGCCAACCAGATGCGCTCCAAAATCGAGGCCAACGAATATAAGGATTACATCCTCGGGTTCATCTTCTACAAATACCTGTCCGACAAATTGGTGCGCTTCGCGAAGGACGAGGACTTCAGTGACGCGGAACTCCGCGCACTCTCAGAGGACGACGCGGAAACCGTTGATCACATCAAAGGCCATATTGGCTACTTCATCTCCTACTCGCATCTGTTTTCTACCTGGATCGAAGAGAAGGGCGATTTCGATGTTTCCCACGTGCGCGACGCGCTCTCTGCCTTCAGTCGCCTGATTCATCCAAACCACAAGCGGCTCTTCGAGGGCATCTTTAAGACGCTTGAAACCGGCTTGAGCAAGCTCGGCGATACCGCCGCGAAGCAGACCAAGGCCATCAGCGACTTGCTCCAGCTCATCAAAGACATACCCATGGATGGCAGGCAGGGCTACGACGTGCTTGGCTTCATCTACGAATATCTCATTGGCATGTTTGCCGCCAATGCGGGCAAAAAGGCGGGCGAGTTCTACACGCCGCACGAGGTTTCCGTGCTCATGTCCGAGATCATCGCGCACCATGTGAGGGACAGGGAAACCATCCAGATTTACGACTCCACCAGCGGCTCCGGCTCGCTACTTCTCAATATCGGCCAGTCCATCGCCAAGCACATGGCGGATAAAGACAACATCAAATACTTCGCCCAAGAGCTGAAGGAAAACACATACAACCTCACGCGCATGAACCTCGTCATGCGCGGCATCCTTCCAAGCAACATCGTCACCCGCAATGCCGACACCTTGGAAGACGATTGGCCGTATTTCGATGATCAAGACCCGGTAAATACCTACAACCCGCTGTACCTCGACGCTGTCGTCTCGAATCCTCCCTACTCGCAAAAGTGGGACCCGCAATACAAAGGCAGCGATCCTCGCTACGCACGCTTCGGCCTCGCGCCCAAGTCCAAGGCGGATTACGCCTTTCTCCTGCACGATCTCTATCATCTCAAGCCAGACGGCATCATGGCCATCGTCTTGCCCCACGGCGTCCTGTTCCGGGGCGGTGAGGAAGGCGCAATCCGCAAAAATCTCATCGAGAACGACCACCTCGAAACGATCATCGGCCTGCCGGCCAACATCTTCTTCGGCACCGGCATCCCCACCGTCATCCTTGTGCTCCGGCAGAAGCGCGAAAGCAGCGATGTCCTCATCGTGGATGCGTCCAAGGGTTTCACCAAGGAGGGGAAAAACAACAGACTGCGCGCGTCCGACATCAAGAAAATCGCTGATACCGTGACCGTCCGCGTTACCGTGCCGCGCTTCAGCCGCCTCGTGCCTAAGACCGAGCTGCAGGCCAATGACTACAACCTCAACATCCCGCGCTATGTGGATTCGTCCGAGCCCGCAGAAAGCTGGGATCTCTACGCCTCCATGTTTGGTGGCATCCCGCTGAGCGAGCTGGATGCGCTGGGGGATTTCTGGAAAGCGTTTCCCAGCTTGCGCGCCGCCCTATTTACCGACAACGGCACGCCTTACGCCCAGCCACAGGTGGAGGACCTCGCCCAGGTCATCCGCGAACATCCCGAGGTGAAGAACTACGGCAAAACATTCACCGCCGCCTTTGTGGATTTCACGCCCTGGCTGCGCGGCGTATTGCTGGAGCAGATCCTCACCTTGCAGATTCCCCGACAGGAAGCGCTCATCAGCGAAGCGCTGTTTGCCCGCCTCGCTCCGCTGCCGCTCATCGACCGCTATCACGCCTACCAAATCCTAGACGATCACTGGCAACCCATCGCCATCGATCTGGAAATCCTTCAGACTGAAGGCTTCGATGCCTCCCGCGTTGTGGATCCCAATCTGGTCACCAAAAAGAAGGATGGCAAAGACGTTGAGGTTCAAGAGGGCTGGAAAGGTCGAATCATGCCTTTCGAGCTGGTGCAGTTGACCCTTCACAAGAAGGAGCTGGATGCGCTGCGCGAAAAGGAAGCCCGACTCAGCGAAATCACCGCTTCGATAGAGGAAACCTTGGAGAGCCTGAGCGAAGAAGACAAGGGCAACGACACAGTCAACGACGCGGGCGACAAATTCGTCAATGCCGCCGTCGCCAAGGAGGCGAAGCTCCTGCTTGCCGAGGCGAAGAAATCAGGCGACTTCGATCCCGACTCCTACGAGGCAAGGATCATCAAGGCTGCCGACTGGCTCGCCGAGGAGAAAACCCTGAAAGCGGCGATCAAAAAAAGTGCCGCCGCACTGCATCTCAAGACCAAGGCAACGATCGAGGGCTTGAGTGACGCGCAGGTCCTCGAACTGCTCGAACGCAAGTGGATCATCCCTTTCCACGATGAGCTCCACAGCCTGCCCGATGAGCAGATCGAAGGCCTGATTCGCAAGCTTGACGCCATCGTGCAAAAGTACCAAATCACCTACGCTGACAACGCCCGTTACATCCAGCAAACCGAAACCGAGCTAGCGGGCATGATCGGGGAATTGGATGCCAACGAGTTCGACCTTAAAGGCCTCGCGGAATTGAAAACCTTGCTGGCGGGGAGCTGAAATGACAGAGCAAACCGATAGCAGGACGCCAAGAATCCGGTTTGGAAAGTTCAGTGGAGATTGGGATAAAAAGGAGTTTGGGGAGCTATTTCCAATTACATCCGCCGCACGCGTCCATAAAAATGAATGGACCAAATCGGGAGTTCCGTTCTTCCGATCTAGCGATGTCGTTTCTCACTTTAAAGGCGACGACAATACAAAGGCTTTCATTTCCATTGAGCTTTACGAAGAGCTTTCCGCGAAGGTAGGGCGCATTAAAAAAGGCGACCTGTTGGTCACTGGTGGCGGCTCGATCGGTATTCCCTTTTTAGTCAAGAACGATGAGCCTCTATATTTTAAGGACGCAGATCTTCTTTGGTTTAAAATTCGCGACGCAGTGAATAGCCACTATCTCTACACGTTTCTCTCTTCTGACCCTTTTCGCCGATACCTCAAAAGCATCAGCCACATCGGCACCATTGCCCATTACACAGTTGAGCAAGCTAAGGGCACGCCGGTGACGCTTCCACGCGATGCCAGCGAGCAAACCCAAATCGGTGAATATTTCCGAGAGCTGGATCGGCTGATTGGGCTGCATCAGCGCAAGCATGACAAGCTAGCGGCGCTGAAAAAATCGATGCTCCAAAAGATGTTCCCACAAGGCGGCGCTGCCGTACCAGAGATTCGTTTTAAGGGGTTTAGGGGAGGCTGGAGTGAGCGAAGCTGGTCAGAAACGGTTGATGTTTCAACAGATATGGTAGACCCAAGAGATAGAGCATACGACGAGCTGTTGGTACGCCCCCGATTCCGTAGACACCTGATAGTGTCTATTGAGGATCGGAGGATCTATGACCAGCAAGCGTTTCACTGACGAGTTTAAGGCTGAAGCGGTTAAGCAGGTTAGCGAGCGTGGCTACCCCGTTACGGAGGTGGCCGAGC